>JACMRG010000273.1 GCA_014376585.1 Opitutaceae bacterium | reverse complement strand
TGGCCGCCGGCCCCTATGCGCAGGCCGCACTCGTGCCGGCGACGCCATGGCTCGACGCGACCGCGCCGGGTGCGCCGACGCTCCGGCGTGAGGGAGAATCTGCGATCACGGCCGCCGGCCCCGGCAAACCTGCGGCAGTTTACGCGATCTGGCGCCGACAGGGAAAACACTGGCGCTTCGCGGTTCAGCCCGCTGGCGAAACCGCGATCAGTCTGGCGGCCGATCCGGCGTTCGGCGCGGTGGATAAGCTCGTGGTGAGCGCGGTGGATTACCTCGGCAACGAGAGCCCGCGCGTTACACTCGCGCTTGATGCTGTTCCGAGGTGGAGCGCGTGGTCCCCAACGCGCTCGCAGTCTCCGCCGCCGCTTCACGCCCAGCCCGCGTCCATAGCGCGTTGAGGTCAACGCGCTCCCCCCGTTTATTCCCTCCCATGAACGCATCTCCCGCCCCCAAATCACCCAACGTGTGGCGCTGGATCCCATCGCTCTATTTTTGTCAGGGCATTCCCTACGTGGTCGTGATGACGCTCGCGGTCGTCATGTATAAGAATCTCAAGGTCTCGAACACTGACATCGCGCTCTACACGAGCTGGCTGTATCTGCCGTGGGTCATCAAGCCGCTGTGGTCGCCGCTGGTGGACCTGTTTCGCACGAAACGATTCTGGATTGTGTCGTTGCAACTCGTGGTCGGTGGCGCGCTCGCGTCGGTCGCGCTCACGCTGCCGGGGCCAGCCTATTTTCAGGCGTCGCTCGCCGTGTTTTGGTTGCTGGCGTTCAGCTCGGCGACGCATGACATCGCGGCGGACGGTTTTTATCTCCTCGCAATGCCGCCGCACCGGCAGGCGGCCTTTGTCGGTGTGCGCAGCACGTTCTACCGGATGGCGACGCTCTCGGGGCAGGGCGGGCTGGTGTATCTCGCGGGCTATCTCGCGGGGAAACGGGGCGATTTCACCAAGGCGTGGTCGATGGTGTTTCTGATTCTCGGTGGGTTCTTCGTGCTGGCGGGACTTTATCACTACTTTGTGTTGCCGAAGCCCGAGGCGGATCGGCCGGCGCCGCGCACGGGCCGTATTTTGGCGGATTTCGCGGGCGTGTTTGTGCTCTTTTTCAAAAAACCCGGGATCGGCGCGGCTCTGGGATTTCTGCTGCTCTACCGGTTTGCGGAATCGCAGGCGCTGAAGCTCGTGACGCCCTTTCTGCTCGATGGGCGTGAGATCGGCGGGCTCGGACTTACCACGCAACAAGTGGGCCTCGTGTATGGCACGGTGGGCGTGGCTTCACTCGTGATCGGCGGCATTCTCGGTGGATGGATCATCTCGATCTATGGGCTGAAGCGGATGCTCTGGCCGATGATCTTTGCGATGAACACGCCCAATATGGTCTTCGTTTATCTGTCTCTCGCCCAGCCGGAGAGTATCGGGGTGATCAGCAGCCTGCTCGCGGTGGAACAGTTTGGCTACGGCTTCGGTTTTGCGGCCTACATGCTCTACATGATCATGCTGGCGCGCGGGGAAAACCAGACGGCGCACTACGCGATCTGCACCGGGTTCATGGCGCTCGGAATGATGCTGCCGGGCATGGCGGCGGGCTGGATTCAGGACAAACTCGGCTATGTGAATTTCTTCATCTGGGTCCTGATCGCGACGATCCCGTCGTTCGCGGCGACGGCGTTGATCAAGATCGAGCCGGGCTTTGGAAAGCGGGCGGAGTAGGGGGCGATGTCCAAGACCGTCCGGCGACAGCCCCTCGTTCGAATATAGGAACGCCGACCCGGGCGATATGCGCGGCGACTTCCGCATCGGTCGAGCGGTCGTGCACGATCAAGCTGAATCGATACGGGAGGAGAAGATCATCAAGTGCATCGTAGACCCGCCCGACGGTGCGCCAGTCGAGGCCGGAACCCGATAGGGCTAGATCGATGTCGGAGCCGGGCTTGTGGATCGCCTGGGCGCGTGACCCGAACAACACGGCCAGCTCCAAACCGGGAAAGCGAGCCAGCACGCCGTTGATTGCCGCGATCGTGGATTCCGAAATGCCGTGAGACGGGATCATGATTCCCCTCGCTCAAGCTCCGCGAATTTCCCGGCGAATCTGGCAAATTCCGGCACGAAGATGCGGAGGATGGCCTCAGCCGGCTCGCGCGCGGTCTTTTCATTGTAAGTGTGGCTGCTGCGGTTGCGGCCTTGGATCATCGCCATCCAGTCGTCGCCATTGGTGATCAGCCCGCGGGCGAAGGCTTCGCGGGTGGCGTCTTTCGAGCCGTAGAGGTTCGCGGCGCCGCGTGATTCGAGAAAATCCTTAAACGTGTTCCAAGCGAGTTCGTGGGTGAACTCGAACGCCTGAATTAGACCCTGCTATTCCAATTCCGAAAGCGGCCGCTGCCCGGCCAGTTCCGCCGCCGCCGAGAGCTGGCCGAAAGCTTTGCGGAAGCTCTGCAACCGCTTTCTCCAGCGGATATCCTGATTCGTTGCCGCCATGATCCGAAAAGTTAGTGCTGCGCGGACCGCAAGCAAGATTTGCCGTGGCGTGGAGGGCGGGGCGGAGGCCCTGCATTACGTGCGGAGGCGTGGGCTCACTTGGCCACCACGTGCGCGGCGGCGATTTTCGCGAGGCCGGCTTGGATCTCGGACTCGGGGAGCCAGCGGCCGCGGAGCATCACGCCGGCGCGTTTGTCGACATTGCTGATGTCGGTGAACGGGTTCGCATCGAGGAGGACGAGGTCGGCGCGGTGGCCGGGGGCGACGAGGCCGAAGGTGTCCTTGGTTTTGAAATACTCGCCGACGTTCTTCGTGGCGGAGCGGAGGACTTCGTAAGGGGTGAGGCCGGCGGCGACGTTGGATTTCATCTCACGATGAATGGAAAATCCGGGGACGCTAAATTCCTGCGGCGCGTCGGTGCCGAAGAGGATCGTCACGCCGCCGTCGGCGAGCGCTTTGAGGACAGTCTGGCGGTTGGCGGCGATTTGGAGGGCGCGGGATTTGGAGAATTTCGGATCGGAGGTGCGGCGTTCGTAAACGGATTTCCAGCGGGCGACCTCCTTGGCGGGCATGTAGCGGAGCTCGGGGTAGGCGAGGAGTTTTTCGAGATCGGCGGCACCGATGATGGTTTCCCAGAGCGGCATGGTCGGCACGACGGCGGTGCCGGTGTCGCGCGTGAGCTTCACGATGGTGGCAAGCTTGGCGGGATCGACGGGGCTTTCTTCGGCGCCGAGATACTCGATGTAGCCGTCGAGATGGTCGATCGTCTGCTGACGGCGCTCGATGGTATGAACTAGGCCCACGGCGGCGGGCACATGACCGGCGAAGCGGATGCCCACTTCGTCGGCGGTCTTGGCCATCGCGTCGTAAACTTCGAGCTTCAGGCCGGGGTGAACTTTGAGCAAATCCCAGCCCTCGGCTTTTTGCTGGCGAACGCGTTGCTCGGCGGCGACCGGCGAAAGGACGGCGTTGGCGCCGTTACCCGTGAAGCTCGGGCCCGCAAGGTAGAGCGAGGGCCCGGTAATGGTGCCGGCTTTGACCTGGTCGCGGAGTTCGAGCTGACCGGGCCAGCCGAGCATGCCGCGCACGGTTGTCACGCCGTTGGCGACGAAGAGGAAATAGATCTGCTCGATATAGGCCTGCGAGGAGCCGAGCGGCGGATTGTGGCCGTGCATCTCGCCAAGACCTGGGATGAGAAACTTACCGACGCCGTCGATGCGGCGGGCGTTGGCGGGGATTTTCACGGTGGCGGTGGGGCCGACTTGGACAATGCGGTAGCCGGTGACAAGAACGGTCTGGTGGGCGAGCACGCGCTCGGAATCCATGGGAAGCACAGTCACATCGACGAAGGCGACCGAATCCGCGGCGGCGGCTCGTGCCAGACTGGCTGCCAAAAATATCAATACGCAGGACAGAACTTGCCGCGGGGATTTCATGGTTTTGGAGCTCATGTGGGCGCGGAGGGGATTCGCCGCATAGGTTCTGAAAAACCCCACGACCACTTTCCGTCAACCGCAAGCCGGCGGAGGCGGCGATGGCTTCCGCGCTATCGGACCAAGGCTTGGGCGCCCTTGATCACTTTTTCCCACTGCAAGGCAGGACCGGGGTCGGTTTTGTTGGTCTGGATGTGATAGTGGCCGAGCACGCCCTTGTAGGCGGCGAGTTCGGCATCGGGCAATTTGTGATCGAGGACTTTGCCGGCGGCGTCGCGCGGGACTTCGATTTTGATTTGCGGAAATACTTTGCCGAGGGCGGCGGTGAGTTTGATGAGCGCCTTGTATTGCTGCGGGGTGAAATCGTATTGCACGAGATCCTGACCCTGCACGTTTCCACGGATGAGATCGGGGCGGGCGGGACGTCCGGTGAAGTTTTTCGTGCGAATCATCGGGTCGCCGATGCGCTCGGGGATCTTGATGAACGTGCGGCCCTGGCCGTCGCGTTGATACCATTCGTCGAGGATCTTGGTATCGGTGGGCGGGTAGGCGCCCATGTTGGCGATCTCAACGCCGATGGAGCGGTCGTTGGAAATCGTGGCGTGGCGGGCGCGCTCCTTGAGGTCGAGCGTCTGGTAGATGGTGCCGTCGAGATCCAACATGAAGTGGATGCTGAGCCCGCGATGGTCGTGCAAGACGTTGAAGCAGACTTTGCTGATGCCGCACACGTCGTAGTGGATCACGAACTGGTCGATGACCTTTTGGAGTTCGGACAGCTCCCAGCCACCGCCGCGCACGCGCTCGATCTGCTCGGGGGAGAGTGTGTGGGTGCGCGCGCTGTAGCGGTTGGGCGTGGTGATGTCTTTCACCGCGGCGATGGTTTTCTCGTAGCTGCTCTCGGCGTAGGGGCTGAAGCGGCGCTCGACGCGGTAGGCATCGTAGCCGCCCGGGTCCATCCAGGTGACGACGCGGGTGCCGGTGTGAAAGGCGCGGCCGGCCACGATGATCTCATCGCCCTTCCGCGGCACAAAGGTGCGTGGCAGGCCGAGATGACAGCTTGTGAAAAGGAGCAGCGAAGTGATCGCGAGAAGTGCGCCGGTGCAGCGGGAAAGGAGACGAATCATGGGGCGGTGGGTCGGAGCGCGATGCAGGGGGTGGGCGGTCGGCGTAGCGTGCGTTCAGGCGAGGAGCGCGGCTTTGCGTTTCAGCGCGAGGACGCGCTGGTAGGAAACGTCGATACGTTCCTCGCTGATGCGGCCGGACTCGACCGCACGCGCGAGGATGGCGATGGCTTTGCCGCCGATGCCGGGGTCGTAAGTGAGATTGTTGCCGAAGCAGAGCACATCGATGCCGGCCTCGATGGCGGCGGGCACGGAGTTTTCCAAGCCGTAGTGACTAGAGATGGCTTTCATCTCCATGTCGTCGCTGGTGATCACGCCATCGTAGCCGAGTTTCTCGCGGAGGATACCGGTGATGATTTTCTTGGAAAGCGTGGCGGGGTGGTCGGGGTCGAGCTTCGCGTTGAACACGTGCGCGGTCATGATCACGTCGCACAATCCCTGCGCGATGAGCTGCTGAAACGGGATGAGTTCGCGCTCGTGCCACGTCGCAGTGACATCGACGAGACCGAGGTGGGTGTCGCCGGTCGCGCTGCCGTGGCCGGGGAAATGTTTGGCGCAGGTGAGCACGCCGTGCGCGCGGTGGGCGCGGACGAATTCGGCGGCGTGGCGCGCGACGGCGGCGGGATCGGCGGAGAAGCTGCGGCGCCTGCCCTTGATGATCGGGTTGTCGGGATGCGCATCGAGGTCCACGACGGGAGCGAGGTTCAGATTGAAACCAAGCTCGGCGAGTGTTTGCGCCGTGGCTTCCGCATGGCGGTAGGTTTCGGCGGGCCGATCGAGCTCACCGAGTTCCTGATGGGAAATGCTGGCGGGAAAACCGTAGGCGGGCTTGAGGCGATTCACGCGGCCACCTTCCTGATCAACGGAAACTAGGAGCGGGATCGCGGCGTGCGATTGGAGGTGGGCGATGAGCGCCTTCACCTGCGCGGGCGACTCGATGTTGCGGCGGCGCGGACCGGAATCGATGGTGCCGCCCGCCATCTCTTGGTCGAAGAGGATCACGCCGCCGACATGGTGCTCGCGGATGTCGCGGACGATGGCGTCGCTTTCGGAGGGCGCGCGGCCACGAAAACCGACATTGAGGAGCTGGCCGATCTTTTCGCGGAGGGTGGGGGACAAAGGCGTGACGGCGGACATGGCAACGAGGGGTGGGAGGCGGACTGGGGAAGGGGAGGCGGGTTAGAGTTTCACGGCGCCGATGCCGGGGCGGTCGGGCAGCCTGATTTTGCCGTCCACGATGGTGGCGCCGGCGAAGGCGTCGTTCTTGATGAGCACGGCGCCGTCGAGATCGGCCCAGTCCACGAGTGGAGAGAGTTGGGCGGCGGCGGAGATCGCGCAGGAGGTTTCCGTCATGCATCCGAGCATGACCTTGAGTCCGAGCGCGCGTGCGAGAGTGATCATCTTGTGCGCCTCGCGGAGGCCGGTGGATTTCATGAGCTTGATGTTGATGCCGTCGAACACGCCCACGGCGCGGCGCACATCGGCAAGGCGTTGCACGCTCTCATCTGCTATGAGGGGCAACGGACTGCGCTCACGGAGCCAGGCGGTGTCAGCAAACTGAGCCCTGGGCATGGGCTGCTCGATGAAGACGACCCCGCGCGAGGCCAGCCACTCAATCATACGCAACGCCTCGGCGGGATCACGCCAACCTTGGTTGGCATCGACGGTGATGGGCCGGTCGGTGACGTCGCGGATGGCGTCGATCATTTCGCGGTCGTTGGCGCCGCCGAGCTTCACCTTGATGATTTTGTAGGGCGCGGCCTCGCGGGTTTTTTGGCGGACCATCTCGGGCGTATCGATGCCGATGGTGAACGACGTCACGGGCGTCTTCGCCGGATCGAGCCCCCAGATGCGATACCACGGTGCGCCGAGTTTTTTGCCGACCCAGTCGTGCAGGGCGATGTCCACGGCGGCCTTCGCGGCGGTGTTGCCGGGGGCGAGGGCGTCGATGGCGGGCAGGATTTCCTCCAACTGAAAGGGATCGGCGACGCGGCTGAGGTCCACGCGCCCGAGAAACGCCGCTGCGGTGGCCTGACTCTCGCCGAGATAGGGTGGCATGGCGGCCTCGCCATAGCCGACGACGCCATCGTGCTCGATTTCAACGAGCATGGCTGGCGTCGTGGTGCGTGAAGCGGTGGCAATAGTGAACGCGTGGCGCAGCTCGAGGGTGAGGGGAAAGAAGCGGAGTTTCATCCGGAGATCGGCTAAAGAGCAGAAAGACAGCCAGCGGCGAAATAACTCAAGCGCAGGCTGACGGCATGGGCCGTTCGGCCCGGTTTTCCTTGGAGGAAATTACGCTTGCGCGAGACGCATTGGGTCCTAGCTTCCGTCGTTCCGTGTTAGTCCCCATCGTCTAGCCCGGTTAGGACGTCTCCCTTTCACGGAGATAACCGGGGTTCGAATCCCCGTGGGGACGCCAATTTTCTACAGGCCCGGAATTCTAGCGAGTTACGGGCCTCTTCATTGTTGGTGGCCTTGAAGAAAGAATGCCGATAAGAATAGATCCGTCAGGGCGCTCCGACGTTTGGCGATGACGTGGAGCGACGTTGGAGACTGGCCTGTTCGTCAACGAGAGCGTGTTCATTAATATCCGCCCGATTGAGCATTGTCGCAGACGCCTCGAAGTCGGGCCGAGCGTTGCCGTTGATCTGTGAGCTACGGCGCGAAGCCGAGCGCCAGTAAATCGAATTCCATCTTCTACGCTGCCAGCGTCGTCGGCTTAAACTGGCGGGCCGCGATTTGTTGTGGGTCATCACCCCATAGCGCCCTCCCGCGTCCAAGTTTAGACTCAAGGTCAAATGCCTGTGCGCTCTTTCCCTAATGTCTAAAATGGACACACCCATAAAATTTGACGCTCCCGGAAAAAAGAAATTTATGCTACATAACATCCAAGAACTCTACGGCAACAAACTCGCCGCGCGCGATGGCGCCATCGGCCACGTGCAGGACTTTTACTTCGACGACAAAACCTGGGTGATCCGCTATCTGGTCGCGGACACGGGGTCGTGGCTATCGGGTCGCCGCGTCCTTATCTCCCCCCATGCTTTTGGAAACGTCGACCAAGAGAAAAAGACGCTGCACGTGAATCTGCACAAAAAGCAGATCGAAGACAGTCCCTCCATCGAGTCGCACAAGCCGGTGTCCCGCCAATACGAGGTCGAATACTACCGTTACTATGGATGGCCGGCCTATTGGAACGGCGGTGCGATGTGGGGCCTCGGCGGCTATCCGGTGGTCCTGCCTCCCTCTAGGGAGGAGGTGGAGGCCGATCAGCCACGCCACCACCATCGAGACGACAAACATCTCCAAAGCACGCACGCCGTAGCCGGCTATCAGATTGAAACGGTCGATGGAACGATTGGCCATGTGAGCGGCTTTCTCGTCGACGAAAAGAGCTGGGCGATTCGGAAACTGGTCGTCGAAGCCGGCCACTGGTATGCGGGCAAGGAAATCCTGATCCCACCCAGCAAGGTCGAACGGATCAGCTATGAAGAATCCAAAGTGTTTGTGAAACTCACCAAGGCAGACATCGAACGGACCGCCGAAAACGATGTCGTGAAGGCCCGTGCCGAAAAACAAGGGGCGAAGCATTGTTGAAACTGAGCCATCGAACGATCCGCGTCTGCGGGAAACACCGCACTAGATCTGTCAGCTAGTGACCAAGAAGGAACCGACCCGCCGCGGCTCGGTCGTTCAAAACACCGCGTCCCTAAACCCCGGTAGTCACTGGAAAACAATTATCTCGATAAACGCGGCTGACCCAGGAAGGCATCGAATTCGAAATCACCATGAACACCGTCACCGCCTTCCCACCTGCGAAGAAAGCATCACCCGATTATCCGATCCATGAACTCCTTGCGGAACGCTGGAGCCCTTATGCTTTTGCCGACCGACCGGTCTCGGCGGCCGACCTGAGTTTGCTGTTCGAAGCGGCACGCTGGGCCGCCTCTTCCTATAACGAACAGCCTTGGACCTATTTCATTGCGAGCCGGGAAAATCTCGGGGAATTCGCGCGACTCCTGTCCTGTCTTGTTCCCGCGAATCAGGCTTGGGCCAAGGCCGCCCCCGTGCTAGTGCTAGGTGTCGTTAATCTGAGGTTTTCGAAAACCCACAAAGACAATCGCGTCGCCGTGCATGACCTCGGTCTGGCTTCTGCCAATTTGGTAATGGAGGCGACGGCCCGCGGTCTCTCGGTCCATCAGATGATCGGCATTCTCCCGGAGCGGGCGCGGGAACTTTACCACATTCCGGAGCATCACGAGGCGTGGACGGCGATGGCCATCGGATTCAAGGCGAACGTCGACGAAATGCCGGCTGAAATGCGAGAGCGTGATTTGGCCCCAAGACAGCTCAAAGCAACCAGTCAGTTCGTTTTCACCGGCTCTTGGGGACAACCGTCGTCTCTGGCCGATGTCCGCTCTTGAGCGGACAAACCGACTTGTTTTTATGTCCAACATGACAAGCCGCGAAATCCGGCTGGCTTCCCGTCCCAAAGGAGTTCCCGCCGCCGAAAACTTTACCCTCGCGCGAACCGAACTGGCGCCACTGGAAGATCAGCAGGTGCTAGTTCGGAATCTCTTCATGTCGGTAGACCCCTACATGCGCGGGCGAATGAACGAGGGGAAATCGTATGTCCCGCCGTTTGAGTTGGGCAAACCGCTCGAAGGCGGCGCGGTGGGCGAGGTCATCGAGTCGCGCGCGAACGGGTTTACGCCGGGTAATGTCGTGACCTCGAATTTCGGCTGGCGGGAATACTTCATCGCCTCGCCGAAAGAGCTGCATCCGGTCAGTCCCGAGGTTCAGCCACCCTCGGTTTACCTCGGTGCCCTCGGCATGACGGGCATGACCGCATGGGCGGGATTGAAATTAGTGGAAGTAAATGCCGGCGATGTGGTTTATATTTCTGGAGCCGCCGGTGCGGTCGGAAATATGGCCGGGCAGCTGGCAAAACTGCGCGGATGCCGCGTGATCGGTTCGGCCGGTTCGGCGGAGAAGGTCAGGTTTCTGCGGGAAGAATGCGGGTTCGATTCGGCCTTCGACTACAAGGTCGGTCCGGTCCTCGAACAACTGAACGTCGCAGCGCCTGACGGCATCGACGTCTATTTCGACAATGTCGGAGGCGAGGCGCTCGAAGCGGCGCTGTCGGCGCTCCGGGTGCATGGTCGCATCATCGCCTGCGGCGGCATCTCCGGTTACAACGAGACCAAACCGCGGCCCGGCCCCTCCAATTTATTTAACATAACTACGAAACGGCTCACGATGAAGGGGCTGATCGTCCGCGATTGGCTGGATCGACAGGATGAATTTGAAAAGGAGGTCGGGGCCTATTTTCGTGCGGAAAAAGTGAAGAATAAGGAGACCGTGGTGGAAGGGATCGATCACGCGGCGGGCGCGTTCCTCGGACTCTTCGAGGGCAAAAACATGGGCAAGATGGTGGTGAAGCTGGCTTGAACGGCGACGCGACGACCATGACTGCAACGACTCTGTTATCGACCGCACATGCGCTGACAGCTTCGGGCAAAGGCATCCTCGCCGCCGACGAAAGTTTTCCGACCATCGAGAAGCGATTCAAGGTGCTCGGCATTCCGTCCACCGAGGAAAACCGCCGGGCCTATCGCGAGCTGTTGTTCGCGACACCCGGGTTGGGCGAATTTATCAGCGGGGTAATTTTATTCGACGAAACGATTCGCCAAAAAACGGGCGGAGCGTCGATGCCGGAAACGCTCGCCCGGATCGGGATCATTCCGGGCGTCAAAGTGGATGGAGGCACCATGGCGTTGCCCGGTTTCGCCGGCGAAAAAATCACGCAAGGGCTGGACGGCCTGCGCGAGAAACTCGCGGCGTATCGCGAACAGGGCGCACGTTTCACCAAATGGCGCGCCGTAATCGGGCTGGGCGAACGCCTGCCCACGGCGACCTGCATCGAAGCCAATGCGCGGGCGCTCGCCCTGTTCGCGGCGCTGAGCCAGGAAGCCGGACTGGTGCCAATCGTCGAGCCGGAGGTTTTGATGGACGGCGACCATTCGCTCGCCCGGTGCGAGGAGGTCACCCGCATGACTCTCGAATCCGTCTTTGGGGCTCTTTTCGAGCATCGCGTCGCGTTGGAGCACATGTTGCTCAAGACGGGCATGGTGCTGCCGGGCAAAGAATGTCGGCAACAAGCCGAAGTCGGAGAAATAGCGGAAGCGACGCTGCGCTGCCTGCGTCGGGGAGTGCCGGCGGCGGTTCCGGGGATCGTGTTTCTTTCGGGCGGGCAAAGCGACGTGGCGGCGACGGAGAGGTTGAACGCGATCTGCGCAGGGGGCGGCGCGCCGTGGACCCTGACTTTTTCTTTCGGCCGCGCGCTGCAGGATGCGGCGTTGAAAATCTGGAAAGGTTCGCCGGCCAACGTGGCGGCGGCGCAAGCGGCGCTTCTGCACCGCGCCAAGTGCAACGCGCTCGCGGTCCAGGGAAAGTATTCGGCGGACGTGGAGAGCGCGACGGTTTGAGAACCGCGACGCTCAAAGAACAAAGCCATGGCCACGCAGATTTTTCTTATTCGCCATGGAGAGACGGAGTGGTCGCTCACCGGCCGCCACACCGGGCGCACCGACGTGCCTCTCACCGCAAACGGAGAGCACCGCGCGGCTCAATTCCGCGGGGTGCTGCAAAGTTTCAAATTCACCCAGGTGCTCACGAGTCCGCTCCAACGCGCCCGGCGGACCTGTGAATTCGCCGGTTTCGGTGGTGCGGCGCAGGTGGAACCGGATCTTCAGGAATGGGATTACGGCGACTACGAGGGTCGCACGAGTGTGGATATTTGCGCGCGGCAACCGGGGTGGAATCTATTTGAAGACGGTAGTCCGGGTGGCGAATCGGTGGAGCAGATTTCCGAACGCGCCGATCGGGTGCTGGGTGGGCTCCGTCCGATGGACGGAACGATTCTCCTCTTTTCGCACGGACATTTCCTGCGCGCGCTCGCGGCGCGTTGGATCGGACTGCCCGTTCAGGAGGGTCGGCATTTTGCCTTGGATACCGCCTCGCTCAGCATTCTCGGCTACGAACACCGTCATGACGAAACCCCGGCCATCTCCCTTTGGAACGCCGGCTGCGCTCAAAAGGAAACACCGACGATTGACTCGACCACGGGAGTTGCCCCGTGAAATCGCCCGCGCCGTGTGTCCTGACGATCAACGGCGGTTCATCGAGCATCCGGTTCGCCGTGTATGAGGCCGGTGAAATTTTACGGCGTTTGTTGGCGGGGAAGATTGATCGCGTCGGAGTGACCGGCACAAATTTGGTCGTCACGGGTCCCGCTGGAAAATCAGAGGCTCCCCGCCGTCTCGCCGTTGCCGACCACCGCGCTGCCGTGGGATTTTTGTTGGAATGGCTTGAGGCGCAGCCGGTCTTCGCATCCGTCCAGGCGGTCGGCCATCGCGTTGTTCACGGCATGAAGCATTCCGAACCGGAGCGGGTGACGCCGAGACTGCTCGCAGAACTGCGCCGCATCACGCCGTATGACCCCGAGCACTTGCCGCATGAGATCAAACTCATCGAGGCGATCAGCCAGCGGCATCCCGACCTGCCCCAGATCGCGTGCTTCGATACCGCGTTTCACCGTGCCATGCCGCGGGTGGCGAAGCTTCTACCGATCCCCCGGCGGTATGCCGCCAAAGGCGTCGAGCGCTACGGTTTCCACGGATTGTCGTTTACTTATTTGATGGAGGAACTCCGCCGGCCCGATCCGGCGGCGGCGAAGGGGCGGGTGATTCTCGCGCACCTCGGCAACGGCGCGAGCCTGGCCGCCGTGCGCGACGGAAAAAGCATCGATACGAGCATGGGTTTTACTCCGACCGCGGGATTGGTCATGAGCACGCGCACGGGAGACCTTGATCCCGGCTTGGTTTGTTTTTTGGCGCGCACCGAGCGCATGACCGCGGCGCGGTTTCAGCACATGGTGAATCACGAATCCGGGCTGCTTGGAATTTCCGGGACCAGCTCCGACGTGCGTGACTTGCTCGCGCGTGAAGCCCGCGATGCGCGCGCGGCGGATGCGATCGCGCTGTTTTGTTATCAGGCGAAAAAGTGGGTTGGCTCCTTCGCTGCGGTGCTCGGTGGCCTGGAGACGCTCGTCTTCGCCGGAGGCATCGGCGAAAACGCGCCGAGTGTGCGTGCGCGCATTTGTGAGGGACTCGGATTTCTCGGCGTCGAACTTGATCGGAAGCGCAATGCGAAGAGCGCGGCCCTGATTTCGTCGAAGGCCGGACGCGTGAAGGTGCGGGTCATCCGCACCGACGAAGAGCTGATGATCGCGCGGTCGGTCGCGCGCCTCCTCCGCCTCGGCACACCTGAACGATCATCGCGGCAATGAAGAAAGCGTATAAAGTTGGCGATCACGTGGGGTGGAACTCGGAGGCCGGTCGTGTGCGCGGAACGATCAGGAAAAAAATCACCTCCGCCATCGCGTTCAAGGGCTATACGGTGCGGGCCTCACAGGAGGAGCCGCAATATTTGATCGAGAGCGACACCACCGACCATCGGGCCATGCACAAGGGATCGGCGCTGAGGAAACTCAAACGCAAACCATGACCGAGCTAAAAGTTAAGAAACCCGCCAGTCGCGCGGGGAAAAACATCCCGCAGGCACCACCTTCGCCGCGGGTGCTGACGATCGGACATTCCACGCGCCCTCTCGAGGAATTCATCCGCCTGCTCCAGGCGCACGGGGCCACATGTGTCGTGGATGTGCGCACGGTGCCGCGCTCTTGGCACAATCCACAATTCAACAAGGCCACCCTGCCCGCGGCGTTGAAGAAAGCCGGCTTGGGCTATGTTCACATGCCGGGGCTCGGCGGGCTGCGGCATGCGCGGCGCGATTCGATCAACATGGGTTGGCGCAACACCTCTTTCCGGGGCTACGCGGACTACATGCAAACGCCCGAGTTTGCGCAGAGTCTTGAGGAATTGATCCACCGGGCGACACGAGACCGAATCGCCTTGATGTGCGCGGAAGCGGTGCCGTGGCGTTGTCATCGCTCGCTCATTGCCGACGCCCTGCTGGTGCGTGGCATCCGCACCGAGGACATCATGAGCGCCATCCGCCGTCAGGCCCATACGCTTACGTCCTTCGCCAAAGTTCGGGGCACCGCGATCACCTATCCGGCCGGGATAACGGTGAGCACACGGAAGAAGCCGCCCGCCAAACGCTCCCGCCCCGGCCTAGCGCGCAGAGTGCGCACCAAGAAACTTAAACTATGAAAACAGCCA
Organism: Opitutaceae bacterium; assembly: GCA_014376585.1. Classification (GTDB taxonomy): domain Bacteria; phylum Verrucomicrobiota; class Verrucomicrobiia; order Opitutales; family Opitutaceae; genus Tous-C4FEB. The sequence continues at coordinate 11,639 of JACMRG010000273.1, read as the reverse complement.
CACTCACGCCCGAACTGCTGGACCGCATCGACGCCTACTGGCGCGCCGCCAACTACCTCTCGGTCGGCCAGATTTATCTTTACGACAATCCGCTCCTGAAGCGTCCGCTGACGCTCGCGGACGTGAAGCACATGCTCCTAGGCCACTGGGGCACGACGCCGGGGCAGAACTTCATCTACGCGCATCTGAACCGGGTCATCAAAAAATATGATCTCGATATGATCTACGTCTCCGGCCCCGGACACGGCGGCCCGGCCGTCGTGAGCAACACCTATCTCGAGGGAACTTACAGCGAGATTTATCCCAACATCAGTCGGGATGAAGCCGGCCTGCGGAAACTGTTTCTTCAGTTTTCGTTTCCCGGAGGAATTCCCAGCCACGCCTCGCCCGAGTGTCCGGGTTCCATTCATGAAGGCGGCGAGTTGGGCTATTCGCTCAGCCATTCTTTTGGCGCGGCGTTCGACAATCCCGATCTCGTCGTTGCCTGTGTCGTCGGCGACGGTGAGGCGGAAACCGGGCCACTGGCCACGGCGTGGCATTCCAACAAATTTCTCGATCCCGTCACCGACGGCGCGGTGCTGCCGATTCTCCATCTTAACGGCTACAAGATTGCCAACCCGACGCTCCTAGCCCGCATCACCCGCGAAGAACTCGAACAGCTACTGCGCGGCTACGGTTGGACGCCTCACTTTGTCGAGGGCCACGAGCCCGCATTGATGCATGAGGCGATGGCCGCAACGCTCGATCTGGCCGTAGAGCAGATCAAAAAAATTCAGCGGGATGCGCGCGACCAAGGCACCGCGGTCCGTCCGCGTTGGCCGATGATCGTCCTCGCTTCCCCCAAGGGCTGGACGGGGCCGAAGGTAATCGACGGCGTGCCGATTGAAGGCACCTTTCGCGCGCATCAAGTTCCTCTCTCCGACCCCGCCACTCATCCGGAACATCTCAAGCTCTTGGAGGAATGGTTGAGAAGCTACCGGCCGGAAGAACTTTTCGACGAGCAGGGCTGCCTGAAAATTGAACTCGCCGAACTAGCGCCGACAGGAGAACGGCGCATGGGCGCGAATCCTCACGCCAACGGCGGCATGCTGCTGCGCGATCTGCGGATGCCGGATTTCCGCGACTACGCAGTCGATGTGCCCACACCGGGAATCCGTGGTATCGGCGACACCCATGTGCTCGGACGTTTCCTGCGCGATGTCGCGAAGCTGAATGATGATCAGCGGAATTTTCGAGTCTTCGGACCGGACGAGACCCTCTCCAACGGCTTGGAAGCTCTCTTTGAAGTGACGAAACGGCAATGGGACGCCGCCACCGCGCCGAACGACGAATTTCTCGCGCCCACCGGACGCGTGATGGAAATGCTCAGCGAACACCAATGCGAGGGTTGGCTTGAAGGCTATTTGCTCACGGGACGTCACGGCATCTTCAATTGCTACGAGGCGTTCATTCACATCGTCGATTCGATGTTCAACCAGCATGCGAAGTGGCTAAAGGTCACGTCGCACATTCCGTGGCGCCGGAAGATCGCGTCCTTAAATTATCTGCTGGCCTCGCATGTTTGGCGGCAGGATCACAACGGCTTCACGCATCAAGATCCCGGCTTCATCGACCTCGTCATGAGTAAAAAGGCCGAGATCGTGCGCGTCTATCTGCCGCCAGATGCCAACTGCCTGTTGTCGGTGACGGATCACTGCCTGCGCAGCCGTCACTACGTCAACGTCGTCATCGCCGGGAAGCACCCCGCGCCGCAGTGGCTGACGATGGACGCCGCCGTTAGCCATTGTATCGCGGGCATCGGCATCTGGCAGTGGGCCAGCAACGATCAAGGCGGCGGCCCGGAGGTGGTCATGGCCTGCTGTGGCGACGTGCCGACATTGGAGACGCTCGCCGCCGTTTCGATTATGCGCGCGCAATTGCCGGATTTGAAAATCCGGGTGGTCAACGTCATCGACCTCATGAAACTGCAGCCGAAAGCCGAGCACCCGCACGGCTTGAGCGACCGGGACTTCGATGAGCTGTTCACCAAGGACAAGCCGGTGATCTTCGCCTTTCACGGTTACCCGTCGTTGATCCACCGACTGACCTATCGTCGCACCAATCACGAAAACATTCACGTTCGCGGCTACAAAGAAGAGGGCACGATCACGACGCCCTTCGACATGACGGTGCTTAACGATCTGGACCGCTTCCACCTCGTCATGGACACGATCGACCGCCTGCCGCAGATCGGCGAGAAGGGCCTCCGCGTGAAAGAGCAGCTCAAGGAGAAGCTGATCGAGCACAAACGATACATCGGGAAATTCGGTCAGGACTTGCCGGAGATTCGGAATTGGAAATGGCCCGGCGAGGCGCTGGCGGAAAGCAAAGCGGGGACTGATTAGAAAGCTTCGACAGTTGCCGCCGACGAGGAATCGAGCGGCGCGCAGGCGCTGAAGCCAAATTTTATCGGGCCGCATTTTACCACCGCATAGATCATGAACCATCGGCCGAAGCTCGTCCTGCATGCATGCGGCGATAGCCATACCGCGGGCGGGCTTGTGAGAGCCGAAGGATCGCTACGATCTGCTCCGGCGTGGGTCGTTTTCCTTGGCGCATCTGGCGATGTCGTAGAGCGACGCCGATGGCACAGAGGATCTGATAACCGGGGTTCGAATCTTCGAGGGGACACCAATTTTAAAGCCTGCAGCTCGTGCAGAGTTACGGGCTTTGTGCGAAGTCATTTAAACGCAGCGGTCGCGAGGAATTGCGGTGGGCGGCGCGCGTGGGTGTGTGCCTCGAAATCAGCGGCCAGGGCGAGCAGCTGGGGCTCGCTCCACGCGCGCCCGAGGAAGGAGAGCCCGATGGGCAGGCCAAAGACGTGCGCCGCCGGCACGGTCACGCTCGGGTAGCCCGCGACCGCCGCGAGCGAAGAACTGCTGCCGCTGCCGCCCTCGCCGTTGGCGGGATCGGTGAGGGTCGCGGTGCCCCGCGTGAACGTCACGAGCGCATCAAGTCTCCCCGCGTCCATCGCGGCGTCGATGCCCCCGGCGCGCGACAACTGCACGCACGTCGCCCGCGCATCGAGGTAGGCTTGGTCGGTCAGCGGGCCGCGAGCTTGGGCGGTGACGAAGGTTTCCTGTCCAAAGTAGGGGAGTTCTTCGGCGCGGTGCGCGTCGTTGAAGGCGATCAGATCGGCGAGGGTCTTCATCGGGGTGATGCGACCGGGTTCGGCGAGGTAGCGGTTGAGCCCGTCTTTAAATTCATACGAGAGCACCTCGCTCGCGGCGGCGGAAAATTTTCCTAAGCTTGCGATCTTCACGGGGTCGATCACCTCCGCGCCGGCCGCGCGCAACGCGGCGACGATCTCGTTCATCATCGGTTCCATCCGGCTGTGAAAACCAAACGGTCCGAGCACGACGCCGATGCGTGCGCCGCGCAGTGCGCCGGCCGGCAACGGCGCGACGAGCGCGCCCGCGAGATCGGCCGGGATGCTGGCTGTTGCCGCGTCGCGCGGGTCGTTGCCCGCGATGGCGGCGAGCACGAGCGCCGCGTCGCGCACGGTGCGCGTCATCGGGCCGGCGGTGTCCTGCGAGGCGGCGATGGGAATGATGCCGGCGCGACTCACGAGGCCGACGGTCGGTTTCACGCCGACGATCCCACACGCCGAGGCGGGCGACACGATGGAGCCGTTGGTCTCCGTGCCGATGGCGACGACACAGAGATTGGCCGAAACCGCCGACGCCGAACCCGAACTGGAACCGGACGGGCTGCGGTCGAGCGCGTAGGGATTTTTCGTCTGTCCGCCGCGCCCGCTCCAGCCGCTGCTGGAATTATTGCCGCGGTAGTTGGCCCACTCGCTGAGATTGGTTTTCCCGAGGATGACGGCGCCAGCCGCGCGTAACCGCGCGGCGACGTGCGCATCGCGCGGAGGCTTCGCGCCGACGAGCGCAAGCGAGCCGGCGGTCGTGGCCATCTTATCCGCCGTATCGATGTTGTCCTTGATGAGCACGGGGATGCCATGAAGCGGCCCGCGCACCTGTCCGGCCTTGCGCTCGGCGTCGAGAGCGTCGGCGATGGCGAGCGCGTCGGGGTTGAGTTCGATCACCGCGTTTAACATCGGCCCGGCGCGATCTACTTCCGCTATACGTTCCAGATAAGCCGCCGTGAGTTCGCGCGCGGTGAGCGTGCCGGCCGCCATGCGCGTTTGCAGCGCGTCGATGGTCGCCTCGGCAAATTCGAATTCGGCGGCGCGGGCGGGCGACGTAGGATCGCAGGCAAGAACGACACCGAGGAGGAGCAGGGCGGATTTTTTCATGGGGAAGGGTCGACGGCCTTGATGCGGGCGATGGTTTTGGGGCTTGAGCCGTTTGTCGTTCCGGAGCTGCAGCGAGACCGTCGTCGGGAGCCGACCGGCGGCACGGGCGATGTCGGAAGTGGTTATTCTCCGCTCCATTATTAAGCGTAAAATGGAAGGTATCGCCGAGCCGGCAAGCCGTGAGTCACAGTTGCCTTTCCGGGTAATCGCAACTTTTTGAAAGCACTGTCGTCTCTGCGTCTCCCTACCCCCGTCCGGCCCCCCTTAAGCCCATGAAACCCCCGTCTCCGCCGCAGCCCACTGTCCGCGCCCCGTTTGTGACCACGCGCATCCCGCTTTCACGCCGGCGGTTTCTTGAGGGCACGGGCATCGCTCTCTCGCTGCCTTTCCTCGAGTCCATGTTGACGGGGGTGGGGCGCGCCGCGCCCGCCGCCGGCCCGCTCACGCCCGATGGCAAGCCCCGCCGTATGCTTGCGGTGTGCAACAATCTCGGCCTGCTCGGCGATCAGTTTTTCCCCACGGGCAGTGGCCACGATTACGTCGCCTCGCCCTACCTCAAATTACTCGACCAACACCGTAAAGATTTCAGCGTTTTCAGTGGCGTCTCCCACCCCAACGTCGATGGCGGCCATCCAGCCGACGTCTGTTTTCTCACGGCCGCGCCGCACCCCGGCAGCAGCTCGTTTCGCAACACCGTCTCCCTCGACCAGCACATCGCAGAACAGATCGGCACGCTCACCCGTTTCCCTTCGCTCACCCTTGGCGTTAATACCCGGACAAAGAGTCTTTCCTGGACAGGCACCGGCGTGGCCATCCCGCCCGAAGACAAGGCGGCCGAAGTGTTTAAACAGCTCTTCCTGCAAGGCTCGCCCGAACAGGTCAAAGCGCAGCTCCGCCAGCTCGACAATGGCCGTAGTATTCTCGACACCATCGCCGGCCAGGCCCGCGAGCTGCAACGCGGTATCACCGCTCGCGACCGCGACCGCCTCGACCAGTATTTCACCAGCGTGCGCGACCTCGAGCACCGCCTCCAAGCCTCGCGTGGCTGGGAGACGAAACCGAAGCCGGTCATCGACGCGCCCATGCCGGTCGATCCGACGAATCCCGCCGCCTACATGGAAAAGGTGCGGATCATGTATGATCTCGCGCGGCTCGCATTCGAGACCGACTCCACGCGCTCCATCACGCTCATGCTCGACAGTGTCAGCACCCCTGCGCTCGAGCTCGCTGACGCCACGCTTACAGATGGTTATCACAACCTTTCGCACCACGGAAAATCCGAGAAGAAACGCTCCGAACTCAAGCACATCGACGATTGGCACATGAAGCTGCTCGCAAAATTATTCACCGATTTGAAGAGCGTGCGCGAAGCCGAAGACACCCTCTTCGACCGCACAATGGTGCTCTACGGTTCCAACTTCGGGGACGCGAACGCCCACACCTGTTTCAACCTCCCCACTCTCCTTGGCGGCGGCGGTTTCAAACACGGCCAGCACCACGCCTTCAGCACCACCAACAACTATCCGCTGCCCAATCTCTACGTTTCGATGCTGCAGCGCATGGGTATCGAGAGTGACAAGTTTGCCTCTTCCACCGGCACGATGCGCGGGTTGGAGCTAGCCTAAAGACGAAGGCGCGGACCTCGCCATCCCCGCTCTGACTTCGCTGCGGGGACGGCAAATCCTTCCCCCACCTTCACCGTTCTCCCTTTTCCCCTGTGACATGAATTGCCTTCGCCTCACCCCGCTTGCCTTCGCCCTCGTCTGCTTTGTTTCGCCCGCCCGCGCCGCCCTCCCGACCGCGATCCTCGACTACACCGACAAATATTGCTCCGGCTGCCATAACGACGAGGACAAGAAGGGCCGTCTCGACCTCACATCGCTCACTCTCGACCTGACCGCGCAATCGGATTTCGCGACGTGGATAAAAGTCCATGACCGCATCGGCGCGGGCGAGATGCCGCCCAAAGAAAAGAAGCGCCCCGACGCCGCCGAGACTGCCGCCTTCATCTCCGCTCTCCGCGGCACGCTCGTGACCGAAGATCGCGCGCTCATCGCCAGCGAGGGCCGCTCCACTCAGCGCCGGCTCAACGGCTACGAATACGAAAACGCCCTCCGCGATCTCCTCAGCGCCCCGTGGCTTCAGATCCGCGGCCAGTTTCCCGACGACGGCGAGTCCTCCCGTTTTAATAAAATAGGCGACGCCCTCGACGTTTCCCACGTCCACATGGCGCGCTATATGGCCGCCGCGGACTACGCGATGCGCCAGGCGTTGAGCGTGCAATTCGAACAGGTCGCCACGACCACGACGCGCCACTACGCGCGCGACCAGCGCACGCTCACCAGCAAGTTCACGCCAAACCCTTTCAACTCCTCGCCCGACCGCATGACGTATCCGCTCCTCGGCCGTGAACCCCAGCAGGCGGTGCGCTTCGGAACCGAGCCGTTGACCGTCGGCGACAAAGATCCGCAAGCCCGCGAGCTCGAGGCGGTGGGCTGGGTTTCCAGTAACTACGTCACGGGCTTCACCTATCGCTGGGATGGCTTCCGCGCCCCCGTTGCCGGTCGTTATCGCATTCGTTTCAACGGCTACACCATGTGGACGGCGCCCGGCGGGGTGACCAAAAGTTTTGCCAATGGCACCGACAAAGTCGGCAAGCTCCGCCCTCCGAATCTGCGCACGCCTGACTACGACAAGATTTCACCCGGCCGCACCGAGGAACCCATCATTGTTTACACGCGCAACGGCATGCTCAACCGCCGCGTCGGCGAATTCGATCTCACGCCCGAGCCCACCACCCACGACATCGGCGAGGTCTGGCTCCTCGCCAACGAAACCCTCGTGCCCGACGCCTCGCGTTTTTATCGCTCGCGACCTAGCGATTTTCGCAACCCCCTCATGACGGCGGAAGGCGCGCCAAGCGTCGCGTTTCGCTGGATGGAAGTTGAAGGCCCGCTCACGGATGAAACCACCCACGCCGGCTACCGCCTTTTGTTCGGCGAATTGCCGCTGCAGAAAGTTGCCTCTGATGGTCTGGGAATCACGCTGCCTACCGTGGCCCGCGGCGATCGTCGTGACGGCGGCCGCAACGCCGGCCAGCGCGTCGAAGCCCTCGAACAGACGCGCGTCGATGTCGTGTCCGCAGATCCGCACCGCGACGCCGAACGCCTCCTGCGCACCTTTATGGCCCGTGCTTACCGGCGCCCCGTCGCGGAGGCGGACGTGCAACGTTTTGTCGGGCTCGTCGATGACCGCCTCAAGGTGGGCTCCAGCTTTATCGAGGCGATGTTCTCCGGCTACACCGCCGTGCTCGCGTCGCCCGGTTTTGTGTTTCTCGACGAGAAACCCGGTCACCTCGATGGTTACGCGCTGGCCACCCGCCTTTCGCTTTTCCTCTGGAACTCCCCGCCTGACGCGGCCCTCCGCGCCCTCGCCGCCTCGGGCGAGTTGAACAAGGCCGGCGTGCTTCGCGCTGAGACCGAGCGCCTGCTCACCGACCCGAAGTCGCGCCGCTTTCGCGAAGCGTTCCTCGATTACTGGATCGACCTGCGCAAAATCGACGACTCCACGCCTTCGACCACGCTCTATAACGACTACTATCTCGACGACTCGCTCACCGAAGCCGCGGTCGCCGAAACCCAGCTCACATTTGAGGAAATGGTCCGCGCCGATTCGCCGGTGCGTGGCATCGTCGACGCCGACTTCACGTATCTCAACGAACGCCTCGCCACCCACTACGGCATCCCCGGCGTAAAAGGGGCTGCGATGCGCCGCGTAGCGCTCCCACCGGAAAGCCCGCGCGGTGGCTTCATGACGCAGGCGAGTGTGTTGAAAATCACGGCCAACGGCACGACCACGTCTCCAGTGCTCCGCGGCAAGTGGATCGTCGAACGCATCCTGGGCGTAGATATCCCGCCGCCGCCGCCGGTCGCTGCCGTCGAGCCCGACATCCGCGGCGCCGTCACCATCCGCCAACAGCTCGAACAACATCGCGCCGATACGAGCTGCGCCTCGTGCCATAGTAAAATGGACCCGCCCGGTTTCGCGCTGGAAAGTTTCGACGTGATGGGCGGCTGGCGCGACCGCTACCGCGGCGCTGACGAGGCCAAGCCGGGGGAAGAACGCGGCAATAAAAAACCCGTCGAGATCGGCATCGGTAAGAACGGCCATCCCTACGAATTCTACCTGGCCCTGCCAGTCGACGCGGCCGGCGAGTTGCCCGACGGTAGGCCCTTCAAAGACGTGCGGGAATTTAAGGCCATGCTGCGCCGCGAAGACGGCCCGCTCGCGCGCAACCTCACTCGGCAGCTTTTGGTCTACGCGACCGGCGCGCCCGTGCGTTTCAGCGACCGCGAGCAGATCGAGCAGATTCTCGCCGGCGTAAAGACCCATGATTACGGCGTGCGCTCGCTCATCCACGGCATCGTGCAAAGCGACCTCTTCCAACGAAAGTGATGGCCAAGGCCGTCGTTTTTTAAAGCCGGGTTAAAGTGGCCGGCTCGGGGATCCAGCCCACTCCCACGTGAAGTTGGTCCCAATATTTTCGGAGGCAGCGGTCGCAGGGAGTCGTTCTAAGCATTGGAATTGCCGCTGCTTGGGCCGGCGTGGGTAGAATCGTTCGGAAACGACTCCAAATTACATTCTGAAAACCGTCGCTCCTCCTACCGTTTTGTGACCTGCGGATTTCCCGTAATCGGTTCGGGCCGGGCACCGGCCACTGTTTCGCGCAAATGGTTGACGCATGAAGAAATTGGGGCCTTTTAAAGCCACTTCCGTTCTTAAACGCCTTCATAAAAACTTCGGTCTAGCCGCTCGAATTTCCCCGCCCATTATCAGGAAAAACACTACAATGTTCAAAAAATTTACGTTAACCGACAAACTGTTGTTTGTTTCTGCGTTTCTCTCCCTCTTTTTTTCAGAAGTCCTCTATTTCCGAGGCCACGGAACAGCCGCTATATTTATCGGGATCTGGGTTCCCTCTATCCTGTGTTTCGGGATCTATCTAAAACTTATCGGGAATTCCAAAAATGGATGATTTAATCCCCTACTTTACGACACTCATAATGGTCTTGTTTGGCATCGCGTTTTACTTGGCCCTGCAGGGATTCAAAAAACTGGATAAGTGATCCGGGGTGTCCGTTCTCACTCGGAACAATAGAGTTTCATTTCAGGCAGGAAATGCGGGTTTGGTCCGGTGGGCTTTCGGGTGGGTTTGAGTCGAGTCCTTTGAGTGATGTGGCGATGAAGGGAGCGGTTTCTCCCCTCCGGCAATGGCTAACGCCGCGACCAGCCACGGCGTCTAATCACGCGTCAGCGAGGCGTCGGACATTATGGGGATTTTGGCCGGTTGTCCGCTCGAGGTCGCACAAATCGCCGGGGAGCGGGCGACCGGCGTTGCAGGGTCAAAATTCTAAGGTCATGTCGGGTCCAGGCCGCCCCACTTCGCGTCGGCAAACCGGGTCACCCAACGACGCCGCACCGAGCGCTGCAGGCCAACCGACGGACCTAAATTGAAAAGGGTTCGCGCGTTGGCCGGCAGCCTCCCCCGCGCGGCGAATTCGTTAGCTCAGCTATTGCAATCCGGCGCATTCGACCCGCCGCCTTGTGCTTTTATCCAAAACCCCAAACGAGATGCTCGCGCCGCCGCAGCATGAGAAAAGTTGGAAGCAAAGGGCGATTGGCATCATACTGCCCGGCGCCGGAGCGCGACCAACCCCATGTTTGACGAGCCATCAAATCATCGACTGGAACGACGCATTGCCCTGCTCCCAAAATCAAATCCCGCTAGAACTCCGCCACGCTTCCGGTTGATGTTTCACTGTTGGCCCGCGTGCAGTTCGTCCATCGGCTCCGCCATCGTTTTCGTTCAAACGCCCGGCGCTTCATTTGCATCGGCGTCGCCCGGCGCCTTGTTTTTATTTTAGTCACCCCAACTCCCCATGATTCTTTCTTTGCCACCCGTTTCCGCCCGCTCGTTCTCGTCTTGGGGCGCCACCTTTTTCCGCTGCTGGCATGGCTGGTTTTCGGCGCGTTTGCCGTCCCCGCCGTCATGGCGCAGACGAGTTATCCGGCGGGCGAAATGTTGAGCGCATCCGCGCCACTGACGGCGTGGCGGCTCAACGGCGCTAACAGCTTGGCGACCGCGGTCACGGTAAACGGCCCCGGGTTTACTGAGGCGTGGCGGATCGCGACCGTGGCGGATACGTCGCTTTCGTATGCGATCGAGTGGCGCACGCCGATCACACGCGCCGTCGCGAAGGGCGATGTCGCGCTTTTGCGCTTCGCGGCGCGAGCAGTCACGATCAGCGACGAATCAGGAGCGGCCTATCTGCGGCTCGTCGTGCAAAAGGCTTCCGCGGATTACGACAAGAGCGTCACCGTCACCCACGCGCTCACGACTGAGTGGCAGGAGTTTTTCGTGCCGTTCACGTTTGGGGCCGACTATGCAGCGCGCGCCGCGGAGGTGGCGTTCGGGTTTGGTTTCAAACGGCAGAACGTGGAGCTCGGCGGCTTCGATTTTGTTTACTACGGCAAGGCCGTGACGCTCGCCGCGCTGCCGCGCACGCTTGCATCCTATGCCGGGCGCGAGGCCGGCGCCGCGTGGCGTGTGGCCGCACTCGCGCGCATCGAGACCGTGCGCAAAGGCGATTTCTCCGTCGTGGTGACTGATGCCGCCGGCCGCCCCGTGCCCGGCGCGGTGGCACGCGTGACGCAGACGAAGTCGGCCTTCCAATTTGGATCGGCGCTGCAGTTCGCGCGTCTCGTGACCGACACTGCCGACAATCGCATCTACCGACAGAAAGCGCTGGAGCTGTTCAACGCCGCCAGTCCGGAGAACGACTTGAAGTGGCAGTTTTGGGAAGGCGAGCGCGGGAGCGGTTTTGCGGCGGCGCAGTCGATGCGGGCGTTGGCCTGGTTGAAGAATCATGGGTTCCACGTGCGCGGTCACGTCCTCGTCTGGCCCTCGTGGGTCCACCTATCGGACGCCGTCATCGCGTTACGCGGCACCGCCCGCCAGAGCGAAGTCCCGGCGCGCACGCTCACGCACATCGCCGATGTGGTGACGGCCACGCGCGATCTGGTGGACGAGTGGGATGTGCTGAACGAGCCCTACGCGAACCACGACCTCATGGATCTTTTCGGTGCCTCGATCCAAGGCGACTGGTTCAAAGCCGCCCGCGCCGCCCATCCTACCGCTCCGCTTTACCTGAACGATTATAGCAATCACGACGCCTCCCTCGATGCCGCGCACGTGGCGCATTTCGAAAGCACCGCGCGTTACCTTCAAAGCTTGGGCGCACCGCTCGGCGGGCTTGGCCTCCAAGCCCACATCAGCGCCAAT
>JACMRG010000272.1 GCA_014376585.1 Opitutaceae bacterium | reverse complement strand
GCCGCCGTCTTCGACATGATCTACAACCCGCCGCAGACCGCGCTCCTCGCCCGCGCCGCCGCCCTCGGCCTCCCCCACGCCAACGGCCTCGCCATGCTCGTCCACCAAGGCGCCAAGGCTCTGGAAATCTGGACCGGCGTCCCCGCCGCCACGACCGCTCCCGTCATGGCCGCCGCCGCCCGCGCTGCGCTTCGACGCTAGCCACGGGCTTGCACCTAGCCCCACCGAGCGCCGACTCTGCCGCTACCCATGTTCGCCGCCTTCCCCGAAATCGACGCCGCCTTCTCGTGGTTTTTTCCCGCCTGCGCCACGATCTTCGGCCTGATGGTCGGCAGCTTTCTCAACGTCGTTATCTACCGCGTGCCCGCTGAAAAATCCATCGTCACCCCCGGCTCCCATTGCGCCTGTGGCCAGCCGATCAAGTGGCGTGACAACATCCCCGTCCTCTCATGGCTGCTCCTCCGCGGCCGCGCCCGTTGCTGCGGTCGAAATTTCTCCTTTCGCTATCCCTTCGTCGAGCTTCTCACCGGCGCGCTCTTCCTGCTCTGCTGGCTAAAACTCCCTGCCGCCGTCGCCGTCGTCGGCTGGGTCTTCGTGAGCTGCCTCGTTTGCGCGACGTTCATCGACCTCGATCACATGATCATCCCCGATGTGTTTACGCTCGGGCTCGGCGTGCTCGGTGTTTTCCTCTCGCTCCTCGTCCCCGCGCTCCACGGTCAACACAGCGAATTCTTCGCCCTCGCCAGCCTCCGCGCCGGCACGATGTCGCTCCAAGGACTCCTCGTAGGCTCAGGCTTGGTGCTCTGGATCGCCCTGCTCGCCGAGTTTGTATTCAAAAAAGAAGCCATGGGCTTCGGCGACGTGAAATTTGTCGGCGCTATCGGCGCCTTCCTCGGCTGGCAGGGTGCGGTCACTTCTGTTTTCGGCGGCGCCGTCGTCGGCACCGTCTGGTTCATCGTCGCGCTCATCTGGCAGAAAATCGCCGGCCAATCACCGGCTCCCGCCGCGTTGAAATCCGAAACCCCCGAAGGCGAACCCACCGCCCTTGGCTTCGGGGCCCAAGTCCCTTTCGGCCCGATGCTGGCCATCGCCGCCGCCGTGCATTTCCTGTTTCTCCGCGGCTACGTCGCCACTTGGTTTGCCCAATTCGGCGAACTTTTCTGAAGGGCCCGCTCAAAGAAATTTCGCCATCACCCGCCGCAACGCCGGCCGCACCGTCCGTGCAAGCGAAGTATTCGCATAGCCCATCCACGCCACCGGCGTCGTCGTATCGAGGGGATAGCGCAGCAATCCGCCCGCCGGCGCCTCGATCACGCAACCCGCTTCACGGGCGATGAGCGCCGTGCAGATATCATACGGATGGCAACACAGCGTCGCCGCGGAAAATCCCAGCTTCGCATACGCCAGCGGACGCAGATCCCCGAGCATCCGGTCATGCCCCACGATCAACTCGTGGAGTTGCCCGCCCGTGCAGATATACTGGTCGTCAAACACGAGCTGACCGCCGTTCTTGCCGTGCACACCCAACTCCTGCCAAAGCGCCTCTTCAATCGCACCCAGCAGTCCTTTCCCCTCTGGAAAAAATCGCGCGAGCGAAGCAAACCCGTGTTCAAAATGTTTCAACGGTGAAGGCCGCACCGTGATGCGCTTCCGTCCGCCCGCGCGCACATCCACCGCTTCCGCGACCACCCCGCCGCCGCGCACCGCACTCAACTGATCCGCGCGCCACTGCTTGCTCGTCGGCAGCTCTGTCATCGCCGCGACCATGATGTCGCCGAGGTGGTTCTTCGCCCCGCGTTGCACCGCGAGCCCCGCGAGACTCCACGCCGAGCGCTTGTCATACATGAAGCTCCGCGTGCCATCGATCGGATCGAGGATGCACTTGAACCGCGTGCGCGCCGCCGGCGTCCCCCGTGGAAACGTCGCCGGCACCCCATCCTCCAACCCTTCCATCACCAGTTCCACCGGCCACGCGCGCGGCCAGTTTTCCTCAAACCACGCCATGATCGCCGCCTCACTCAGCCGGTCCACGTGGTAAATCGTATCCGCCGCCGTCACCGCCGCGATCTTCGCAAACGACGCCGACTGCCGCGCCCGCGCCGCCACGAGCGCGTCGCGAATGTTATCCTGCAAAGCGCACAACAACCGCCGCGCCCGCTTCATCTCCGCCGCCGTCATCGTGTCGCTCATGCTTTTTCGAAATTAAAGCAGCATCGCGCCATCACCCGTCAGCGCATGCAAAACATCCGGCGCCGTCCCGAATTTTTCCCGATAAGCCGCCGCGACTGCCCGCGCTTCTTTGTCACCGAATGCGCCGCTCGTCATCGCCATCACCGCGCCGCCAAACCCCCCGCCCGTCAGCCGCGCGCCAAACACGTGCGCCGTCGTCGTCAGCGCATCGACCAAGAAATCCAGCTCGGCCGTGCTGTTCTCAAACAGAAACTGCGAGCTGCGGTGCGACGCCGTCAGCAATTTCCCCACCGCGACCAGGTCGCCCTCAGCCAGCGCCACCTTCGCCGCGCCCACGCGCGCGATTTCATCCACGACATGTTTCGCCCGCTTGAAAATTTCCGGCGCCAGTTTCGCCTTCCCGGCTTCCAACGCCGCGGCATCCGCCTCCACCAATAAACTCACGCCCAGCCCCCGTGCCGCCGCCATGCACTCGCGGTGCCGCGCTGCATAAAGACCGTCCACGAGCGCGTGCTTCGTATGCGTATTAAAAATCCAGAAATGCGCGTCACCCGGCAACGGCACCGTCGCAAACACCGGTCCGCGACAGTCGATGAACACCAGCCGGTTCTTCTGCCCAAAACCCGACACCCCCTGATCAAGAATCCCGCACGGCACGCCGACGAAATTATTCTCCGCATGCTTGCCGATCTGGACGACCGTCTCCCGCGCCGGCCGCTCGCCCGCCATCTCCAGAAACGCCAGCGCCGATGCCAGCTCGATCGCCGCGCTGCTGCTGAGCCCAGCACCCGAGGGCAGATTCGACGTCGCCAGATAATCAAAACCCTTCGGCGCCGTCGCGCCGAAAACCGGTAGCGCGGCCAGGACTCCGAGCGGATAATTCACCCAGCTCGTCGCACCCCCGCGCTTTGTCAGATCATCCGCGCGCACTTCCACCGGCGCACCGCGCTGATCGCTCGCAAATTGCCGCCGCCCATCAGGCCGGCCCGCCACCGCCACCCACACGCCGCGATCCAGCGCCGCGCCCAGCACCGTGCCTCCATTATAATCCGTGTGGTTGCCGATAAATTCGATCCGTCCCGGCGCATAAGCGACGATTTCGGGAGCTCGGCCGTAAACGGCGCGAAATTTTTGAGCGGTCAATTGCTTCATGCGTGGGGCCGGCACCAAACAACCCGCCCCCATCCGCACGTCACGTCCGAAAGTGGCATGGGCATCTTGCCCATGTTCCGAATTCCCTCTGCGTGGCGGCCCTCGCACCCGCTCACTTCGCTTTCCCACCCGAGGTCTCCGGCGGCTGCGTCGCCGGAAAATCCGCGGGCACCTCGCCCGCGCGCCCCTTCACCATCAGCCGCAGCAAGTGCCCGAGCATCTCCTCCCGGGGCCGGCCACGCTCCGTCGCCAATTGCTCGGCGCGCTTCAACAACTGCGCCGCCATCGTCGCCGCTTGCGCCGGCGGCGCACCCAGCCGTTCGCAGAGTTGGGTGAGTTGTTGCTGCTCGTTCACGGGGAGGTTTCGGCCGCCAGTCTGATTTCCGCCGCGCCGCCCGTCGTCAACGCCAGCGCCTGCTCTGGCTGAAAGTTAACCAGCGAAAGCATCGCGAGGCCCACAAAACCATTTTCCTTTTTCGCCGCCGAGCGCAGTTCACCCACCTGCCGACCTCCCTGCCACAACGCCGCGGGAGCCTGCGGCGCCTCGCCCCGCCCCCCGACCCGCTTCAGTCGTCGCCGCACCTGCCCCATGGATTTCAGCCGCGCCATCACTTCCTGCCCAAGATAACATCCCTTCGTATAAGAAATCGTCTCGCCCTCCAGCCCCCCCTCCCCCGGCAAATCGCCCGCACCGATGTCCGCCGGCACCGCCGGAATCCCCGCCTCGATCCGCACGCGCGCCAACTCCTCGCAACCGATCTCCGTAAATCCCACCAACTGCGCCCGCACGGCGGCCAACTCCGCCCTCGGAAAAATCCACTCCACGTTTTCCCCTTTCGTCCGTCGGCCCGCGAACCGCATCCCCGGCTGGTTCACCTGCCCTGCACTCCAAGCCGCCGCACCCTCACCCACGAGTGAAACGCCGGTCCAATCCTTCGTCAGATCCTCCACGGCGACATCGTCCGCGATGATATAGTCCTCAAGCCGTTGCTGCAGCCCCGCCGCCTCGCAAAAATAGCTCACGATGAAAAATCCCCCTCCCGCTGCCCCTGCGATCACAAAACTGTCCGCCACAACCTTTCCTTTCTGATTGAGCCACAATCCGTAAACCGCCCCGCCTGTCTTCAGATTTCGCAATTCATTAGTGAACTGTCCCTGCAAAAAGGTCGCCGCGTCTTCGCCCGTCACCCGGAGGAGAGCGCCGATTCCCCACCCTGAAAACTGCAATGTTGACGAAATGGTCATGACTTTTATCTCACTGATTTTTATATATTTATCAATTTCCGTGATAGATTTTGATAACTTTGAGTTGACGAAGGCTGACAATGCACTATTTGTCCCATTGTTCAATTTAACACTTCTCCCCGCCTAGCGGGGAGTTTTGGGGTAACTAAGAAAGCAAAGGCCGGCTACATAGGGGTATGTAGCCGGCCACTTTTTTGCCCAAATACCAAGGTTCGCCCTGACCCTCCCCCGGGCTTGCGCCACTGCCATTTAGACCGACAACCTGCCCCTTCATGCACCGCACCTCCGACCTCAACGTCGTCGAAACCCGCGCCCTGCCCACTCCCGCCGCCTTGCTGGCCGAGCTGCCCAAGACCGCCGCGCAGGCCGCGTTCGTCGCTCACAGCCGCGAGGATATCCATCGCATCATCTTCACCGGCGACCAGCGCTTCCTGCTGCTGATCGGTCCCTGCTCGATCCACGACCTCGACGCCGGCCGCGACTACGCCCGCCGCCTCGCCGCCCTCGCCAGGGAAGTCTCCGACCGCGTGTTGATCGTGATGCGCGTCTATTTCGAGAAACCCCGCACCACCGTCGGCTGGAAGGGTCTCGTGATGCACCCGCACCTCGACGTCTCCCACGACAGCGCCGCCGGCCACCGCCTGGGCCGCAGCTTTCTTCGCGACGTCCTCGACCTCGGCCTGCCCACCGCCACCGAATTCCTCGATCCGATCACCCCGCAATACGTCGCCGATCTCGTCTGCTGGGGAGCCATCGGCGCCCGCACCACCGAGTCGCAGACGCATCGTCAGATGGCTTCCGGCCTCTCGATGCCCCTCGGTTTCAAGAACAGCACCGATGGCTCCTTCCAAGCCGCCATCAACGCCATCAAAGCCGCCGGCCAGCCCCAGACGTTTCTCGGCATCAACCTCGACGGCGCCGCCTCCGCCATCGTCACGCGCGGCAATCCCAACTGCCACGTCGTCCTCCGCGGCGGCGCCGCCGGCCCCAACTACTCGCCCGCCCACATCGCCCAGACCGAGGCGCTCCTCGTCAAAGCCGGCCTACCCAAATCCATCCTCGTCGATTGCTCGCACGATAACTCCGCCAAAAAACCCGAGCTCCAGCCCGAGGTTATGCGTGCCCTCCTCGCCCAGATCGCCGCCGGCAACACCTCCATCATGGGCGCGATGATCGAGAGTAATATCGGCGCCGGCAGCCAGCCCTTCCCCGTGCCCAAGGAAAACCTCCGCTACGGCGTGAGCATCACCGACGGCTGCATCGACTGGACGACCACGGAAAATCTCATCCGCGAAATCCACACCGCCCTCGCCCCGCGCTTCCGATAAGCCCGCCCACCTCGTCACCGC
This sequence comes from Opitutaceae bacterium, assembly GCA_014376585.1. GTDB lineage: Bacteria > Verrucomicrobiota > Verrucomicrobiia > Opitutales > Opitutaceae > Tous-C4FEB. The sequence goes on along the minus strand of JACMRG010000272.1, from coordinate 149 downwards.
TCCGTTGCTAGGCCGTGTCTTTGAAAAGAAGTTCAGTATTTGAGCCAGATGAGGAGGCAAGAGAGGGAGACCGTGGCGGAGAAGGTGGTGTGTAATTTTTCGTATCTGGTGGCGATGCGGCGGAAAGACTTGAGACGGGCGAAGAGGTT
>JACMRG010000271.1 GCA_014376585.1 Opitutaceae bacterium | reverse complement strand
GTCCCAGTGCCTGTCACTCAGGACGAACCTTATCGCTTGTTTCACAACATTATGTGAACATATCATCAGCCTCGTTGCAAGCACTCAGTATCGGAATTTAAAATACTTCTCGCCCAGTTTATTTCGAAGACACGGCCTAGGAAAGTCCAGATTTCATTCGCGACTCGTATAATCGGAATGTGAGGTCGGCCACGAAAGCGGCGATGGTAGCACGCGGTTTCCGCAGCGTCCCGCTTCGGCTCAGCGTGCCGGTAACATCAAATGCAGCCGGCGGTTTAAAGATAACGTGTCCTACCTTGGCGTGAACGTCGTTGTGAACGTCGCGCTCGTGCCGGTCGTCTCGACGTAAAAACTTTCCCGGCGCTTGGGCGGGACGTCCGGCGTGCTCGCGTGCCAGAGCTTGAAATCGCCGGGCGTGGCGATGGTCACGCGCATGATTACGTTGCCGTAAACGACGTCGAATTCGGCGCGGTCATGGTAACTTGCCGACCGCACGTCGCGCCAGTAGCCGAAAGGTTCGGGGCGTCCGGACTTGAGCGTGCTGCCGGCCACGAATGACTCCGGCAGGCGGACTTTGCCTTGAAGCTGAATGGCGAGACCGAGTTTTTGCGGAGTGCTCGCCGTGGATTCCACGGTCGCGGTGTCGATGAGCTGATTGCCCTCGATGGAGAGCGTGCGGCGGGCACGGGCGTCTTTACGATATTTCGACTGCGCGGCCGAGACCGACGTCGGGGAAAACGAAAGGAGTTCGCCCGGGCTGATAGGCTCCTGACCTTCGCCGTTTACGAGTGGGACGTTGTGGTTGAGGCCGCGTTGATAATAGGCCTTGTAGAGCGGAGAGCCGTAGCCCACGACGCCGGGATCGTGCGTGATGTCGGTGTCGCCGAAGAACGCGGAATAGTTGAGAGCCTCGGCCTGCGAGTGGGACTTCGTGAGCTGGCCGTAGTGGAAAAACACCTGCCAGGAGCCCGATTTGAGCACGGCCATGCGCGATGATTCAAAGCTGCGGCTTGAGATCGTGGGCAGCACGAATGGCCGCGGCGCCGGTGGCGGTGGGTCGAGCAGGGTATCCCAGTCACGACGTCCGGCCGCCTCGGCGAGGCCAAGCGTCGTTGGAAAGACCCGGTAGTTGGCGGCGAAGGACGCGCGATTCGGGGCCGTCGGAATGCCTTTGGTGTCGGCGGGATTGGGAAGCTGGCCGTTGGGAAAACGCAGATAGAGCGTGGCGAGCATGAGATTTTCCGCCGTGGCCATTTCGGCGGCGAGTTCGTCGGCGCGGCCGTAGAGACCGGCGACGGTGAAAAGCGTGTTTACTGCCGCGACGACGTAGCTGTTGTAGCCGAGTGACTGCTCATACCACAGGTAGTCGCTCGTGATGCCCTCGGCCATCTGGCGGCGCAGGCCAAAATTTCCGCCGATGGCATCGCGCCACATCGCCTCGTCGCCGTAGAGGAGCGCCACCTGCGCGACGGCGCTGCGCTGCCACGTGGCGATATTGTGGATCGCTTGGAAATTCTTGTTCAGCACTGCGACCTCGGGCTGAAAGAATTTCTCCCGCCAATGGGCGCGCTGCGCGGCGGGCACGTGATCGCCGAGCAGCCGGACGGCCTCGGTGAATTTGATGAGATTTGTCGCCTCAGTGAGCGACTGCCAAAAAAGCCGTGCGCCCTGATCGGCGCGGACGGGCTCCCATTTGAGGTAGTTGTCGGCGTAGAAATCCATCTGCCTCTCAACCCACTCGGCAAAACGTCCGTCGCCGGTGAGGCGCCACAGGCGGGCGGCGCGCTGCATGGTTTCGACGTGCTTGTCGCGAAACGAAACCACCCACCACGCCATCAGTTTGGGCGTGATTGCGACTTCCGGGTCCGAAGGACTGGAGAGAAACGGCGCTTCTTCGCCGGGAATTTTGGCGTTCCATGTCAGCGCCGAGCCGTCTTTCGGGCTGACGCCGTCATGCGACCAGCCAGCGATCCATTCCACCCGGTCGAGGTGTTTTGCCATCCAGCTATCGACGGTTTTGCGCTCGCCGGCGAGCCACTGACTCCACGCGGGATCTGAGGCGACGCGTTGTTTGGCGCCGGGCCAGTCCTCAATGGCGCTGCGCCAGGGGTGGCCCTGCGCATCGAGGACCTTGATGTCGGCGAACTGTTTTTCCGGATCGGGCTTCGGGAACGATGCAGCGTGAGCGCCGAGTGCGACCGCGAAAGTGAAGCCCAAAGCGAGGCTGAGGCGGGGTAGCGAAAGCATAGTCGGATAGACGCCATTCGCCCCCGGGCGTTGCGAGCCCGGCCAAGAAAAAGCGCCGACTCCGCGAGGAATCGGCGCCGAAAGACTGAGTCGGGTCGGCGATCTTTAGAGGAGGAGCAGCGACGGGCTCTCGAGGTGCGCCTTAAGGGCGTTCAGGAATTTCGCGCCGAGCATGCCGTCCACGACGCGGTGGTCGCAAGAGAGCGTGAGCGTCATGCGCTGGCCGATCACGATCTCGTCGCCTTTGACCACGGGCTTCTTGACGGTCGCGCCGACGGCGAGGATCGCGGCATTGGGTGGATTAATGATCGCGCAGAAGCGTTCGACGCCGGTCATGCCGAGGTTGGAGACGCAGAAGGTGCCGCCCGTGAATTCCGCGGGCTGGAGCTTCTTGTCTTTGGCGCGACCACCGAGGGCTTTCGCCTCGGTGCTGATCTGGAAGATGGTTTTTGCATCGGCATCGCGAATGACCGGAGTGATGAGGCCGTCTTCGAGCGCGACCGCGAAGGAGACGTGGATCGCGGGGTGCGACTGGATGCCAGCGCCGGTCCACGAGGTGTTTACGCCCGCGACGGCGCGCAGGGCGACCGCGGAGGCCTTGAGGACGAAGTCGTTGACGGAGAGTTTAACGCCGTCTTTCGAGAGGCCTAGGTTGAGCTGCTCGCGGAGCGCGAGAAGCGGGCCGGCATCGACTTCCATGTCGAGGTAGATGTGCGGGATCGTGTTCTTCGCCTCGGTGAGGCGGCGGGCGATCGTGGCGCGCATGTTGGATGCGGGCGCGAACGACTCGGCCTGCACGGGGCCCTTATCGAGGACCGAGCGATAGCCCCACGACGGGCCGGCGTCGGCTTTGGCGGGCTTGCCGGCGGCGGGCGGCGGGTTCTTCTCGGCGGCGATGATGTCGGCGCGGACGATGCGGCCACCGGGGCCGGAGCCTTTCACACGGGTGAAGTCGATGCGCTTCTCCTCGGCCAGCTTGCGGGCGAGGGGGGAAATCTTAACGCGGGCCGCCGGAGCAGCGCTCTTGATCGGCTCGGGGGCGGCAGCTTGGGGGGCGGGTGCAGCGACGGGCGCTGGAGCCGGGGCGGCAGAGCGCGGAGGCGTCTGCACGGCGGCCGGAGCAGCCGGAGCTTCGGCGGCGGGTGCAGCCTTGGGTGCAGGCGCATCAACGTTCTCGCCGGGTTTGCCGATGGCACAGAGCGGTGCGCCGACGGGAAGTTGAGAACCGGCGGGCGAAAAGATTTTCAGAATCGTGCCGTCGAAGTAGCTCTCAAGCTCCATGGTGGCCTTGTCGGTCTCGACTTCTGCGAGCATGTCGCCGGTCTTGATGACATCGCCTTCTTTTTTGAGCCATTTGACCAGCGTGCCCACCGTCATGGTGTCGCTGAGTTTCGGCATTAACGTGATATTGGCCATGCTGGTAAGGTGTAAGAGGAGTAAGAAGCGTAAGTGGAGTCAGGCCCGATCCGATCAGTCGAGGAGGGCCAGGGCGGCTTTGAGGATGCGCTGCGGGTTGGGCAACTGTTCGGCTTCGACGGGCGGGCTGTAGATCGCCGGTGCGTCGATGGTGCAGAGGCGGGCGATGGGGGCATCGAGATCGTCGAAGGCCTCGGCCTGGATCATGTAGGTGAGCTGCGCACCGACGCCGCAGAAGGGCTTCTGCTCTTCGACGACGAGCACGCGGTGCGTCTTGCGGACCGAGGCGAGAACGGTGTCGATGTCGAGCGGACGGATCGTGCGGAGGTCGACGACCTCGACAGAAATGTCGTGCTCCTTGGCGAGCAACTCGGCGGCGGCGAGCGACTGGATGACCGGGCGGCCGTAGGTGACGATGGTGAGGTCTCTGCCTTCGCGCTTCACGTCGGCCTTGCCGAGCGGGATCACGTATTCTTCGTCGGGGACTTCGCCCTTTTCGCCGTAGAGGATAGTGTTTTCGAGGAAGAAGACCGGGTCGTTATCGCGGATCGCAGACTTAAGCAGGCCCTTGGCGTCGTAGGCGGTGGAGGGCACGACGACTTTCACGCCGGGGTGGGCGGCGAGGATGTTTTCCGGGGTGTGTGAGTGGGTGGCGCCGACGTTGGTGCCGCCGTTGGCGGGGCCGCGGATGACGATGGGGCAGTTGATCTGGCCGCCGGACATGTAGCGGACGTTGGCGGCGTTGTTTAGAATCTGATCGAAGGCAACCGAGTAGAATGACCAGAACATCAACTCCATCACCGGGCGAACACCGAGCATGGAGGCGCCGATGCCCATGCCGATGAAGCCGGCCTCGCTGATGGGCGTGTCCGCGATGCGGGTGGGGCCGAATTTTTCAAGCAGGCCCTTGGTGACCTTATAGGCACCTTGGAATTGGCCGACTTCTTCGCCCATGACGACCACGTTGGGATCGCGGGTGAGTTCTTCGGCGAGGGCGTTGCGGATGGCTTCGCGGTATTCGATGAGAGGCATATGGCGAAAAGTAGGAGTTCGGATTCAGCGCGAAGATGCGAAGGCGCTAAATTCGGAATAAAGGAGTTTGGGTAGAGGCTTCGTGACTTTGCGTCTTTGCGCTTAGAGTTGGTCGCTCAGTTGAAGAACAGGCGGCCTTCGGATTTGCGTTCAGTGGGATTGTCGGACTCCCAATAAACGTCTTTTTGGATGTCTTCGACGGTCGGGTAGGGGCTGGCGTCGGCGAATTCGGCGGCGGCTTCGGCCTCGGCGCGGGCGGCCTCGTCGATCTGCTCGGCGGCTTCGGCGGTGAACACGTCCTCGGCCAGGAGCGTGGCTTGGAAAACCTGGATGGGATCCTTGGTGCGGCGGTAGTCCTCGATCTCGGTCTTGGTGCGGTAGGTATTATCCGGGTCCGCGACGGAGTGGCCGCGGTAGCGGTAGGTGCGGATCTCGACGACGGCGGGCTTGGACTCTTCATGGGCGCGCCTGATAAACTTATCCATCGTGGCGCGCACTTCGTAAACGTCGTGGCCATCGCACATGCCCCACGCCATACCGTAGCCCTCGGCGCGTTTGGCGAGTTCGCCGGCGGAGGAGCGGGCTTGGCTGGTGCCCATCGAGTAACCGTTGTTCTCGATCACAAAAATACACGGGAGATTCCAAAGCGCGGCGAGATTATAGGCCTCGTGCACGGCGCCCTGGTTGACGGCGCCGTCGCCCATGAACGCCATCGCGGAGCCCTTGTTACCCTTGTATTTCACACCGTAGGCGAGACCGACGCCGAGCGGGATCTGGCCGCCGACGATGCCGTGGCCGCCCCAATAGTTGCGCGCGGGGGCGAAGAAATGCATCGAACCCCCCTTGCCCTTGGAGCACCCGGTGACCTTCCCGTAGAGCTCGGCCATGAGCGCCTTGGTATCCATGCCGACGGCGATGGCGTGGCCGTGGTCGCGGTAGGCGGTGATGACGTGGTCGTGTGCGCCCATGAGCGAGCAGCAGCCTACAGCGATCGCTTCCTGCCCGTTATAGAGATGAAGGAAGCCGCCGATGTTGGAGCCGCCGTTGGCGTTCTTGCCGGTGTAGGCGCGGTGGCTGCGTTCTTCGAAGCGGCGGATGCGCACCATTTGGCGGAAGAGTTCGATCTTCTGCCCCTTGGAAAGGGAGGCATTGACGGGGGCCTGGCCGTGGGCGGCGTTGGCCGCGGGTTTCTGCTCGATGGTGGCGCTCGGTTTCTTGCTCACGGGTATGAAATTTCGTTGTTAAAAGGTGAAGTGTTCGTCGGAAGTTTTGGAAATCAAGCGTTGTTTCGCTCGGGCGTGCGACGGGGACTACGCAACGGGGGGCGTGATCTGTTCGATCTCGACGCGCACGGGCGCGCCGGGGGCGCAGTCGGCCTTCAACGCCACGAAGCGGTCCTTGTAGTTATCATAGATCGGCCAGAGGGCGTTGCGGTCCGTTTCTGGGATCGGCACCGTCGTGCCGATGGCGGCGCGGCTGAAGAAGCCGAACTTGCCCTCGTCCATGTCGGCCGGAATAATGTCAATGGGCCGGCGGCAGCGAAAGAGAAACATCAGCCAGTGCGACTGACCTTCGTAGGCTTTTTCGGCGATCATCGCGAAGAGGTGCAGCTCGTCGGCGGTGACGACGAAACCGGTTTCCTCCTGCGTCTCCCGCACTGCGCACTCGAACGGAGACTCGCCGGTCGCGGTCTCCAATTTACCGCCGATAGGGCTCCAAATGCCGAGATTGGGTGGCTTGGCTCTTAAAAGGAGCAGGTGTTCGCCAGCGGCATTTTCGAGGAAAACAAGGACGGCGATCTTATAGGTGAGGGCGGGAGTGGCGGGCGAAGTCATGGACCGGGCGGCTCGCCCCGCTACGTGAAAATAGTAGCGTGGGCGGATGCATTTAGCGTGACGCTGGTCCGGGGTCGCACAACTTTTTTCACCTGTGCTTGCCTGTCGGCTTCGATTTTTACCCCTGTTAGTTTTGACCCTCGGCCTGACCGTGGCGTCGCGCGGCGAAGAGGTCGAAGTTGCGAGCCTGCGTTTTACCTCGGCCCGTGCGCCCCACAACACTCCCGACGCGTGGTTCGAAGCCGAGGTCGTGCTCAACGTCGCTCCGCCCCCCTCCGCGCCGGGCCGGATGGTGAACCGCGTGCGCGTCGCCCTGGCGATCGGCTGGGAATTGCCCGCGCCCGCCGGCGGGGTGCGCCGCGTGGAGTATTACCGCGCCGAGGCCGAATGCGTCGCCCTTGAGGCCGGGCGCGCCGATGTGCGTTTTTATCTGCCGCCCGAACTCGTGAAACGCGACCAGCTCCATGGCTCGCCGAAATTCTGGACCGTTGACCTCGCCGCCGGCGGTCGGGCTCTGCCGGCCACGCGCACCGCCAGCGCGGCGCCGCTCGCCGCCGATCCCGCGGCGCGGCGCGCCTTCCAAATCGCCGCAACGGCCGCCGCCCCCGCCAACGACGGCCTGCTCCAGCCGCAGTATCTCACGCCTTTCGCCCTCGAATACCCCCGCGCCACGCCCAATTTTGTGCGGCGCGAGGCAGCCGCCTTCCACCCGGCCCGCGCCTCCCCCTGAGTTTGCACTTGCCGCCCGCGAGCTTGTGAAATCGCCTGTCGCACCCTGAAAATGCGCGTTACCCGCATCCTCGCTGTTGATTTCGGAGCCGGTCATGTCGCCTGCGGGCTCTTTGGCGTCGGCGCGACCGGACGACTCGTCCTGCAGCGTTTCGCCGTCGAGCCTCAGGCTGCTGATCCCGCTCACGAGGCGCGTTGGACCGAAACCACCGCTCTCACCCTCGGCACCCTCGCGGCCCGCGAGCACCTCGGCGGCGCCTGCGCCCTCGCGGTCCCGGGCCACCTCGCGCTCACCAAATTCATCAAGACCCCCGCGCTCGATCCCGCGAAGCGCACGCAGAGTCTCACGTTTGAGGCCTCGCAACACATCCCGTATCCGCTCGCCGAAGTCGTGTGGGACCACGTCGTGATCGCCGATGACGGCTTTGATCTCGAAGTCATGCTGGCCGCCGCGAAATTCGACGCGATGGAGACCCTCTGCGCCGCCGCCGATGCCGCCGGTTTTGCTCCGGAGCGCGCCATGCCCGGCAGCCTCGCCCTCCGCGCCGCCTTTCGCTACAGCTACCCCGAAGCGCCGGCCAGCGCGCTCGTGATCAATATCGGTGCGCGCTCGACGCACCTGCTTTTTTTGGACGGGGAACGTTTTTATATCCGCACCTTTCCGCTGGCCGGCAACACCGTCAGCTCTGCCATCGCCGAGGAACTGCACATCGACTTCGCCGCCGCCGATACCCTCAAGATCTCTGTTCTCAGCGGCCGCTCCGAGCTGCCCGACGGCTCGCCCGCCCGCGCCGCCGTGCACCGCGCCGCGGCCGGTTTCATCGGCCGGCTCCATCCCGAGCTCACGCGCTCCATCCTCAACTACCGTCGCCTGACGGGCGCGCCCGCGCCCGCCGCGATCTATCTGACCGGCGGCGGCTCGCTCATCGACGGGCTGACTCCGACGCTCGCGGAACGGCTCAAGCTTCCCGTCGAACGTTATGATGCGCTCCGCGGCGTCGAGCTTTCCTCGGACGCTCGCGCCGCCGGTGCGGCGAGCATGGCGCACCTCATGGCCGATCTCGTCGGCTTGGCCGTGCCGCTCGTGCAACCGGCCGCCAGCGTCACGCTCCTCCCGCCCGCGATCACCGGCGCCCTGGCGTTTCGCAAACGCCAGCCGCTCCTCCTTATCGCCGCCGTCCTGGCCGCCGCCGCCCTGCTGCCGCCTATTTTGTATTTCCACGCCCGCGCCGCCCGGGCCGAGGCCCAACTCGCCGCCACCGAGGCCCAACTCCGGCCGCTCCGCTCGGTCGAGACGCGCAACAACGACAACCTCGCCCAGATCGAAGAGGCCCGCCGACAGGTCACCGCCCTCGAAAGCCTCGTCGCCACGAAGGCCAACTGGCTCGATTTCCTCGCTGATGTTCAAGCCCGCCTGGCCAAAGTCGGCGACGTCTGGCTCGAACGCATCCAGTTCGTGCAACCGCCCGCCGCCGATGCGACCGCGCCCGCGGTCGAAGGCGCCGCGGCCGCGCCCGCCGTCGCACCCGCGCTCAAACTCGCGCTCGCGGGCCGGCTCCTCGATGTCACCAACCCCGTCTCCAACGTCAGCCCCGAATCCTACGAACGCGTGAAGAAACTCATCGCGAGTTTCACCGGCTCGCCGTTTGTCACCGTCGTCGAAAACGAACACTTTGACAACACCCAGCCCGGCCTCCTGCGGTTCGATTTCACGCTGGTCGTGAACGCGACGCGTCCCCTCTGAGTCCGCCGCGCGCCCACCCATGTCGTCCCGGAAATTTCCCTTTTTCAAATTCGCGCTCGGGCTCGTCGCCCTGATCGCCGTGGGCGAGGCCTGGTGGATTTATGAACGCTTCACCGCCGCACGCCTGGCCGAGAAAAAACTCACGCAGGCCCGCGGGCAGCCTCAGGCGGTCGCCGACACCGGGCCCCCGCCCTCGCGTGAAACC
>JACMRG010000270.1 GCA_014376585.1 Opitutaceae bacterium | reverse complement strand
GCCAGGGTGCGCGCTATGGCGACCCGCTGTTGCTGGCCGCCCGACAGCTGCTCGGGGTATTTGTGCAGGTGGTTGCTCAGTCCCAGCCGCAGTGCCAGCGCCCCTGTCAGGTCCGGGTCATGCCGCCCCGCAAGCCGCGCCTGAAACGCGATGTTGGCCGCGACGGTCAACGAGGGGATCAGGTTGAACTGCTGGAAAATCACCCCGACCGTGCCCCGCCGCAGACGGGCACGACCCACGTCATTCAAGGGTGTCAGATCAGTGCCGTCAATTGCCACGACGCCGCTGTCGGCGGTATCCAAACCACCCACCAGATGCAGCAACGTGCTCTTGCCCGACCCGGACTCGCCCGTTAACGCCAGCATGTCGCCCGCCTTCAGATCGAAAGATATCTCGCTCAGGACTGCGGCTTCGGTCCCAGGAAAGGTCTTGGTCACATCTTTAACGGTGAGAAGCATCTGAAATCCTATTTTAACAGACATAACTTGCGGATGACAAAAGAAAAGTAGCATCAAGTCCCTGATGGAAAGATGCCGCAGTCGGGACCGTGACCATGCCTCCGAGCGGGATCGTTTTTGGTCTATCCGGGTCGACTAATTTATTCCATCATGTCTGCATGGGATCCTGGAGCAACGCAGGCGGGGGGAAAGATGGCACAGCCACAATATCAGGTCGACGACGCGCGATTTCTGTTTCTGACAGTGGGATCGTCCCGTCTGGACAAGCTTTACGGTGGCTGTCGCTGGGCCGAAGGCCCGGTCTGGTTCAACGATCTGGGCTGCCTGCTGTGGAGCGACATTCCCAACCAGCGCATCCTGCGCTATTCGGCCAATCCGCTGGAAGGGCAGGGCGTGTCGGTGTTTCGGACCCAGTCCAACTTTGCCAACGGTCACACGCGCGATGTGCAGGGTCGTCTGGTGTCGTGCGAACATGGCACCCGGCGCGTGACCCGGACAGAGATTGACGGTGCCATCACCGTTCTGGCGGACCAGTTTCAGGGCAAGCGCCTGAACTCGCCTAATGACGTGATCGTCCACTCGGATGGCTCTGTCTGGTTCACCGACCCGACCTATGGAATTCTGTCGGATTACGAAGGCTACCGCGCCACACCCGAGCAGCCGGTGCATGGCGTCTACCGGATCGACCCGTCAGGTGCGGTGACGCTGGTGGCCGATGACTTTACCCAGCCGAACGGGCTGGTCTTCTCGCCCGACGAAAGCAAGCTTTACATCGCGGACAGCGCCTTCAGCCACGACAGGTCAGCGCCCCGCCACATCCGCGCCTTCGACGTGGCTGGCGGTCAGCTGACCAATGGCCGTGTCTTTGCCGAGATCGACGTGGGCCTGCCCGACGGGATCCGCGTGGATGTCGAGGGCAACATCTGGTCAAGCGCCGGGGACGGGGTTCACTGCTTTGCCCCCGATGGAACACGGCTTGGCAAGATCCTGGTACCCGAGACGGTGGCGAACCTGACCTTTGGCGGCCCGATGCGCAACCGTCTGTTCATCGCGGCGACCTCGTCGATGTATTCGATCTACGTCACGGCGACCGGCGCGCAAAAACCATGAGCAATCAGGTTTTCTGCCGCCGTTCCTGAACGCGGGTGTCGCAAACGAACCAGTCGCGGGCGGCAACCTCTTCAAATGCGACCCACACATCATCCTTGGTAAGGCCTGTATCCTGGGTAAGGCCTATGGTTTCGGCAATGGCGGCGACGATCTTGGTCGCCATTGCGGCCTTTTTGCCGCCGGGATCATCGGCGATGACTTCCTTGACAAGACGGATGGAGACGAATGGCATGGCAACGCCTTTCAGGGTTCAGCGTCCGGTCTTGTGCCCGCCGGCTGCGGTGATGACACCCACGATGATCAGCCCAGTCAGCAAAAGCCGCAAGCCGGCACTGACGCCGAAGGTGTTGAGCATGGTTAAAAGCAGGACCAGAAACAGCGAGGCGCCCCAGATGCCCGGAACATTTGCCTTGCCGCCCGCCACCGAAGTGCCGCCAATCACCACGACGGCGATCGACGACAACAGGTATTCGTTGCCAATATCGACACTCGCGCCCCGAAAATATCCCGCCAAGAGCGCCCCGTTGATGCCGCCCAAGGCGCCGCACAGGGTGTAGGTCAACAGCCGGACACGCTCCACCGGGATGCCCGCAAGCTTTGCGGCCCGCATGTTCTGGCCGATGGCCAGAACCGATCGGCCATAGACCATGCGCTGCAACGCCACCCAGGCGACCAGCGCCAAGACCACACCGAACAGCGCCAGCACCGGAAAGCCCAGGATCTTCACATTGGCAAAGTCGGCAAATCCCTGCGGCGGCTTGATCTGCAAGCCGCGCCCATAGTGGATGTCGGTCGACAGGATGATAAAGCTTGAAGACAGCGTCGCGATGATGGGGGGAATACGCAAAAGGCGGATCAGGGCGTAATTGGCAAGGCCGATCACCGCGCCACAGGCCAACGCCGCCAACAGACCCACAGCGATCATGCTGTCGTGGCCATCCATCGTCTTCATAGCCACCGCACTTGCAAGGCCGATGTTGGCTGGCAGCGACAGATCGACGTTGCCGGGGCCCAAGGTGATGACGAACATCTGCCCCAGCCCGACGATCACCGTGAAAACCGCCAGCGACAGGGCGGCCGTGATCATGCCACCGGCCCCGTGGCCCCCGGTGAAGTTCACCGCCGCCAGCCAGACGACCAAGGCACCGATAAAGGACCAGACCCACGGAAAGGCGAAAAGTCGGGTCATCCTCATGCGCCTTTCCGGCCGATCAGGGCGCGCGCCGCCAGCACCGTGATCAGGATCACGCCATTGGCGGCCACCTGCCAGTCAGGTGGGATATGCATGAACGTCAATAGTGGCGAGGCCGCCAGCGCCAATGTCAACGCGCCAATCACGGCCCCTATGGGCGACACCCGGCCGCCGACAAACTCACCACCGCCCAAGATCACCCCGGCGATGGACAACAGCGTGTAGCCGTTGCCGATATTGGCATCGCCCGAGGTGGTGATGCCAATCAGCGCCATGCCCGAGATGACGCCGAACGTGCCGGTCAGGGCGAACATCACGACCTTGGTTTTCAAAAGCGACCAGCCGGCCCGGCCGATGGCCTGCTGATTGCCGCCCGCCCCGCGCAACACCGCGCCATAAGAACTGCGCATCAGTCCGAAATGCACGACCAGCCCAATCACCACGGCGGCGATGATGGGAAAGGGCACGAAGGGCGTCTGAAACCCCATGAAAGCCTTCAACCAATCCGGCGCCGCCCCGCCCGGTTTTGGCAGGACCAGGATCGCGAGCCCCTGCCAGACAAAGCTCATGCCCAGCGTGACGACGATCGGGGGCAGGTTGCGCAGGTGGATCAGCGCCCCCAGGCCCGCATAGACCCCGACCGAGGCCACCAGCACCAGCACCCCGAACACTGGTGCATCATGCAGCCAGGTGGCGGTGACGCAGCCGACAAAGCCGACGAAGGTGCCAATCGACAGATCCAGTTCGTTGATCGTGATGACGAACATCTGGGCCACGGTGGCAAGCGCAATCGGGATTGCAAGGTTCAGCATCAGGCTGAAGCCGAAATAGCTGATGGCTCTCGGGTTCAGCCAGGCAATCGCCAGCAGGATCAGCGTCATCGACAGCGCGGGCAGCAGGGTCCGCAGCAGGTGTCCGGTGTTGAACGATGGACGGGCTGCGGTTGGGACAAGACCGGTCATGAGGCCACCTCGGCGAAAGAGGAATGGATGATCTTCTCCTCGGTCAATTCACTGTGGTCCAGTGCGGCGACGATCTGGCCGTTGCGGAAGACGTAGACGCGGTCGCAGTTGTCCAGTTCATCCGTCTCGGTCGTGTACCAAAGGAAGGTGCGCCCCAGTTGTGCCTCGGCTCTGATCAGGTCATAGACATCCAGCTTGGTGCCGACATCGACGCCGCGCATCGGGTCATCCATCAGGATGATCTGCGCGTCAGACCCCAAAGCCCGGGCAAACAGCGCCTTTTGCTGATTGCCGCCGGACAGCGACAGGATGTTGTTGTCCAGATCCTCTGTCCTTATGCCGATCTTTTCACGCCAGCTTGCGGCCATCGCCACCTCGGCATCCGCAGCGATGAACAGTCCGCGCCGCAACGCGCCCAGCGAGCGGACCGAGATGTTCTTGGCAATCGACCACAGGGGAAAGATGCCGTCCGTCTGCCGGTCGCCCGCCACAAGGGCCACGGCCCCGGAAACCTGAACGCCCCGGCCATGCCGGCCTGCCGCCTCGAACACCTGCATCAACATCCGGGTCTGACCGTGTCCGGCAAGCCCCGCCAACCCGATGATCTCGCCCTTGCGGGCCTGCAACCCAATCGTGCCGGGCACCGATACGACCACCGGCTGCGTCTTGTCTTGCACGGACCGGGTCGCCTTGTCGCGCAAGCGTGCGCCGCCCATCGCAGCGACCAGACTTTCGCGCGTCAACCCCAAGGCCGCCGCATTCGCCACCACCCTACCCGCCCTCCGCGCCCAACCCGCGTCCACCCCCCTCGCGCACGCCCAACACCCCCGCTCCGCAGGTCGCGCAATATTCTTCACCGAACGCGACTACCGCGGCGACTCCCTCGTGGTCGGGGACACCGCCGCCATCGAGAATCTGGAGCTGATTTGCGATTCGCGGAGCCGCCCGTTCAACGACCGCTTCCGCTCCGTCCGCATCGACGGGCCCGTCCGCGTCGCCGTCTTCGAGCACTCCCAATTTCGCGGTGCCTCCACGTGGATCAACCGCACCACGCCCGACCTCGGCGCCTATTCCCTTGGGCAGCAAAACAAGATCACTTGGGACCGCGCCATCTCTTCACTCCAAGTCGAGCCCGCTCCGTCCGGCCCCCTTTTCAGCGACTGGAAAGCCCGCGACGCCGAGCGGGCCATCCGCGCCGCCTATCGCGACGTGCTCAACCGCGACCCGGACCCCGAGGGCGCGCGTTTCTACCTCGGCCGCCTGCTCGACGCCGGCTGGTCGGAGAACCAGCTCCGCGATGCCATCCGCCGCAGCGGCGAATTTCGCTCCCGCGACTTCGAAGCGATCGTGCGCCGCATCTATCGCGAAGTATTCTCCCGCGACCCCGACGCCTCCGGCCTCGCCGCCTACACCCGTGCCCTCAGCCGCGGTCAGACGGAAGCCGAACTCCGCGCCGAGCTGCGTCGCAGCCGGGAAGGCGACGCCCTCTCTGTCACCGCCGCGATCTCCCGCGCCTATCGCGACGTCTTGAAACGCGATCCCGATCCCATCGGCCTCGAAAACTACCGCCGCCTCGTCCGCGACAAAGCCTGGGACGAACCCCACATCCGCGAAGACCTCCGCAGCAGCGAAGAATACCGCCGCCTGCCACGGCCCTAGCCGTAGCAGCGCACTTCGTAGATCGCTGCCGACGGATCCCCATTGGTGGCGCTCACGATCACCCTCAGGCGCCCGGTTTCCACCGGCGCCGGCAACTCGTGACGCCGCTGCCGCTGGTAGTTACCCTCGACCTCAAGCAGCCGCACCCAAGCGCCGTCGCGCCAAGCCTCCAGCGTGTAATCGCGCGGGCACTGCGCATCGCGATAGAACGGCCCGTAAGCGTGATACTCCCGCACGAGATGTCCGGGGAAGGTCAACTCGATCGTCGCAATCCAGTGGGGAGCGCCCCACGTAAGTTCGAGCCACTGGGGCAGAGGGAGCGCCGGGTCGGAGCGCCAGAGGTTCGTCGCACGGTGCGGCCGCGTAACTCCGGACAGGACCTGCGACGGCCCAAACGCGTGCTGCGCGGGCGCGATCCGAAAACTGAGCGTCACGCCGTTGCCGTAACGGCGCATCCGCCCGTGGCCCATGTCGTAGGCCGCCATGTGGCCGGGGAGGATAGCCCCGGCCGTCGGCCAACAGATTTGCGGATCCCGGCCCAAATCTAGCCGCGCATACCCGCCCGGATTCACCGCCACCCCCACGGGCCAATGGATCCAGTGAGGTCCGCCTGGCGGCACGAGCAGTTCGGCGGCCGCCAACGGTGTTCCCGGTTCGGTGCGGTAATCCCACAGATGATCCACCGCGACCAGCCACGCCGGCACTCGCCGCGGCTCCGCGGTGAGATTGATCAGGCATACTTCGAGATGGTCCACGCGGTCCGCGCCCAGCGCGATCCACTGCCCTCGCCGGGCATGGAGTTCTTCGCGCCCCAAAGGCACGGCCTGGTCGGACCAAAAAGTGAGCCCTTCGTGCCGGCCGCGGTCTTCCGGACCAATGCCCGTGAACGCCACCTCGCTGCTCGCGGTCACGCGTGCACGACGCGCGAGATCCGTTGAGTCGGCCGTGGCGACATTGGGCAAAAAGCAGCCGTCACGCAGCAGCCGCTGCTGCACCGCACCGACATCCGCCGGCGTGAACGCACCCGGAGCGCGGCCGCAGCGCAGCGACTGCGCGCAGGCGGTGCCGACCGCCTGCCCCATGAGCGCCGTCGTGGCCATCACGCGCACGGTGCCGAGCGCGGCATGCGTGGCACTCACGTTGCGACCCGCCAACAGCAGGTTGTCCACATCCTTGGCGATGAGGCTACGCAACGGCAGGCCGTAGGGCCCGACATAGCTCTTGAGCGAGTAGTCGCTGGTCGGCTTGTAGCCCTCCGCACTCGCGGGCTCGCTGGTGGGCGCGAGCAAGCCGCCGGGGGTGTGCAGATCGAGAAACCAACCGCCGAAGGCGATCTCGTCGGCGAAAGCGACTTTGTTTTGAATGTCCTGCTCGGTGAGGAGATGTCGTCCCATGATGCGGCGGCTCTCGCGTTTGCCGGGCACCTGGCCGATCCAATCGAGCGCGTAGTTGGCGGCCGCCTCGCGGGTGAGCGGGTCCCGATTCTTGATCCAATCCCAGACGCCGAGGGTATGGCGGGTGAGCTCGTGACGGATATCTTCGGCGTCGTGAATCGTATCCCAAGGCACCCCGATTTCGAGCCACCAGTAACCGCCGCGCAAATCCTTCGGCTTCCGACCCTGCTCGTAGAAATACCGCGCATCCTCGTGCTTGACCGCCCAGTCCGGCGGCGTGAAAGGCGCCGGGCGGCCGATGTCGCGCGCGCGGAAATGAATCGAGTTGCCCATCGTATCCCGGCTCGGCGCGGCGGGAGCGTGCGGCTCGCCCAGTTCCTCGCGGCCCTCGCTGCCCATGCGCCACTCGCAGCCGGCGAGATCGGCCACCAGGCCATCGCCCGTGCAGTCAACGAACAGAGCCGCGCGGAGCACCAGCTCGGTCTCGGCGTTTGCGATCCGCGCGACGACCGCGGTGAGCTTCGCGCCCGAAGCGACCGCGGGCCGGTGGAGATAGCCGAAGCGCGCGGTCGCCGGCGGCGCGGCGCTCACGCGCCCCGCGCCCTCGAGTTCCACGGCGACGACCGTCGTGTTCAGGCGCAACGTGAGCAGAGGCGTCACGCGGGCCGCATCGTAGAGCGTCAGATCCCACACGCTGTTGGTCCAACCATTCTCGAAAATAGTCTCATGATTGCGGGCGCGCTCTTCGATGAGCAGTTCCGAGAGAATGCCGGTTTCGCGCGCATACGCATGAAAAGCCGCCGCACCGTGGGGCGTCACGCGCACTTCCGAGGAGCTGTTACCGCCCAGCACCGGGCGGTCGTGGACGAGGCAGGTCTTCGCGCCTTGGCGAGCGGCGGCGAGGGCGGCGCAAAAGCCCGCGAGGCCACCGCCACAAACCACGACGTCGAAATCTTCCGTGAGTGTTTTCATAGGGGGGAAAGGCGATTACGCGGCGGCGAGCGCCCACGGGCGGCGCGCGTGTTTCCACAGCAACCAAAACGCGAGCGGATGCAGCGCGACCATCGCGTAAAAACAGTAATCGTAGGTGAGGTGGGCGATGGTCCACACCACCGCTTGGTTCATCAAAATACCACCGACCGCACTGCCCGCCGCGATGAAACCGAACGCCGTGCCGAGGATCGGCTTCGGCACGAGATCCACCACGTAGGTGCTGATCCCTGCCAGCCAAGCCGCGTGCGCCAGGACGACCGCCATGGACAGCGCAAAGACTCCCGCCGTGCTCGGAACGTGCGCGATGAAGGGCGCGAATGGCACGACCACGGCGCAACCGAGCAGCACGCGTAGGCGTGAGTCGCGCACGTTCCAGCCGCGGCCGATGAGCCAGCCCGAAAGAAATCCGCTCGACAAAAATCCGATGTCGGCCGCGAGAAATATCAGCCACATGCTCGCGAGCTCCCGCGGCTCGAAACCGCGCACGGTGTGCAGATATTTCGGCATCCAAAACTGGAAGAAATACCACACCGGATCGGTGAGCAGCCGGGCGCCCATGAGCGCCCACACGGCGGGCGTGGCGAGAATCAGCCCCCAACGCGCGCGCTCGGTCAGCACTGCGGGCGCGGGCGCGGCGGGTGCCTCGGTCGCATCGGCGAGGATCAGCTGGCGCTCCCCGTCGCCAAGCCAGGGATGCTCATACGGCCGACGATAAATCACCAGCCAGAGGGCCGTGAAAACCAAGCCCAGGATACCGGTCGCCACGAAAGCACTGCGCCAACCATAGCGGCTCGCGAGCCCGATCACCAGAATCGGCGCAAGCGTCGCCCCGACCGCGCCCCCGACGGAGTAGAGACCCACCGCGACCCCGCGCTCCTTCGCCGGAAACCATTCGGACACGACTTTCGGCGAGGCCGTGTAGCCGCCCGCTTCGCCCAACCCGAGCAGAAACCGACAGCCCCCGAGCGAAAAGCCCGAGCGCGCAAACCCCGTCAGGGCGTTCGCCACCGACCACCAGCCGACAAACAGCGCGAGACTGACTCGGGTGCCCAGCGCATCCACGATGCGCCCCGAAAAAAGATAGCCGAGCGTGTAGGCCGCGAGGAAGAGGCTCACGATGTTACCGTAGTGGGCATCGCTCAGGCCCACATCGGCCTGGATGACGGGCGCGAGTAACGAGAGCGTCTGGCGATCAATGTAATTGAGCACCGAAGCAAGGAACAGCATGCCGCCGATCCACCAACGGAGGCGCGGGATTTTCATGCGTCAGCGCGGATCATTGCTCTTCCCAAAACTCCCAGCTCAAGCGCGGCAACACGAGGTGCAACCGCGCGCCGTCATACTCGCCGATGAGCGTGCCCAAGGTGCCCGCGCCCGCGAAATCGGGGGTGTAGCGAAACCCTTTCCAAGTGGCTTGCGCCCGCCCCGTGGCGATGTCGAACGGACGGTCCCCTGCGGTGCGATTCGACACGACGATCGTCAGTTTTCCATTGGGCCGGAGGAAGGCAAAGATGCGCGCATCGGCGTCGTAGTTCGCCTCCTCCACCGCCACCGCGACACTGTCCCACGGCAGGCGTTTCACGAAGCTGCCCACGGCATTCCAGTTGTAGGGATTAAACATCCAGTGACCGGGCTTGAGGCCGGCCGACACCCGTTCCAACGCGAGCCACTCCGACCGGATTTGGATCGGCACGTTGACGCCAATCATCGCTTTGAAGGTCGCGGGCTGGCTCGGCTTGACGAACACGAGATGCGGGACGCCATGGCGCGGGCCCACCTGTCCGGTGTGCGCGGGAATCCCCACCGCTCCGGCCGGAAAATCCTGTCGGTAAATTTTGTCCCGACCTCCGCTCCACGTCGTGCCCGCCTGGTCCGTCGCGGCCCAGCCGGGACCGGGAGTGTAATCGCCCAAATCTTCCACCAGCAAGTAAACGGTCACCGGTTGGTTGACATTAAAATCGAAGGGGATGCCGGGCTGAGCGACGTCGCCGCGCGTCGGGCTGATCGTTTCCCACGCTTCGAATTCGCGCGGCAGCTCCGCGAGCGCCGGTCCGTCGCGCCAACGGCGGCGCGTTTCGTGGGCGACCGTCGTGGCCGGCTCATCCGGCGATTTCCAGAAACCGAGCGCATAGCCGCTGGCCTCCGCGTTCTTCAGCGGCTTGAGCGCGTGAAGCCAGAACCACGTCGGGTTCCGGCCGAGCTGAAATGAATTCATGATGTGCTGCACCGCGTTGAGACAGCGCTCCGGCGTGGCGCCGCCGGTCATGTATTCGAACTCATTCTGAAACCAGGGTCGCGGCGGCAGCTCGGCGGTAATCTTGGCGTGGACTTTCCGCACGCTTTCCGAGGGCGCGCCGCCGGCGTGCACGACATAGGCATCGACGAGGGAGGCGACTTCGGGATCGCTCATCCCGGTCGCGATCATGTGGGGAAACTCAGCGATCGTGTCGCCGACCAACATGATCCGGGCGTCGTGTCGGCGGATCGCACGGGCGACGGCGCGATACGCTTTCACATAGCCCGCGGCATCGGCATAACGGCAGGCGGAATAATGCGCGTTGGAGATCGGCGGTTCATTTTGCAGACTCCAGATCGACGTGGTCAGTCCGGCGGCCTTGAGGGTTTTGATGTCGGTCACCACGGCCTCCGCGAAGTCGGCCAAGAACCGATCCGTATCGCCGCGATAAACCGGATCGTGCGCAAAATCCGGCCCGAAGCAGCGCAGGGTGTTGAAAGGATCCTCGCGACCCAGCCCCACGTAGCGGCCGTTGGCTTTCCAAAATGGTGCGGGTGACCAATATTCAAAGGAGAGGCCCTCGACGCCGGCATCGCGGAGCAAGTCGTGCAGCTCCGTGAGCTGTTCAGGCCATCGGGGGCGAAGGAACTTTCCTGCGGGGTCGAGCCCGCGCCAATACAGACCTCCCGCCAACCGACAGTAGCGAAAGCCCTGCAACATCTCGGCGCTAAGTCGGCTGCGCTCGGCGGGCGTCAGATCATGCGGAACCGACATTTGATTCTCCGGCAGCCCTTGATTACCCGACCCGATGGAATCGGACTGAATCTCAAAGCCGAGTCCGAGGATAACCTGCGCCTTGCGCTCGGGATAAACTTGATAACCCGGAGCCGCCGCGTCGGCCGCCCAAATGGCCGAACCCACGACGAAACTTGCGCCGAAGAATAATGCCTTCACCCGGTTCATGAAGAATGCCGCGGTTAGAAGTGAGTGGTGACCGAGAGAATCGCGTGGCGAGGTTTCTCGGGATAAATTCGGTCGGCGCCCGAGGCGAGGCGGAAGGCGTATTTATCGAAGACATTGCGCACCGTGAAATTCACCGTCCACCGTTGATAATGATAGCCGATCGCGGCGTCGGCTAAGCCATAGCCGCTCAGATTGATTTGAGCGACGTTGCCCACCGGCCCGCCCGGACGTTCGCCGACGTAGCGATAGCCCAGATTGAAATTAAACGCCCGTAGCCAGCCGGTGGGTGGCGTCCACTTGCTCCACAACGAGAATTGGTTTTTTGGCACGTTGTTGACCGAATAGGTCGGACGGCCGAGGGCGAGGGCCTGGGTGAGCGTGCCGGTCGCCACCATGTCGTTGTGCGTGTAGGAGGCGAACAACTGCGTGTTGGCGGTGACGCGTAATTTTGCATCGAGGTCGAAACCCTTGTTCTCCAAACCGGGCGTGGTCGGCCAAAGCACGGTGTCCGGAATCGCACTCAGATCGGTGCCCGCCGGGAAGCGGGTCGGCAGTTTCCCGAACGGATCGCTCTGGTAGACGTTCTTGTTCGTGATGTCGAAATACGACGCGTCGAGGGCGAGCCGGTCCGCAAACAAGTTCAGGCGAACGCCGGCTTCCTTTTGCTTGCCGTCCTGCGGCGCGAGTGCCGTTTGCCAGGCGTTGAGCGCACCGGTGGCGTTGGGATTGAACGACTCATTGTAGAGCGCATAAACGTGAATCCACGGCCGAATTTTATAAACCGTGCCGACCCGCTTCGTCCACTGGGACGCCGTGGCTTTCTGGATCGAGCTCGTGGCGTCGCGATACAGCTGAGTGACGGCGTCGTGGCGCAAGCCGGCGGAGATTTGGAGCCGGTCCTCCAGCAGTGAAAGTGCGTCGAAAAAATAGTAACTCGTGGGCTTTTTGGACACCCACGGGACGTTGAAGCGAATGTTGTCGAGCGGGACCGAGGCGGCGGGCGCTTGGAGGCGGACCGCGCCGGTGGGATTCGCGGCTGTTTTAATGTCGCTCCAATCGATCGGGATTCCGCGGTAATCGGGCGCATCCACCCACGTGGCCCACTTGCTACCGACGGCGCCTTCATAGGCGTAGCGCGTGGTGCCGCCCGGGGCGCCGTTGCCGTAAAGCGCGTAGCGGGATTTCTGGCCGAGCGACAACTCGGTGCCGGCGAGAAACGTGTGCTTCACCGGTCCGGTGGCGAACTGCCCCGTCAGATCGACTTGATTGCGCGCACTGCGAGCACCCACGTCGTTGATCAAGCGCAGGCTCCGCTGCGCCAGCCAGAGGCGGTTGGCCGCGACGTCGGCGGCGCTTACGGTTTGGTCGCGGTTCACCACTTTACCGAGGTCCGCAGCGGTCACCGGCTTGGGGTAGGCGGTGTTCGGGATGTCCACGAGATTCCGCACGGTATCGAATTGGGAGAGGGAATAAAAACTGCGCAGCGCCCATCGCCCAGCCTGGCCAAAGTCTTTGTCCAACGTCACGGTCCCCTGATAAATCTGTCCGAGATCCGTGCGGAAGGTGTCGTTATCTTGGTAGGTCCACGAAACCGGCAAATAAAAGGGCTCCCGGACGAGCGCCGGATTTGGCACGGTCGCGCTGTAAGGCGCGGAACGCGACGCGGTGTATTCGGACTGCAGCGGCAGTTGGGAGTTGAAGAAGGCTGCCTTTAGGCGGTTGTCCTCCGCCTCGAGCGTAAGACTCAGCCATGACGTGGGTCGGACCAAAATTTTTCCGAAGAAAACCCGGCGTTTAAAAAAGTCGCTGTTATCCTGATACTCGCTGCGGTCCTCATCCACGACCACGAAGCGGTAGGCCGCCATGGGGCCGTCGGTGCGCCCCGCCGGTCCGATGGGGCCGGTGGTATCGACCATGCCGGTGTAGCCGCCCAGGCTGTGGAGCTGCGCGGTCACGGTGGTCTCGCGTTTAAATTTCGGGATCTTGGTCACGTAGTTGATCACGCCGCCGGGCTGGCTGGCGCCGTAGAGCACGGCGGACGGACCCTTGACGACCTCCGTCTGCTCAATGGTCTCGACCGCCGCGATGCCGCCGTGATCACCGAAATTTTCGCCGTTGCGCCGGATCGCCGCAGAAAATCCGCGCACCAGACTGCCCCCGCCGTCGTTGCGTTCTGAATTGTTGTAATTAACGGCGGAAGAGTAGCGCGTGATGTCGGAGATCGAGGTCGGGATGATGTCCGCAATGAACTGTGCGTTGTAAACTTCGACCTTCTGCGGGACGTTCTCCAGATTCATCACGACCCGCCCAAAGGCGGATGTAGATTTGGAAAAATAGCCTTCGTTGGCGTCCGTGGTGACGGTGAAAGGATCGAGGCGGATCGCATCCTGCGCGGGTTCTGGCGCGGGCGTCTGCGCCAGCAAACTGACGGCGGTTGCGGCCAAACCGCCCACACAAATGAGGGCGGAGCGGAGCGCGGTGGGTCGGGGCATGGTCGTTCGGGTATTAGGGGTTGGGGTAGTCGCGAAAGGGGATCTTCCGAGATGCTCGAAGCTGATGAGGGGGTTTTGCTTGCAGGCCAAACCGCAATTCACTGTAAGCGTTGAGTAGAATGTCACCTGCGCGCGGTAAAACCCTCCGGGATCTGGCGCGCGCCGCTCACCTGAGCGTGAGCGGCGCCTCCTATGCGTTGCGCGGCCACCCTTCCATCCCCACCGCCACCGTGGAACGCGTGCGCCGGCTCGCGGCGAAAATCGGTTACCAGCCCGATCTCCGCGTGGCCTCGCTCATGGCGCATATCCGCCGCCATCAGTCGCCCTTGGGGCGAGAGACGCTGGCCTTCGTCTGGGTGAGCACGCATCGCCACGAAATCTTGCCATTCCATCACCGGCACTACCTGGACACCGTGCTCGCCGGCGCGCGCCTCCGGGCGGAGCAACTGGGCTGCACCCTGACCGAGTTTTGGCTCGACGAAGCCGGCATGACGCCGCGCCGGCTGGGCGATATCCTCAAAACCCGCGGCATCACCGGCGTGATATTTTCCCCCGCGATGCACGACCTCGCGGTTGACCTCGACTGGGACTGGCCGGCCTTCGCCTGCGCCATCATCGGCAACACCGACTGGCGCCCCAACCTCCACCGCGCGGGCCACCACCACTACCGCTCCATGTGGCTCACCCTGCAACGGCTCCGCGACGAGGGTTGCGCGCGGCCCGCGGCGATCCTTAGCCGCAGCATCCACGAGCGCATCCACGGCGTCCATCTCGCGGCCTTTCAGGTCAACCACCCCGCGCCAGACCTCGCCGCGGAACTCGCGCAATTCGCCCTGCCCGGTCAACGCGACGGACTCCGCCGGTGGACGCGCCGGCACGCGCCTGACGCCCTCGTCGTCGGCTGGCCCGTGGCCGCCCCCGAGGCCGCCCGACTCCGCGCCCTCGCGCCCTCGGCGCGCCGCGTCGTCACGCTCGACTGGCAGCCCGGGGGCGCGTTGCCGGGCATGGATGCGGGCAACGACATCATTGCCGCCAACGCGGTGGAACTCGTGGTCGCCCAACTCCACCGCAACGAACGCGGCGTGCCCGCGCACCCCGCGACTCATCTCAACGAGGGCGTTTGGCGGGAATAGGTTCAGGACCTTCGCAAATTGACGCCCCCCCCATCGGGACAATTCGTGTCCGACTTAGAATCGCCACCGTCCGCGATCCGGCCGCCGCCGCCCCCTAGGCACGAATGATTTCACCCGACACGCGGCCTTTTTACCACGCACCGTTGAAATGCAGAAACGCCGACCGTTTCTTAGGGCCGCAAGCACAAGGTCGTAATCGGCGCCCACGCCCCCCGATGCGCTTTTGACTTCCTGCTCCGTGCCGGCTGAAGGTTCAGCCTCTTTCGTGCGCGCAGGCTCTCATACTCTCCTCATCCTCGTTTGCTTGGTCATCGTCGGCCCGGCCCGCGCCCAGCCCGCCCCGGCCGCTCCGCGCCCGCCCATGCGTTTCGGCATCGAAGCGGAGGCTAGCCCGCTCTCCTTCGCCGGACCCGACGGAAACCCCGTCGGCTATTCGGTCGAACTCGTCGCCGCGATCTCCCGGGAGATGGGCTTTCCCGCAATTTACGTGCAGGCCCCGTGGGAAAAACTCTACGCCCAATTCCAAGCCGGCGAACTCGATGTGCTCCCCAGCCTCGCCTATACCGCCGAGCGGGATCGGTTTATCGACTACTCCGTGCCCCACCTCGTTCTCCACGGCGCCGCCTTTGTCCGGTCCGACGGCCCCTCGCTGCGCACCAATGCCGACCTCCGCAACCTTCGCGTGGGCGTCCAACGCGACAGCTTTTCCGAAGGATTTCTTCGCCAGCACGGCTGGAACGTCCACCCCATCTACATCGACACCCTCCGCGAGGGCCTGCAGGCGGTCGCAGACAATCACTGTGACGCGGTTCTCGCCGTCGGCCTCGTTGGGAAAAAAATTATCCGCGAACTCAAACTGACCAACGTCGTCATCAGCGACGTCCCTTTCCCCGAATTTAATTTCAACCTCCACCTCGGCGTGCATGCCGGTGACGCCGACCGCCTCGCCCTGATCAATGCCGGACTCGCCCGCATCATCGCCAACGGCACCTACGACGCCATCTACGAAAAATGGATCGGTCCGCTCCAGCCCCGTGCCGTCCGGATTAAGGACATTCAACTCTATCTCACCCCGGGGCTCATCATCGTGCTCGGTCTGTCCGCCGCCTTCGCCTGGCAACGCCGGGTGCTGCGAAAGGTTCGCGCCCAAGCCGAAGCCCTCCGCGCCAGCGAAGAACGTCTCAAACTGGTCCTTGAAGTCGGCGCGCACGGCCTCTGGGACTACGACCACGCCTCCGACCGCGCCGCGCCCGACCCTTGGATGTGCGCCCTCACCGGCTACACCCTCGCCGAAATCGCGGCCGATCCCAGCTTCCTGCGCCGACGCGTTCACCCCGTTGAACTGCCCCGCATCGCCGCCTCCGATTCCCAAATCGCCCTGCGAGGCCGGGACGACGTCATCATGGATTACCGCGTCCAGACCAAGACCGGCGATTGGCGCTGGGTCTCCAGCCGCGGCAAAGTCATCGTCCGCAATCCCGACGGTTCTCCCCTTCGCTCCATCGGCACCAACACCGACATCACCGAACTCAAGCATCAGGAAGCCGAGCGCACCCAGATCCACGCCAAGATGCTCGAAGCCCAGAAACTCGAAAGCCTCGGCGTCCTCGCGGGCGGCATCGCTCACGACTTCAACAACCTCCTCGCCGTCATCCTTGGCAACGCGGGCCTCGCCAAGCTCGCCCTCCCGCCCTCCAACACCGAGGCGGTGCTCAGCCTCACCCAGATCGAAACCGCCTCCCGCCGCGCCTCCGATCTCTGCCGCCAGATGCTCGCCTACGCCGGCCATGGCTCCCACGTCCGTGAACGCGTTGCCCTCAGCGCCCTTACCACCAACACCACCGAACTGCTCCGGCTTTCGATCGGCAAGGGCGCCACCCTCACCTTCGACCTCGTTCCCGGCGCCCCCTGGGTCGAAGCCGACCGCTCCCAATTGCAACAGGTCGTGATGAATCTCGTCATCAACGCCTCCGAAGCCCTCGGCCCCGGCCCCGGCTCCATCCGGCTCGCCACCGGCCACGGCACCATCGACCCGGCGCACCTCACCGATGTCGTTTACCGCCCTGAGAAAATCGCCGGCGCCTACGCCTGGGTAGAAGTCGCCGATACCGGCCACGGCATGACTCCGGAGACGCGCGCCAAAATCTTCGAGCCCTTCTTCACCACCAAGTTCACCGGCCGCGGCCTCGGCCTCGCCGCCGTGCTCGGCATCGTGCGCGCCCACGGCGGTGTCTTTACGCTGCACAGCGAAGTCGGCCGCGGCTCCACCTTCCGCATCTATCTCCCCGCCGCCGATCCCGCCGCCCTCTTCGCACCCGCACCAGAACACCTGCCCGTGTCCTTGCCCGCGCCGGCAGCCGCCGTGCTCGTTGCCGACGACGAACCCACCGTGCTTCTGATGGTGACCAAGACCCTTGGGCACCAGGGCTACCGCGTCGTCACGGCCGCCGACGGCCGCGAAGCCGTGCACCGTTTCGCGACCGAGCCCGGGGCATTTTGCGCCGTCATCCTCGACCTCACCATGCCCGTGCTCGACGGCGCCCGCGCCCTCCGCGAGATCCGCGCCCTCGACCCCGCCGCCCACCTCCTCGTGATGAGCGGATACGGCCGGCAGGAAACCCTCGCCAAACTCCGCGATGCCGGCCGCGTCGATTTTCTCCCAAAACCGTTTACCACCGTGGAACTCCTCACCGCCCTCGCCCGCGTGCGGCAGACCGGCCCCGCCTAGGGAAGCGCTGAATAAGTCGGGCTGAAATTTTCACTAATCACGTAGCGGTCAATTCTTCGGGGAAACTATTCACGTGAAACCAAATATTCGCTCACAGGAGTCTTCATTTTTTCCAGTTTTCTGGCCCTTCGATTAAATCAGCGTTTCCCTAGGGCGTCGGCCCGCCGCCGCTCCGCCTAGCATGGCGCCTGCTAACCGCCGGCAGCCATGATCCCCGCCGCCCCGCACGATCCCTACGCCGCCCTGCGGGTCCCCAACTACCGCGATTACCTCGTCGGCAGCTTCCTCTCCCTCCTCGGCCGCCAAGCCGTCGGCGTCGCCGTCACCTGGGAAATCTACCAGTGGACGCACTCCGCCACCGCCCTCGGCTTGGTCGGCTTCGTCAATATGGTCCCCCTCCTCGCCCTCTCCCTCCCCATTTCCAACAACTTCAAAAAAAT
>JACMRG010000269.1 GCA_014376585.1 Opitutaceae bacterium | reverse complement strand
GGTCAAGGCCATCGGGCTGACCCTCGTCCTCTCGGTCGTCGCCACCGTCGTCATCGCCTTCATCGTGAAAGCCGTCATCGGCCTCCGTCCTTCGACGGAAGTAGAATCCCAAGGCCTGGACACCGCCGAGCACGGCGAAGACGGCTACATCATGTAATCGCAGTTTTCTTCTCTCCTAACGCGGCCCTCCCCTGGGCCGCGTTTTTTTGTGGGCTCTGCTTACGCCCGCCGTCCCTTGCCTGCGGGCCGCAATTGGCGACACTCCACGCAACCCCAACGCCCCATGCCCGTCACCCCCTCCACCGGCTTTCTTCCCGTCGATCCCGCCCTCGAAACCGCCATCCACGCCATCGGCGAAAAACTCTTCGCCCTCATGGATGCCCACCCCGCGCCCGGCATCTTTTCCAAAAAAGGCGCCTACGCGCGCGTGATGGAGTGGTCGATGAAAGACCCCGCCTTCAAGGCCCAGTTGTTTCGCTTCGTCGATGTGCTCCCCTCGCTCGCCTCATCCGCCGAGATCGTCCGCCATCTCCAGGAATACCTCGGCGACAAAGCCGTGGAGCTGAATCCCGCGATGAAAGTCGGCCTCGCCGCCTCGTCCTTCGCCCCCGGCCTCATCGCCGGCCCCGTCAAAGCCAACGTCGTCTCCATGGCCGCGCAATTCGTGGCTGGCGAAACCGGCGCCGACCTCGTCAAACAGATCAAGCGCAACCACGCCCTCGGCCTCGCCACCACCATCGACCTCCTCGGCGAAACGGTCGTCAGCGAAGCCGAAGCCGATGCCTTCCTCGCGCGTAATCTCGAAATCCTCGATTCCGTCTCCGCCTTCTACGCCAAGTCCGCCGAACCCTGCTTCAGCGACCTCACCGCCCGCGGCCCGCTCCCGCGGCTCAACCTTTCCGTCAAAATCTCCGCGCTTACCCCCGACGTTCACCCCGCCGATCCCGAAAATTCCGTCGCCGCGCTAAAACCCCGCCTTCGCGCCATCCTCCGTCGCGCCGCCGCCGTCGGCGCGTTCATCAACTTCGACATGGAGAGCTACAAGCTGAAGGACCTCACGCTCGCCCTTTTTAAATCCATCCTCGAAGAGCCCGAGTTTTCCTCCGGCTCTCAACTCGCAGCTCTCAACTCTCAACTGCCGCCGCAGCCGACGATCGGCATCGCGCTCCAAGCCTACCTGCGCGACTGCGAGACCGATCTCCGCCAACTCATCGCCTGGGCCCGCGCCCGCTCGCGCCCCATTGGCGTCCGCCTCGTGAAAGGCGCCTACTGGGACTACGAAACCATCGTCGCTCAACAACGCGACTGGCCGATTCCCGTGTGGTCCAAAAAATCCGAGTCCGACGCCAACTACGAAAAACTCTCCCTCCTGCTCCTCGAAAACATCGACGTCATCTCGCCCGCCTTCGCCTCCCACAACGTCCGCACGTGCGCCCACGTCATCGCGCAAGCCGGCCGCCTCGGCATCGATCCGCGCGCCTATGAATTTCAGGCGCTCTACGGCATGGCCGACGAACTGAAGACCGGTCTCCTGGCCCTCGGCCACCGCGTGCGCGAATATTGCCCCGTCGGCGAACTTTTGCCCGGCATGGCCTACCTCGTCCGCCGCCTGTTGGAAAACACGAGCAATGAGGGCTTCCTCCGCGCCAAAAACATGGGCGAGTCCACGAAAGAACAACTCATTAAAAATCCGGTGGCTCTGCTCGAAGTAGCACCGGCTTCCAGCCGGCCTTCGCTCGCTCCTCCCCGCAAGATGCCGGCGCTACTTTTCCGCAACGTCCCCAACACCGACTTCACCCGCCCCGCCGCGCGCGACGCCCTTCGCACCGCCCTCGCCACCGTCACCGCCCGCCTCGGCCAACCACACCCGATCATCATCGGCGGCAAAAAAATCTCCGACCGCGAACTCATCGCCTCCGTCAATCCCGCCCGCCCCGCCCAGATCATCGGCCATTGGGCCCGCGCCACCGTGGCCGACGCCGAAGCCGCCCTCGCCGCCGCCCGCGCCGCTTTCCCCGCGTGGCGCGATACGTCAGCCGGCGACCGCGGAAAAATCCTCGAACGCACCGCCGGCCTCATGGAGGCGCGCCGACACGAATTGAACGCCCTCCTCATCCTCGAGGCCGGCAAACCCTGGCTCGAAGCCGATGGCGATGTGAGCGAGGCCATCGACTTCTGCCGCTACTACGCCGTCGAAATGCGTCGCCTCGAAAAGCCCACCGTTACGCAGGCTCTCCCCGGCGAACGCTGCGTCCTCCGCCACACCCCGCGCGGCACCGGCGTCGTCATCGCGCCGTGGAATTTCCCCCTCGCGATCCTCTGCGGCCTCACCGTCGCGCCCGTCGTCGCCGGCAACACCGTCATCATGAAACCCGCCGAGCAGACGACCGTCATCGCCGCCGCGTTCATGGACATCCTCATCGCCGCCGGCCTTCCCGCGGGCGTGGTCAACTTCCTCCCGGGCTACGGCGAAGATATCGGTGCGCACCTCGTGGCGCATCCGCAGATCGACTTCATCGCCTTCACCGGTTCGCGCGCCGTCGGCACCAAGATCTGGGAAACCGCCGGCCGCACGCCGCCCGGCCAGGCCCACCTCAAAAAAGTCGTTTGCGAGATGGGCGGCAAAAACGCGCTGATCATCGACGACGACGCGGACCTCGACGAAGCCATCCCCGCCGCCCTCGCCAGCGCCTTCGGTTTCGCCGGCCAGAAATGCTCCGCGCTCTCACGCCTCATCGTCCTCGAAGGAGTTTACGACAAATTCGTCGCCCGCTTCCTCGAAGCCGCCGCCGCGACGCCCGTCGGCGATCCCACGCTCCCCGGCACCGTCGTCGGTCCCGTGATCGACGAGGATGCGCGCAAGAAAATCCTCGGCCTCATCGAAACCGGCAAACGCGAGGCCAAGCTCGCGTGGCAGGCCTCCCTTCCACCCGCGGTCATCGCCAGCGGCGGTTATTTTATTCCACCCACGATATTCACCGACGTGAAGCCCGATCACGCCATCGCCCGCGAAGAAATCTTCGGCCCGGTTTTCGTCGTGATCAAAGTCCGCGACCTCGACGAAGCCTTCGCCGTCGCCAACGGCACCGAGTATGCGCTCACCGGCGGGCTCTTCTCCCGCAGCCCCCGCGCGCTCGAACGCGCCGAACGCGAACTCCAGTGCGGCAACGTCTACCTGAATCGCGCGATCACCGGCGCCCTCGTCGAGCGGCACCCGTTTGGCGGCTACAAGCTGAGCGGCGGCGGCACGAAAGCCGGCGGCCCCGGTTACCTCGAAAATTTCCTGTTTCCGCGCGTGATCGTGGAAAACGTGATCCGCCGCGGCTTCACGCCGCCGGGGGCATGATAGAATCGGAAGTGGCTGCGGCATCCTGCCGTAGTTCCGAAAAGATCTTCCGCCCGCTCCGCGTCCCGGCCACATCTGCCCCGCCCGAATTCAAACCCTGCGGCAGGATGCCGCAGCCACTTTATACTCCAGACTGATTCACCCCACGCTCGCGCAGAGCGCAAGGTAGTGCGCCCACGCTTTCTCCGTGCAGTCTTCGATCATCGTCTCGGTCACCCCCGCCAGCGTGAGCTTCGCTTCGCTGCGCTGCCAGTGACCGACCTCGCCCGGGAGATCCAACCCGAACCGCGCCGAGACTCCGCAGGCGAGATTCAACACGCACGCACTGACGTTAGACGCCGGTTCGGAGAACGGTTCGTGATGCACGCGCACCGCATCCACCAACTCCGCCGGGAAGCGCCAGTGCTCCAGCAAGACCGCCGTCACCTCGGTCGAGGTGATGCCAAACGTGGCCCGCTCCCAATCCGACACCAGCGGCCACTCGGCCTCGCCGGGATAAACTTTTTCACAAGCCACCGCATCGATGATCACACGCCCGATCGCGCGCAGCAGACCGGTCGCGTAGGCGAGCCCCGGGTCGATCCCCGCCGGCAGTGCAAACACCTCGGCGGCCGCTGCAGTGGCGACCGCGTTTTCCCACATCCGGCCGGCCTTGAGCCGGTAGGCGACGAGGTCGCGTTGGCAGACCTGATGCGTCGCGGCGAGGCCCACGAGTTGGTAAACGTTGCGGAAACCGACGCGGCTCACCGCACCTTCGAGGGAGTCGTTGCGCGCCCGCACGCCAAAGAGGATGCTGTTGCTCATCCGGATCACATGGAACGTGAGCGCCGGATCGAGGCGGATCAGATTGACGATCTCTTCCATATCCGAGTCGGCCGTCTGCATGAGCATGCGCAACCGGCCAAGCACGACGGCGGAGGGCGCAAGCTTGCTGCCGAGTGTGACGATGGCGTCGCGGGACAGGACCGTGGGGGTAGAAGAGGGCATGGCGCTCCCCCATTTCTCGGCACGATCGGCCCGCGGCTTAAGCCGTTTTCGACAGACCGAGCCGGCTTTCTCAGCCAAACCTAAACCGCTCATTGGCACAACGGTCCCGCCTCAACCTCAACCCTGCTCAGAAATCCAGCGCTTTCATCGTCCCGATCTGAACGTCGAAACGGTCGCCGTAGGGCTTCACCCGTTTGAAATCCTCATGCTTCACGTCGTAGCTGCGACCGATCGGCACGAAGGCCACCGACGCCGAGCCGGTGCCGTGCAACGCGACCAGGGCGGGCGCAAACTTCGGATCGATACTCGCAAAATCCATCGCGCCTTCGCCTGATTTGATCTTCACCACGAGCATGGAGCGCATGGCCTCGCGGAGCTTGGCTTCGATCCGCTCGAAGCCGCGTGTGTCCTTGTTCACACGCGCGATCACCTGAAACTTGTCCGGCGGAAAGCGCCGGTTGCCCTCTTTCTTCAGGGGAACTTCATAGGTGATCGTCTTGGCATCTTCCTTCAGCACGGTCGCGTTCTCGATATCCATAACCTCGCCGAGCGTCTGCCGGGTTTTGGTGGTGTCCTCCGAGCCGTCGCGTTCGGCCTTTTCGAGGCGTTCGCCCCGCTTCTCGCCACGGCGGCGATATTTTTTAAGATCGGCTTCGCCGGGCGCTTTGCCGTCGATCAACAACGGCGTATATTGCTCGGCGTAGGGTCTTGAAGGATCGAACCGCACCACGGTGCGCTGCCGCTCCTTACCCTTGCCGTCCAATTCGACCAGAGTCTGGGTGAACGCCCACCGATCCGTGTCGCGCAGCGTTTTCTGGAGCGCCTCATTCAGCAACGCGGGCACTTCCGCACGCACTGCGTGAGCGGTCAGGAGGAGACAGAAAGCTAGAAACAAACGGCGCATGGTTGCGCAGAACATGTGCCGGAAATCATCTGCGGCAAGTGTGCATCACCGCGAGAACTACATATGATACCGTCGGCTTTGATTTTTAGATTTTTGGCGCCTGGGGTCGAGCCGGGCCCCGCGGGCCCGGCCCGAGGAGGACTGCCAAACCCGTCGGGCCCGGGGGGCCTGACGCTACCCAGCAAAGTCCATTCTCATCAGCCGCTGGTATTACATCCGGCAGATCAGGAGCTCGCGCTCGTAGACCATTTCCTTCGGCAGATGCGAATGGAGATCGAGGAAGAGTTCCTCGTGGCCCAGGACTTCGGCGCGCCACGCGGCGCGGTCGAAGGCTTGAATCTCGTCGAATTTCTCCTGCGGGAAATCGAGGCCGGTCCAGTCGATGTCCTTATAGCGCGGCACCCAGCCGATGGGCGTCTCTTTGGCACGGCCGCCGGCGCGGACGCGGTCGCAGATCCATTTGAGGACGCGCATGTTTTCCGAAAAACCGGGCCAGATAAATTTGCCGTCCTTGTCTTTGCGGAACCAGTTCACGTGGAAAATGCGCGGCGTCTCCGTGAGGTTGCGCTGCATGTTCATCCAGTGGCGGAAGTAGTCGCCCATGTTGTAGCCGCAGAAGGGCAGCATCGCCATCGGGTCGCGGCGGACTTTGCCGATCGTGCCCGCGGCGGCGGCGGTCATCTCGGAGCCCATCGTCGCGCCGACGTAAACGCCGCTCGACCAGTTGAACGCCTGATAAACCAACGGCATCGTCGTCGCGCGACGACCGCCGAAAATGAATGCGCTGATCGGGACGCCCTCGGGCTTCTCCCAATCCGGATCAATGGTGGGGCACTGGCTCGCCGGGGCGGTGAAACGCGAGTTCGGATGCGCGGCTTTGGTGCCCTTTTCTTTGGCGATCGCGGGTGTCCAGTCGTTGCCCTGCCAGTCGACGGCGTGCGCGGGCGGTTCGTCGGTCATGCCTTCCCACCAGACGCCGCCGTCGTCGGTGAGCGCGACGTTCGTGAAAATGGAATTCTTCGCGAGCGCCTTCATGGCGTTTGGGTTGGTCTTCTCGCCGGTGCCGGGCGCGACGCCGAAGAAGCCGGCCTCGGGATTGATGGCGCGCAGGCGGCCTTCGGCGTCGGGCTTGATCCACGCGATGTCGTCGCCGACGGTCCAGATTTTCCAGCCCTGCTTTTGAAAATGCGGGGGCGGGATGACCATCGCGAAGTTCGTCTTGCCGCAAGCGCTCGGGAAGGCCGCCGCGACGTAGGTCTTTTTCCCCTGGGGATTCTCGATGCCGAGGATGAGCATGTGCTCGGCCATCCAGCCCTCGTCGCGCGCCATCGCGGACGCGATGCGGAGCGCGAAACATTTTTTGCCGAGGAGCGCGTTGCCGCCGTAGCCGGAACCGTAGCTCCAGATTTCGCGCGTCTCGGGGAAGTGAACGATGTATTTTTCCTTGTTGGACGGCCAGGGCACATCCTTTTCGCCCTTCTTTAGCGGGACACCGACGGAATGAACGCAGGGCACGACGCGCTTGAAATCCCGGTCGATCAGCTCGAACACTTTTTTGCCGATGCGCGCCATGATGCGCATGTTGACCACGGCGTAGGCCGAGTCCGTGAGTTGCACGCCGATCTGCGACATGGGCGAGCCGAGCGGGCCCATGCTGTAGGGGAGCACATACATGGTGCGGCCTTTCATGCAGCCGTTAAAAAGGCCCTTCAGCGTCTTCCGCATTTCGAAGGGATTCACCCAATTATTCGTCGGGCCGGCGGCTTCCTTGGAGAGCGCGCAGATGAAGGTGCGGTCCTCGACGCGGGCGACGTCGCTCGGATCGGAACGCGCCAGAAAACAGCCGGGCCATTTCTTTTGGTTGAGTTTGATGAAGGTGCCGCCCGCGACCATCTCGGCGCAGAGCCCGTCGTATTCCGCTTTGGAACCGTCGATCCAGTGGATCGCGTCAGGCTTGCAGAGCTCGACCATCTTTTCGACCCAGCGCAGCAAATGCTTGTTGGTGCTGAGCGGGGTCGCGGGGTTGCGATTTTTCATAGGAGTGCAGGGTTGAATCGAAGGCGGGGCGAGTAAACCGGAAATCCCGGGGGCGGCAGACGGAAGAAATTGGTGTGGGCCCGGTATTCGCCGAAGATTATTTGCGACGCTCCCGTCCGCGAGCGCGCAATGGCTTAGAGCGCGCCTAAAAAGCCTCGGAAAGGTGGGGCGGGACCGCTAGGTCGGCCGTGTTTTGCGAGCGACCGGGGACTTTCCCGCGGCCCGCCCGGCGGTCGCGCCTACCTTTTTAGACGCGCTCTTAGAATTTCTTCGTTACCTGCGCCGACCACGTGAGGCCTCGGGCTAGGGTGTTGTAAACGGCGGGATCGTAGCCGCGCGAGTCACTGGAGAGCGGTGGCTTCGCATCGAAGAGGTTGTTCACGCCGAGACGGATGTTCGTGTTGTTGAGATACTGGTTTTTCGCGACGATGCGATAGGACGCATAGAGGTTGTAGGACTTCGAGTCGTGCACGGTGTAGCGGTAGGAAACGACGCCGTTGTTCACGATGGGCGTGATGTAGCGGGGCGAGCCGAGGGATTCGTAGATGACCTGCGTGGTGGTGGCGCCGGTGTCGGTGTAGCTGCCGGTGTAGTAGAAGCCGATGCCGGCGCCCCACTGCTGGCGGCGCCAGGTGAGCGTGGTCGCGCCGCGCCAGAGCGGGTCGGCGCCGCCCGCGGCGTTGGTGTTGCGCAGCTCGGTGCGGGGCGCGCGGGCGGCGGTGTAGGTGTGGAAATCGTTCAGCTTCGTCCAGGTCGTGTTGAACACGAAGTTGCCGAGCGCGAATTTCGGCAGGCGGTAGTTCAGATCGAAGTCGAAGCCGTTCACGAATTGCTCGGACTTGTTAAAATAAGTCGTGCGGAGGATATCGATGGCGCCGACGACGGCGCGCTGGTTGCCGGGGACGCGGGTGGCGTTGTAGGCGGTGAAGAAATCGCGATCGGCCTGCGTGACGGCAAGGCGGGCGACGGGGCCATCGCCCTTGTAATTCGCGGTGCCGGAGCCGAGGTCGATGGCGCCGATGGCCTGGCCGCCGGCGAGCGCGGCTTGCGTCGCCGATTGGAGCGCCGCGGTGTCGTCGGCGATGGAGCCGGAGGAAGAGATGATGCTCTTCTGCTCGATCTCCCAGTAATCGATCGAGACGGAAAGGCCTTTCACGAAGGGCACGTCGAGCACGATGCCGCCGGATTTGCCGGCGGAGGTCTCGGGCTTGAGCGCGCGATTGCCGGAGGCGACGCTGCGGCGGTTCGACGGGCCGTCGGTGGTGAGGCCGGTGACGGCGCTGCGGTAGGAATCGGTGCTGCCGGTGACCGTGCGGATCAGCGTGCCAGTGAAGAGCTGCGCGAGGTTGGGCGCGTGGAAGCCTTCGTTATAGGAGGCGCGGGCCATCAGCCACGGGGTCGGGCGCCAGTTGAGGCCATACTTCGGCTTCGTGGTATCGCCGAAATCGGTGTAGCTCTCGTAGCGCGCGGACGCGGTGAGCTCGAGCGAGCGCACGAGCGGGAGCGTGAATTTATTTCCGACGAGCGGCACCACGGTCTCGACGTAAGCGGCCGAGACGTGGCGGTTACCGTGCGTATCGGAGTTGGGCGAGAAGCCGAGGAAGTCGTTGCTCTCGGGGTTGAGGCCGGAGCCGGCGGGATTCAGGCCGGCAAAGGGCGGACGGTAGTCGTCGTAGGTCTCGTAGCGGAACTCGCCGCCGAGCGCGGTGCCGATGGCGTTGCCACCCCAGATGGAGAGGAGATCGCCCGAGGCGCGGACGTCGCCGCTGCCGAGTTTGGTGATGCCGTTGCGGATGAATTCCGAGCGGAACGTCGAGGTGACGCTGTCGGGATTCTTGTAGTCGCCGGTCGCGACGAGCGCGCCGTTTTGCACGGCGAAGGTGCGGGTGAAGGGGTTGAACGCCTTGGTGGGGTCGGTCTGGTTGATGGCGGCGATCAACTTGGTTTTACGGCTCGGGCCGGTTTCGTTTTCGATCACGCGGGCGGCGGAGTAGAGCAGCGCGGCCTCCCAAGACCACGAGCCACTGAGCTTGCCGCGCAGGCCGACGACGCCGCGGTAAACGGAGGTATCGACATAGTCGGTGCGCGTCGCGAGGTCGGAGAGACGCTTGTTGGTGATCGAGACGGCGGAGGGCGTGCCGGTGAGGCGGGCGGTGCCGTCGGTGTTGGCGGCGCCGCTGGTGGACCAAAAGCGGTCACCGAAGGGGTTGAAGGGATTGCTCGCGGGCACGATGATGAAACCGTCGGTGCCCTGCGTGATACCGTCGGGTTCGCGATAGGTGACGGACTGCGCCTGGTAGAGGCTGGCGTCGGCGAACACGGTGATACGGTCGTTGAGGTCGAATTCACCGCTGGCAAAAATGTTGGTGCGGTTGGACTGGGGCTGGATGACGCGCACGGCGTTGTTGTTCCAATAGTAGTCGGCGGTCACGCCGGCGCGGCTGGGCGTGGCGGTCGCGAAGGCGGCGCCGCCGGAGCCGTTGGGCACAAGGAAAAACGCCCCGGAGACGGCGGCGAGCGTCGCGGGCACGCCGGTGGGGCGCGCACCGGCGAAGGTCGAGACCGAGCCGTAGGCATCGTTGCCGGTGACGGAGCCGAGGAGGTAGTTGCCGTATTGGGTCGTCGCCGAACGGAGATTGAAGGTGGTGTTCGTCGAGACATTCCATGGGGCGGGCGCGCGGTAGCTGTTGTCGGCCTCGGCGGAGAAAGACCGGTCGCGCGCATACATCGCTTCGCGGCGGTAGAAATCGGCGGTGATCATCGCGCGGCCTTTGCCCTGCGCGAAATCGAGGCCGTGCGTGAGAGTCGCACGGTATTCTTGGCCGTCGCCGTAACGGGTTTCGCCATAGCGCAACGCCAGCTCGGTGCCGCGAAAATTTTTCGCGGTGACGTAGTTGACGACGCCGGCGACCGCATCGGTGCCGTAGATCGAGGAGGCGCCATCGCGCAGAACCTCGACGCGCTCGAGTCCGCGGTTGGGCAGGGTGTTCACGTTGACCGAGAGCGTGGGGACGCCGGACTCGGCCTGGCTGATCGGATGCGGCGCGAGCCGGCGGCCGTTGAGCAGGAGGAGGGTGTTGCTCGACGGGATACCACGGAGAGAGACGCTCGCGTTGTCACCACGGGCGGTGGCGCCGAGGGTGGCGGTCTCGTTACCGGGCAGGCCGGTCACCTGCGGGAGCGCGGTCAACAGCTCCGAGGGCTGGGAGGCGTCTCGCACTTCCAAGTCGGAGGCGGCCAGTATCGTCACGGGCATGACTTTTTCCTGGTCAAGGCGCTTGAGGTTGGAGCCGGTGACGGTGAATGATTCGAGTTTGAGCGGCTCGCCCTCACGGCCGGCGGCGGCTGAGGTGGGCGCAGTCTGAGCTTGAGCAGAGGCGACCCATGCGAAGGCCAGCGAGCAGAGTGCGGTAAGTTTTGGAAGTGTAGTCATAGGGTCGGATTAGGGGAAAAGAGAACCGTGCCGGTTGATCTCATAGAAATCAAATTCGTAGCGCCCTTCGAAATTTCGTATCCGCAATCTTCGGCGGCCCCGGTGTCTTTCTATCGCCGGTCCCATGCTCCTGGGCGCAGCGCGATTTTTCGCCAACGTCGGCAGTGTCACCGAGAAAGTTACGAATGCGGAGCGAAGCGCCTCACCGCAGCAGATTGATAAAGGCGCTGATTACGGGCGCATTGGTCAGGTCGATCAGAAAGCCTCCCGTGGGCGGCACGAGCGCCGTCGCTCGGGGCGCGGGCCCGCGCCGCCGCGTGATCGCATCCATCGCCGCGACGGCGGTCGCCGTCGAGCCGACGCAAAATCCCACCAGCCCCGCCGCCATCACCCCCGCCTCGTGATCCCGTCCCAGCAACCGCCACACCACGACGGCGATAAAAACCAGCGTGACCAGTGTGTTGACCGTTAAGATCACGAGCATCGGCCCGGCGACGGTGGCGAGGTCCGCGAGGTTGAGTGCGGCCAACGTCACCGCGAGAAAGAGCGGGAGCAACACCGCCGCGAGCCGCGCGATCACCTCACCCCGCAGCCACGTGCCGCCCGCGGCGTCGTGCATCCCGCGCACCGCGAGTCCGACCAGCAGCGCCCCCATGTAGGCCGGCAACGCCGCCCCGGCGCGATCCAGCCCGAAGCTCACCCATGCGCCCACCTTCACGCAGCCCGCGATCAGCAACGCATGGCCGAGAGCGCTCCGGCCGAGCGTCACCAAAGCGCGCACATCGCCGGAGAAACTCGCCACCGTCGCCACCGCGACCGAAGTTTTTTCGCGTTCCTGAACCGCAATTTTCCCACCGCGCCCGCGTAACAACCACTCCGCGAGCGGCCCCGCGAGCAGTCCGCCCGCCACGAGGCCAAACGTCGCCGCCGAGGCTCCGATCGCGGCCGCGCCCGCGAGCCCCGCCTGTTCGAAGCGC
>JACMRG010000268.1 GCA_014376585.1 Opitutaceae bacterium | reverse complement strand
GTGTTGCACACGATGTTTCCTCGGAGCCAATCGGTCGGCGCACTCGCCGCGGCCACCACGCCGCGGGACAGCCTCGCGATCGTCGCCTCCCCCCCGCGCTGGCACGCGGATCACACCCTTGCGGCCTTCGACCGCGGCTGGCACGTGTTGTGTGAGAAACCGATGGCCGCCGGCACCGCCGACGCCGAACGGATGATCGCCGCCGCCGATACCGCGGGCCGTGTCCTCGCCATCGGTCACTACAAACGTTTCTTCCCCTCCAGCCAGACCTTGAAACTCCTCTGCGGGCCCGCGGGCGCACTCGGCGCACTGCGCAGTTTTTCCCTGGCCGAGGGCGGCCCGTTCACCTGGCCCGCCGCTTCGCCCGGGTTTTTCCAGCGGCGCGAGACGCCGGGTGGCGTGCTCCTTGATATCGGCGTGCACGTCTTCGACCTCCTCATCTGGTGGCTGGGCACGCCGACTGATTTCACCTACGCCGACGACGCCATGGGCGGCCTCGAGACCAACGCCCGCGTCACCCTCCGCTTCGGCGCGATCACCGGCCGCGTGCAACTCAGCCGCGACTGGGCCACGGCGCAGCGCTACGAATTTGAATTCGAACGCGGCCGGATCACCTGGACCGTAAACGACGCCAACGGTCTGAGCGTCATGTTTGCCGGCGCGCCCTGCCCGCTCCGGGGCACCTTGCACACGATGGAAGGCCCGCCGGCCGCCACCAATCCGCAGAGTTTCATCGCCCAGCTGCAACACGTCGCAATTTCTGTCCGCGACCACACCCCCGTCCTCATCGACGGCCGTGAGGGCCTGCGCGCCCTCCATCTCATCGAGGCGTGCTACGCCCGCCGCCAATTCCTGCCTCAGCCGTGGCTCACTCCCGGCGAAACCACCAACGCCCGCCTGTGGGCTTTTAAACCATGATCGTCGCTATCGTCGGAGCCAACGGATTCATCGGCACCCGCCTCGTGGAAATGTTTCACCTCGGTGGTCGTCACACCGTCGTGCCCATCGTGCGCCGCGCCTCGGGCCTCGCCCTCGCCGCACGCTTCGCCGTGGATTGGCGCATCGGCGATGCGATAAACGTCACCTCGCTCGCCGCCGCCCTCCGGGGTTGCGACGCGGTCGTGCACACCGCCCTCGGCGACACCCGTCAGATCGAAGCGATGCCCACGACATTATGCGCCGCCGCGGGCATCGCCGGCGTGCGGCGCGTCATCTACCTGAGCAGTGCCTCCGTTCACGGCCAGGCGCCGCAGCCGGGCACCACCGAGGATTCACCGCTCCATTGCCGCCACGCCATGGACTACAACAACGCCAAGGTCCGCGCCGAGCGCGCGTTTTTCCGCGGCTGCACCCGCCACGGACTCGCCGGGTTCGCGCTGCGCCCCGGCGTGGTTTTCGGCCCGCGCTCACGCTGGATCGCCGATCTCGCCGCCGACCTTCGCAACGAGCGCGCCTGGCTCCTCGGTGACGGCGACGGTATCTGCAACACCCTCTACGTTGATAACCTCGTCGAGGCCGTCGCCCAGTGTCTCACCGCGCCCGCGGATGCGACCGGACCCTACCTCGTCGGTGATACGGAGCGGGTCACCTGGTCTGGTTTTTATCACAGCGTCGCCACTGCGCTCGGGATCGCTCCTTCGGGCATTCATCGCCTCGCTGCGGTTCCCGCCCTCCGCCGCACCACCCAGGAGCAAATCTCCCGCCTCGTCGCCGGTCGCACCGTGCAAACCGTGCTCCCCGTCGTCCCCGCACGCTGGAAGACCGTCGCAAAACGCCTCACCGCCGCCCTCGCTCCCGCCGCCGCGTCGCCCGACTCGTGGCGACTCACCGAGAAACCGCGGCCGCGCATCTCGCAGGAACTCGCGTTGCTGCAACAATGCCGGTGGCAGCTGCCGTCGAACCGCGCCGCGCTGCGCCTCGGCTACCGTCCCGTCGTCAGTTTCACCACCGCCATGCGCCGCAGCGTGGCCTGGCTCGCCTTCGC
Organism: Opitutaceae bacterium; assembly: GCA_014376585.1. Taxonomy (GTDB): domain Bacteria; phylum Verrucomicrobiota; class Verrucomicrobiia; order Opitutales; family Opitutaceae; genus Tous-C4FEB. Next base: position 8,010 of record JACMRG010000268.1, on the reverse strand, counting down.
CGAGGGCAGCGCATGAAGATCAGCGTGCTCATCGCGGCCTACCGCGCCGCCCCCACCATCGCGCAGGCCATCGCCAGCGTGCAGGCCCAATCCCATGCCAACTGGGAACTCATCGTCGTCGAGGACGGTTCGGACGACGGCACCGCGGCGATTGTGCGCGCCGTCACCTCAGCCGGACCGCAATCCGTCCGTTACGAAAATCTGGGAGTGAACCGGGGCGTGGCCGCCACGCGCAACCGCCTCCTGCAGTTGGCGCGGGGCGATGCCGTCGCTTTTCTCGACGCCGACGACTGGTGGTCGCGCGACCACCTGCACCGCGGCGCCATGCACCTGACGGTCGGGGCGGGCCTCGTCGTCACCGGTGTCCGCACCTTTGATTTGGCCACCCAACAGACGATCGGTGAATTTCGACCGCCCGGGCTGCTTGAGATCGATCCCGTCGGCGCGCTTTTCGACGAAAGCGTCATCATCACGAGTTCGTGCGTGCTGATGTCGCGCGCCACGCACGTCACAACCGGGGAATTCGACCCGGCTTTTCGGATCGGCGAAGATCGCGACTACTGGCTGCGCGCCGCGATCGCCGGCGCAGCGGTGAAAATCGAGCCCGCCCTTACCTGTCACTACGCGAAACACCTCGGCAGCTCCATGGGCCAAACCCGGCTCGTCGCGGCGCAGGCCGTGCGCTTCTACGAAAAACACCGCACCTTGGCCGCGGTGCCCGCCGCCCGCCGCCGGCGTCTCCTCTCCCACAGCCTCACCAACGAGGCCCGACTCCTCCGCACGGACGAACCCGGCGCCAGCGCGCGCCGCCTCTGGCGCGCCTGGCGGCTGACTCCGGGCAATCCGTTCGTGGTCGCGCAGCTCACCCTTTCCTGTGCCCGCGTCATTTTCAAACGGCGGCCGGCGCCGGATACCCCGCCGGCCAGCATCCTCTTCGTCGCCGATGAACTCGGTGGTCAGTGCCGCTACTCGGGCATCCACCAACTCGCCCGTTTCCTTCGCGGCGAACGCAGCGTGCACCTGATCCACACTCCCGATACGCGCCTGCGCCGGCTCGTCGGCAAAGCCTGGAGTCTCCTGCGCCGCGGCCCGGTGCGCAACCAGTCGCAGGCGTTCACCGAGCTCGCGGCCACTTGGGCGCTGGCCACTTCGCCGCTCGCCGCGGTGCATTTTCTCGTCGGTGAAAACCATGATCCGTATCTCTCCCTGCCCCCGGGGAAACAGCCGGTCATCGCCACCCTGCACATGCCCGCGTCCGTGCGGACCACGCCCCCGCCCCGCACCGGCCGCGTGCATACCCTCGTGCTGCTCACCGCCCGCGAACGCGACTTTTACGCCGGCGCCTGGGGCTCGCGCCAGACGGTCGTCATCCCCCACGGCGTTGATACGGATTTTTTCCAACCCGGTTCCGATCCCGTCCCGCCCACGCCTTCGATTCTGGTCGTCGGACGTTTCCTCCGCGATTTTCCGCTCACCGCCGCCACCGTCCTGCTCGTGGCCGCACGGCACCCGACGTGGAACTTCGACTTCGTCGTGCCCGGCGACGCCTGGCACGGCCCGGACCTCGCCGCGGTCCGCGCGTTGCCCGGCGTCCGCTGGCACGACCGCGTTGATGACGAGGCCCTGCGCCGGCTCTACCAGAATTCGACCTGCCACCTCACCCCGTTCAAGGACTGCACCGCCAACAACGCCCTCGTCGAGTCGCTCGCCTGCGGGCTGCCCATCGTCACCACCGACCGCGGCGGCGTGCGCGACTACGGCGGCGGCACCGTCTATCCGCTCGCCGCCGCGCACACCCCCGAGGCTCTCGCCGATCTCTGCGAGCGCTACGCCGCCGAGCCCGCGTGGCGCACCGACATCGCCGCCGCTTCCCGCACCTTCGCGGTCCAGACGCTCGCCTGGCCCGTCATCGCCCGCCGCTATCTCGCCCTCTATGCGCAGATCGAGCGGGCCCCGCACTCACCGTCCGCCCTCGCCGCATGAACCCGCTCATCACCATTTGCATTCCCGCCTACAACGCGGCGCGCTACCTGCCGGCGACCCTCTCCAGCGTGCGCGAGCAGGCGTTCTCCGACTGGGAACTGATTGTGACCGAGGACGGCTCGGAGGAAACCGTCGAGCCCATGGTTCGCGCCTTCGCGCGCACCGTGGGCCAACCGGTCGTTTTCCAACGCCACGAGGTCAACCAAGGCCTGCCCGCCGCGCGTAACACCGGCATCGCCGCCGCCCGCGGCGTGTGGGTCGCCCTGCTCGACAGCGACGATCTCTGGCGACCCGATCACCTTGCCGACCTGGTCGCATGCGCGCGACGCCTGCCCGCGGCCGATTTTATCCACGCGGGCTCGATCCTCTTTGATAGCGAGTCCGGCCGGGAGCTTGAACTTCGGGCGCCCTCGGAAGCAGCCGTGCGCGACTACCCCCGCTCGCTCTACCTCGGAGACTACGTTGTGCAACCGTCGTCCGTGCTGTTGCAGAAAGCGCTGTGGGCGCGCGTGAGCGGCTTCAACCCCACTTTCCGCTATGTCGAGGATCGCGAGATGTGGCTCCGCTGTGCCCGGGCTGGCGCGGTCTTCGCCTACACCGGCCAGGATACCTGTCTCTACCGCAAACACGCCGCCGCGCTCACCACCCACGCCGGCCCGATGGCGCTGGCCAGTGCCCGGGTGCTTGACCAGCACCTCGACTGGGATGCGATCCCGCGCGCCCTTCGCCGCCTCCTCACCGCCGAGGCCTGGACCTCCGCCGGGCGTATCGTCTTGCGCACCACGCCCCGGACCGCGCGCGATTGCTTTTCCCGCGCGTGGGCCGTGCGCCGCTCGCCGCGCATCGCCTGCTACTGGCTGGCGACCTGGGCTGTCGGCGCCACGCGCAACCGCTGAGTTTCGCGCGCCGCTCTGCGCCCGCACCGACCGGGCATTCCCTTCATGATGGTATTTCCTTCCTCCCCGTCCGGCGCGTTGCCGCTGTGTATCCTCATCCCCGCCGGACCCGGCGAGGCCGAGATCGCCCGCGTCACCGATTTGATGGACGCCTGCGCCGCCTACGCCGACCTGCCTCTCTCCGTCGTCGTCATCAACGACGGCAACGACGACGCCCGACTGGCCCTCGCCGGACGCACGCGCCGGATCCCGACCACCGTCCGGCCGAACGCGCGCCGCGGCGCAGGCGACTGGTGGTGCGGCGGCTTGGACATGGCCATGATAGAAGCCCTGCTTTGGATCGCGCGGCACCACCCGTGCTGCGGCGTCCTCCGGCTCGATTCCGACGCGCTCGTGATCAACCCCTACGCCCGCACGATCACCGGTCTCTTCGAGCGCGACGGCTCGGTCGGCATGATGGGCAATTTCGATTCGCCCACCGGTGCGCCCATCCCCCCGGGCCACCGCCATACCGCCATGCTCTACTGGCGCTCCAAGCCCGTTTCCTACGAACGCGAACAGCGGAAACTGATTTTCTCGTTCTGGGGCTGGCGCCTGAAAATGCGCCGCCTGATCGGCCGCGCCCGCGCCCACGGCTACGTTCTTGGCGACTCGTGCCAGGGCGGCGGCTACGCCCTCTCGCCCGAATTTCTCCGCCGCCTCGCCGCCGATCCCTTTTTCGCCCGGCCGCGGGATTTTATCCGGTTTGATGTCTGCGAAGACGTGGTGATCGCGCTGGCGGTCCACGCTCTCGGCCTGCGCATCCACTACACCACCGGTCCCGCGCGTCTCTTTGCCTCCAAGTGGAAGGGGCTCATCGCCGCCCCCGAGTCGCTCGCCGCGGCGGGCCAGGGGATTATCCACAGCGTAAAAGATCACGCCGGCCGCTCCGAAACTGATATCCGAGCCTTCTTCGCCGCCCGGCGTTCCCTGCTATGAAACCATCCCCCACCCCCACCCCCGCGGCCGACCGAGCGTTGTCCGACCTCGATCCCGACCGCAGCGCCAGCGGTATCCTCGGCCACGCGCCCGACCCCGGCCGTTACGACGGGCAACGCTATGAAGCCGACGAATCCACCGGTTTGGTCGGCTCCTTCGTGCCCGACGGGGCCCGCGTCCTCGACGTCGGTTGCGGCAGCGGCCTGGTCTCGTTGCTGATCAGCACGCATCGTCACGCCACCCTCGTCGGCATCGAACCCAACGCCCGGCGCGCCGCTCTCGGCCGCGCCCGCGGTCTCGAAGTGCGCACCGGCTTCCTCACCCCGGAACTACTCGCCACGCTCGGCTCGTTCGACGCGATCATCTTCACCGATGTGCTCGCGCACCTGGCCGACCCGGCCGCGATGCTCCGCCTTGTCCGCCCCGCGCTCAATCCCGGCGGCGTCGTCGTCGCCTCGCTCCCCAACGTCGCCCATTGGAGCGTCCGTGCCAGCCTTTTGCTCGGCCGCTTCGATCACACGGAGATCGGCATCATGGACGCGGCGCATCTCCGTTGGTTCACCTTCAAAACGGCCGGCGCGCTCTTCGCGCATTCGGGTTTTACCCTGCACGGCATGGCGGGTTCGGCCGGCAGATGGATGGCCGAGTATCGGGCCCTGTCGCCGCGCTGGCGCCGCCACCTCCTGCCCCGGCTCGTCCACCTGTCGCCCGCCCTGTTTTCGTGCCAGATCATCGTGCGGGCCGGGCTCCCCCGCCACGCCCCCTGAGAGCGCACCGCCGCGCCTCCCCCGCCCCATCCGTTACGATGAAAACGTTTCAGATCCTCACCCTTGCGAACGACCTTCGCCACTACGCCAATCTGCGGCATTCGTTTCTCGCCGCCGGTTTCGACGAGGAACGTTGCGCCTACACCATGTTGGACAACTTCGACGGCAATGCGCACGAACCCTACGGCGCCTACCAACGGTTCAAAACCGCCGGACGCGCGAAGTATTTTATCTTCTGCCATCAGGATGTGCTGCTGTCCCAGGGCGACGGTTACGACAAACTGCTCGCCGTCCTCGCCGCGCTTTCCCGGCGCGACCCCACGTGGGCCGTGGCCGGAAATTCCGGCGTGAACGCCGGCTACGAACTGGTTTCGCGCATCGTGGACCCGCTCGGCACGCCGGCTTGGCTGGGCGACTTGCCGCAGGCTGTCATGGGACTGGACGAGAATTTTATCGTGGTAAACGGCGCCGACGGCGCGGCCGGCATCGGCTGGTCCCCGGAACTCGCGGGCTTCCACTTCTACGGTTGCGACGTGTGCCTCAACGCCGCCCTGCACGGCCGGAAATCCTATGTGATCGACTTCAAGCTCCAGCACCTCGGGCGCGGCGTCCTCACCGCGGATTTTTGGGCGATCAAAGCGCGGTTTCAGCGGCACTGGGAAAAACGCTTCCACGCCGCGTTCATCATCACGCCGACCAAAATCCCGCTCGTGCTCACGCGGCACGCCTGGCTGCGCTGGCTCGGCGCGCTGCCCGTGGTCCAACGCCGGCTCCTGCGCCCCCGCGCGCTCCGCCTGGCGCGGCGCCTGAATCTCGCCCGTATCCCCGCGTGAAGCCTGGCTTCGCGCCTCGATTTTCTATGTCCCACCATATTCTCGGCGGTCTCATCGCCCGGCTCAAAAAGCGGCCCCGCCTGCTGCGCGCGGCCACCAACCGCGGGCTCACGCAACGGTCCCGTCTCGCCCGGGCCCAGGCGCGGCGCAAAGGTGGCGACCTCCACCTCAGCGCCGGTGCCATCCGTTTCCGCATGGGCGGGCGGGATATTCTTTTCCCGCCGGACGATCTCCACTTCGCGCTCTATTTCATCGAGCACATCGAGACGTTCCTGCCTCGCCTCATCTTTGCTCCCGCGGGGCTGCGCTGGGTGGCCGACTGCCGGGGTGCCGCCCACTACCGCCTCCCTTCCGGCGGCCGGGTCGAGCTGCCCGCCATCGCGGAACCGATCGATTTCTTCTCGGGCTATTTTCTCCGCGGCGGCCCCCGGCCGGGCGACGTGGTGTGGGACGCCGGCGCCTTCTGCGGCGAAACCGCGATCGAGATGGCTTCGCGCGTGGGCCCGACCGGCCACGTTCTCGCGTTCGAGCCGGACGCCGGCAATGTCCGCTGGTTGGAGCGCAACGTCGCCGCCAGCGGCCTCCGCAATATCACCGTTGTCCCGAAAGGGCTGTGGGCCCGCACCACCGTCCTGGAATTTTCCGGCACCCACGACCCGAGCGCTTCGCTCGTGGACGGCTCGGAATCCACCCGGACCGGCGTCGCCCCCACGCAGATCGCCGTGCTCTCGCCCGCCGATGCCTGGTCGCTGCTCGGGCGCGCCCCCGACTTCATCAAGATGGATATCGAGGGCGCCGAAGTTGAGGTGATCGAAGCCCTCGCCCCCCTCCTGCACCGGTCGGTCATCCGGCTGGCCGTCGCCAGCTACCATCTCCGTGGCGACGTGAAGACCAGCGCGTTGATTACGCCGCTTTTGGAAAACTGCGGGCTCCGCGTCGAAACGGGTTATCCTCACCACCAGACTACCTGGGCTTGGCGCGAATAACTTTCAGCGTGCCTCCCGGCCCCGCTCTTTCCTTCATGCAACTCTCCGTCGCCATCTGCACCCGCAATCCCCGCCGCGATTATCTTGATCGCGTGCTCGCGGCCCTCGCCCGGCAGACCCTGCCGCGCGGCGATTGGGAATTACTCCTCATCGACAGCGCGAGCGACCAGCCGCTGCCGTCCCGCCTGCCGCAGGCCCACAGTCTCGACTGCCGCATCGTGCGCCTCGAGATCTCCGGCCTGCTCCGCGCGCGGTTCGCCGCCATCGCGGCGGCCTCCGCACCGGTCTTGCTCTTTCTCGACGATGACAATGTCCCCGCTCCGGATTTTCTCGCGCGCGGACCCGGGCTCGCCGCCGCCTGGCCCATGCTCGGCTGCTGGGGTCCGGCCGACATCGCCGCCGTCTGCGAAAGTCCTCCCGGCGCCACTATTCCCCCGCATTTCGGCCGCATGGCCTGCTGCGATTTTCCCGCCGACCGTTGGAGCAACACCCTCGACGTGGTGCCGCCCGGCGCCGGACTTTTTCTCCGGCTCGAGTGCGCCCGTGCCTACGCGGCCTTCGCCGAACACGATCCGCGCCGTCAGCTCGTGGGCGAGACCGCCGACCGTTTTTTTCGCGGCGACGACACGGACTTGGTTTTCCACATCATTAAAAGCGGCCGCGGCGCCGCCCAGTTTCGCGAACTTCACCTTGAGCACCTCCTGCCCAACCGGCGGCTCACCGGGGACTACGTGGTCATGCTCGCCAAGGTCGCCGCAGGCAGTGCCATCGTCATCAATTATCTCTGGGGGGTGTCCCCGCGCCGCGAATCGCGGCTCGACTGGCTCGTCTATCAACTCAAGGCGCTGCGCTTCCGCGGACTGAACCGGCGCATCGCCCGCGCCCACCGCGAGGGCGAAGCCGAAGCCCGCGCGCTGATCGGGGGCCTGCAATCGTGAGCCCGGTTTTCAAACTCTTTGCCCGTCGCTACGAACGCGGCGGCAGTCATGTCCCGTTTCTCGCCCCGTGGTGGGGCGCACCGTCCGAGGACGCCGCCTCCCTGCATCGCGGGCAGTTCGACCGCTGGGCCTCCGCCCGGCCCGCGGCTTACACGCTCGTGGACCATCCCGCGGAGGCGGATATTTTCGTGTTGTCCATCCCGTGGAAACTCACGCGCGGCGATCCTGCCGCCCGCGCTTTCGCCGATTCCGAAATCCACGCCGCCGCCAAATCCCACCGGCCCATTGTCATTTTTTTCGACTCCGATCACGACGAGATCGTCGCCTGGCCCGCCCACGCGGTGGTCTTTCGTTTTTCGATCTACCAAGACACCCGCCGGCCCAACGAATTTTCCATCCCGACGTTCAGTCAGGATTTTCTAACGCAAAACCACTCGGGTATTTTGCGCCCGCGGGAAAAATCCGCCGTGCCGAGCGTGGGCTTTTGCGGCTACGCCCCGCCCCTGGGCTGCCGCTTGTCGCCATCTGCGGTGCGCGAAACCGTCCGCTACGCCGCCTACCGTTCCGGAGCGCTCACGCACCATCGCCGCCTCATCGCGCACGCGCCGCGCGTGCAGGCCCTGCGGGCC
>JACMRG010000267.1 GCA_014376585.1 Opitutaceae bacterium | reverse complement strand
GACCGGCTGGGGGCTCGACCCCCGCAACTCCTCCCCCGGCCCGACCTTCGAATACTGACCGCCGGCGCCGGCCGGGCTGCGCTTTCTCGCGCCGCCCGGCCCCGCGCCCCCCGGGCCACTCTGCGGTCTCGGCAGCGGATCGGAAAACCTTCCGGGCTATGTCGTCCTCTGCGGCGCCCAAGGCACCGGCGGCAGCGCGAGGAACCGGGGCCGCGGCGTCCAGCCCACGATGTATGCCGGCGTCCCGTTTCGCGCCAGCGGCGATCCGATCCTCCACCTCTCTGACTACGAGCCCTGCCGTCCGCCCCCCCCACTCCGCGTCCTCTGCGTTTCAAAATTCCGAATCCTGATTTGCTTCCCCGCCTACGGCGCACGGTTTAAATCGCCTCCGCTCGCGCCCCCGCCCGCGATAATTTCTTGTCGCCCGCGCCGCTTCGCCGACACTCCGCGCTCCCGGATGAAGTCGCTTCTCTCCCTACCCACCCTCCTCGCCGCCGCTCTTCTCAGCGTCGTCGTCCTTATCCCCTTTCTCCCCCTCGCCGCTCCTAAAAACGCCCTCTTCCATTTCGAGGTCACTGCCACCTCTTCGTCCGACGGCTTGGCCCAGCTCTTTTTCGATATTGGCCGCGGCATCAACGAAGCGGACTCCAGCCGTGCCAACCTCGTCGCTGGCCGTGCAACTCAGAAACTCAGCTTCGATCTTCCTGCCGGCAACTATCGCTCGTTTCGCTTCGATCCCATTGACCGTGAAGCCACGCTTACCTTCCGAGATGCCGTGATCCGCAGTCCCGATGGCCGCATCGTGCGTCGGTTTAAGCCCAGCGAGGTGCAATCCCAGCAACAGATCGCCACCCTCAGCGCGCTCGGCGAGCAACTTGAAGTTGTCACCACCCCGCGAGCCTTCGATCCGATCCTCAGTATCCCTCTCGCAACCCCGATCGCGCTTCTGCCCAGCATTGGGGAAGATATCCGTTTCATCGCCGTCCGCTTCGTCCCCATTTTCGCCGCATTACTCGGCCTCGTCGGGCTCATTCACCGCTCACTTGATCGCGTAAGGCAAAGTTGGAACTGGCTCGCCATTCGTCCCGCCCGCGCCGTCGCCCTTTGTGCCCTCCTCGCCGTAGCCGCCAGCAGCTACCCTGTCATCTTCCTGGGCAAGAGCATCGTCTCGCCCAACAATGGCACGATCTTGCTTTATGAGGATCAGCTCACGCTCCCGGGCTACCGCGAGCGGGCCGTCGCTAATACCGCGGGAGCCGATATCGGCGCAATCATGTGGGCGCACATTCCACTCTCGATGCTCGAGCACGACGCGCTCCTCCGCGACCATGAGATGCCCCTGTGGAATCGCTACAACTCCGCCGGGACTGTTCTGCTCGGTCAGGGTCAGTCCATGTTCGGTGACCCGCTCCACTTTTTCGTTATAGTGGCCGACGGTGCCGCTTGGGCCTGGGATATAAAATACATCGCCGCCAAGTGGCTCCTCGCCTGCGGCCTGGGTCTCTGCGTGCTCCTCGTCACCCGTCATCTGCCGGCCGCACTCTTGGTCGCGTTCGCGGCGGATTTCGTCGGCTTCTTTCCTTTCCGCGTAAATCACCCCGCAGTCTTCAGTTTTTGTTACGCTCCTTGGGTGCTCTACTGTTGGCTTCGCATCGCGACCGCGCCGCGTTGGACCGGAGCCGCTCGCTGGTCCGCAGGGCTCCTCCTTGCCAACTGGACCCTTATGAACAGCGGCACCGTGAAAGAAGCTTACATGCTCCTGCTCACGCTCAACTCCGCCGGCGCCTGCGCCCTTCTCTTCGCTTCAATTTCCTCACGCGAACGCCTGCTCCGTTTCGGGTTAGCAGGTTGGGCTGGCGTGATTTTCGTTAGCCTCAGTGCTCCCATCTGGGTCACGTTTCTCGACGCACTCAAAGCTTCTTATACCGGTTACAACGTCGTCACTGCTTTTCAGGTCCAGCCAAGTCTCGTTCTCGGTTTCTTCGATGAAATCCTCCTGCGCCCTTTTTGGGTCAACGAAACCGTCTACAACCCTTCGGCCAACTTCCTGCTTCTCACCGGAGTCCTCGCCTTCCTTGTCTATCTTCGCGTGGTCATCGAAAATCGGATCGCGCTCGGTCTGGCTCTTGCCGCACTCATGCCTCTGTCGATCGTATTCGGTCTTATCCCACCGCTATGGATCATTAAGGTCCCTTTTCTTGGCAACGTCGCGCATATCGACAATTCGTTCGGGACGGGGCTTATCCAAATTGTGATCGTGCTCGCCGGCATTGGCTTCGCAACCGCCTCCACCCGACTCGCGCGCCCCGAGGGTGAGACAGATATCGGTTTCGCGACCCTCCTCCTTTTCGGCCTTGTTTTTCCTTACGTCGCATTTGGACAAACCGTCCAGCGCAGCACGTTCTCTTACCTGCATTGGGGGGAATCGATTCCTTATAGCCCGTTTGTCTGGGGCAGTCTCGCCGCTCTCATCGCCGCCGCACTCGGTTTCATGCTGGTTATGCGTCGCCTGCTCACGCACGGGCCCAGTGCTCACCTCCTCTTGTTCGCATCTACCTGCGTTATTATTATGCTTTGGCGCCATGGCTGGCACAGCGGCACGGGTTTCGAGGGACGCGTGGTCACTCCCATGGTGCGCGTCGATTTTCACGGCGAATCACCCGCCATCACCGCGCTCCGCGCCGACCAAAAAGGCGAACCCAGCCGTGCCGTCGGATTCCAAGGCAATCTCTTTCCCGGATGGAACGACGTCTATCGCCTCGAAGGCCTCAACGGTCCCGACGCGCTCATCAACCCCCATTACCGCGAGCTGATCGAAGCCTGCGCTTTCGTCCGCATCTGGGATTGGCGGCTCTATCAGGAGTTTGCGACCTTCGCACCGCTCCGCCCCTTTTATGATTTCCTGAACGTCCGCCACTACCTCGACTACAAGAGCAATCAAGGCCTCCTCGGCGCCCAGCTTTCCCCCGTGCTGATGGCCGACCTCGACGTCTATCGCAGCGAGACCGCCTGGCCCCGCGCCTTTTTTACCGACCGCCTCGCCACTTACGAGACTCCGAAAGAGTTCGCGAAACAGATCGCCACCGGCGACGGCCGGCCCTTCGCCGCCATGCAGGCCAGTGACCCCGCCCGCCGCCCCGATCTCCCCACCACGCTCGCCCCGCGCACCGTCACCTCCGCCCGCAACTACCGTCTCACTGCCAACACCACCGCCTTCGACATCGACGCCAACGGACCCGGCGTCGCCGTCCTCACCGAGGCCTGGCTCGCCCGAGATTTCCGCGTCACCCTCGACGGCGAACGCGTGAGCTACCTCCGCGTCAATCACGCCTTCAAAGGCGTGGCCATCCCCACCGCCGGCCGACACCATCTCGAATTCACCTATCGGCCGCGCCGCTTCAGCCTCGCGCTCAGCCTTTTCGGCCTCGGTCTCGTCCTCCTCGGGGCGACCACTTGGGGGGTGCGTCGTCTCGAAAAAAGAAATAGCCAACTGCCAGTCTCTCCCGCCAACGTTTCACGGTGATTCCTCTCTCGTCTTCAGTTTTGAAGCTATCCGTCATCGTTCCGATTTTTAACGAGGCCGCGACCCTGCCCACCGCCCTCGACGCCATCGTGGCCAAGTCCGTCGCCGGCTGGGAACTTGAACTCATCTTCATCGAGAGCAACTCCACCGACGGCTCCCGCGCCATTGTCGAGACCTACCGCGGCCACCCGCGCGTCACCATAATTCTCGAAGAAAAACCGCGCGGCAAAGGCCACGCCGTCCGCGCCGGTTTCGCCCGCGCCACCGGCGACGTGCTCCTCATCCAAGACTCCGATCTCGAATACTCGCTCGACGATTACGAGAAGCTGCTCGCCCCCCTCGCCACCGGTGAACGCACCTTCGTCCTCGGCTCCCGCCACGGTCCCGGCGACGGATTTGCGATGCGCAAGTTCGACGACCAGCCCATCCAGGCCTTCGTGCTCAACTGCGCCCACTGGGGCTTCACCCTCCTCATCAATGCCTCCCTCGGCATCTGGCTCAAAGACCCGTTCACGATGTATAAGGTCTTCCGCCGCGACGCCCTCAACGGAATCACGCTTACATGCAACCGCTTCGACCTCGACTGGGAGCTGCTCATGAAACTCATCCGCGCCGGCCACCGCCCCATCGAAATCCCCATCGCCTACAACTCCCGCTCATTCAAAGAAGGAAAAAAAGTCCGCATGATCCGTGACCCCCTTACTTGGCTCGTTGCCTGGGCCAAAGCCCGTTTTGGCCCGCTTTGAAATCCAGTTTCGACCCGCGCAGCGAGCCCCCCCCCCCGCGTCATCGTTGATAACCTCGTGGGGGGTTGCTCTTGCCGCCATCGGCCCTGCTCATCGCGCACGAACCGTGGGCGCTGACCACACCGCAGCTCTGGGCCGGGGACGGCGTTGTCCATCTCCTCAAAAAATCTCCTCAAAAACGAACACCTCGGGCCGCAGGCGTTGCTCACGCCTCATCGCGGTTATCTGCACACACTGCCACGACTCGTCGCCTGGCTCGCGAGCCACACGGTGGACATCGCGCACTGGCCCCCCTCCTACAACGGCGCTGCGCTGCTCGTCACCTTTCTGCTCTCCTTGCGTTTGGCGTCACCGCGCTGCGACCTGCCCGGCAAAAATTGGCTCGTCCGTTCGTTCGCGCTCGCGGTGCGCACACGGGGGATGTTTTCTTCAACATCACCAATCTCCACTGAACCACCGCGTTTTTCCGTTTGCTGCAAACGCTGCTGCCTCGGCCGACGTCGGGGGCACGAGGTCTCGGCAATCTCGCCCTCGTTTTTTTCGTCGGGCTCAGCGGGCCGTTCGTGATCCCGTTTCTGCGCCTCTTCGCTTGGCGGTTTTAGCGCGAGCGGAACGCCGATACCGTCGCCGCGCTGCTCGTCGCCGGCACGTGCGCCGCGATCCAAGGTTATTTTTTCAAGACGACGGGGTCGGGCTACTTCGCGCAACCGCCGGAGCCGTTTAGCCTCGCCAAGATGCTGACGGTCGCCGGGAGCCGGCTCGTCGTCTGGCCGTTCTTCGGCACCCACCTCGCCAGCACGCTTTCGTGGGCGGCGCTGCGCGGAATCGGTGCGGGCTTCGTCGCGTTGTTGCTCGTCTGGGCGTTGCGGCCCCATCCCCGGCGATGGATGCGCGCGCACCTCGTCGTCGCGTTTGTTCTTTTCACCACCACCGTCCTCTACCGCATCCGCGCCGACACCTGGGCTAGGCCCGGCCTCGTCAACGCCGATTCCTAATACTTTATCCCGCGTCTCCTTCTCGCCTGGCTGTTGATTTGGGAACTCGCTGCGCGGCCGCCAGCGGTGGCGTGGGCCGCCCGAGGCCTCCGCGGCCGCCGTCCCACTCCAACTGCCCGACTATGTAAAACCCGCGCCGAAAAATCTCCACTCGAAGGAATCCGGCGATGCGATCCGCCGCGGCGTGCCGGCGAAGATCCCCATTTTGCCGGAAAGCTGGTATCTTCAATATCCGGACCGGCCCTGGCAGATGCTCCCCGCCGCAGCCGCCCCGAGCTACCTGCCCACCCTGCCCAACGTCGCCGGGGACGTTCGCGATAATTTTTTGGAGGGTGGGATTTTTCCTGGCGGCGCGTTGCTCACGGCCGCGCCGGCTCGCGCGTGGAGTTCCTGGGACAGCACCGGTCAAGCAACCGGCTCGATCGTGCTCGGGCCGTTTCCGACACCCCCAACCCCTGTGCTTCGCCGTCGGCGGCGATCCGCGCGAGGCCGGCAACCACCTGTTTATCGAACTCGTCGCCACCCACGAACGGATCGACGCGCGTCCGGCCAATCCCGGCGCGCAGTGGCAATTCTTGGAACTTCCGGTGCCCGAGGCTTGGCGGGGTCAGCCGATCCTAGTGTTCACGATCGATGGGGCGACGACGCACGACGGCTGGCTCGCCATCAGCGAGCCCCCGCAAAAATGAATCGCTCCGGCCTCCGCGTTCACGAAATCGTTTGGAACAGAGCGTGGGATGCGGGAAATAAAACCCTCGGATGCTTTGCCTTGCGCGCAGCGTCGTCGTAGCTGCTTGTGACACGGGAAGAGATTTCAAACGCTTGAAACTCACCCCGGATTGGGACCTGCTCTCCCCTTTGTTACTCACTCCATCGGCATGAAAAAAACTCTCCTTGTCACCGGTTCCTCCGGCCTCATCGGCTCCGAAGTCTGCGTCTATTTCGCCCGCGAGCTCGGTTACACCGTCCACGGCGTCGACAACAACCAGCGCGCCGTCTTCTTCGGCCCGTCCGGTGACACCCGCTGGAACCAAAACCGCCTCGCCGCCGACCTCCCCGGCTTCGTCCACCACGAGCTCGACATCCGCGACCGCGCCGGCGTCCTCGCCCTCGTCAAATCCGTCCGCCCTTCCGTCATCGTCCACACCGCCGCGCAACCGTCCCACGACCGTGCCGCCGCGATTCCCTTCGACGACTTCGACACCAACGCCGTCGGCACGCTCAATTTCCTCGAAGCCGCCCGCCAGGATGCGCCCGAGGCCCCGTTCGTGCACATGAGCACGAACAAAGTTTACGGCGACGCCCCCAACCGCATCGCCCTCACCGAGCTCGCCACGCGCTGGGACTATGCTGACCCCGCTTATGCCGAAGGCATCGCCGAAACCTTCACCATCGACCAGTCGAAGCACTCTCTCTTCGGCGCCAGCAAAGTCGCCGCCGATGTCATGGTCCAGGAATACGGCCGCTATTTTGGCCTCCCCACCTGCGCTCTCCGCGGCGGCTGCCTCACCGGCCCCAACCACACCGGTGTCGAGCTCCACGGCTTTCTTTCCTACCTCGTGAAGTGCAACCTCGAAGGCCGCGAATACCGCGTCTTCGGCTACAAGGGAAAACAAGTCCGCGACAACATCCACTCCCTCGACGTCGCCCGCTTCATGGCCGCCTTCGTCGCCGCCCCGCGCGCCGGTGAAGTCTATAATCTCGGCGGCGGCAAAGCCAACAGCACCTCCGTCCTCGAAGCGTTTAAGATCGCGGAAAAATTTACCGGCAAGCCGCAGGTCCACACCTACGTGAACGAGAACCGCGCCGGCGACCACATCTGCTACTACAGCGATCTCCGCAAAATGCGCGCCCACTATCCGTCGTGGGACATCACCCAATCTCTCGAAGAAACCATCCGCCAGATCGTAGAGTCTTGGAAAAAGCGAAACCCCGCCTGAGGTGGCGCCGGGACCTCCGGGCCCGGCCGCTCGTTCTCCTGACACAGTCTGCTGCACGACCGTCTATCCTTCCTCGCTTCCGCCCATGCACCTCCGCCCTCTCCTCGCCCTCGCCGCTGCTCTCCTCCTCTCCGCACCCGCCGCCCAAGCGATGTCCGTCGTCCCGCCGACTTTTCCCGAACTCGTCGCCGAAGCCGAATCCATTGTTCGTGGCAAAGTCACCGCCCTCCGCTCTGCCTACGACGAGACTTCCCCCGGTCGCCCCATCCGCACCTACGTCACCTTTAGCGTTGAACGCACCCTCAAAGGCACCGCACCCACCGCCGATAGCGTCACCCTCGTTTTCCTCGGCGGCACCGTCGGCTCAGATTCCCTCGAAGTCGCCGGCATGCCTAAGTTTAATATCGGTGACCGCGAAATCGTTTTCGTCGCCCGCAACGGCCATACCTTCTGCCCACTCATCGGCGCCGGCCACGGCCGCTACCGTGTCCTCCACGACGCCACCACCCAGCGTGACTACGTCGCCCGCGAGAATCGCACCCCGCTCGAATCCACTACCGAAGTCGCCTTGCCCCTTGAAGCTCCCGCCGCCGCTCGCCTGAAATCCGCCGCCCGAGCCCTCTCTCCCGCCGACTTCGAAACCAGCGTCCTGCAGGCCCTCGCCACACCCGCCCCCGCCGCGCTTCAAAACTAAGTGCCCGTCCTCATGACTTCGCTCCGTTTCGTCTCCATCCTCGCGGTGACCCTCGCGCTCTGCACCACGCCGACCGCCCACGCTTACCTGCTCGCCGGCAACTCCTGGCCCTCCGGCACCATCCCCATGCTGCTGCAGCTCGACGCCACGAAGCCGACCTCCGTTGCCTTCCCGCTCAACGACGGCGCCACGAGCTGGAACTCCATGGCCGCATCCATCTTCACCGACTGGAACGCCGCCACCACCCGCACCAAATTCACCTCCGCGGAAAGCACCGGCACCACATCCGTCTACGGCAATAAAATCAACAATGTCGTCTTCGCCGGCACCATCTACGGTGAAGCCTTCGACAGCCGCACCCTCGCCGTCACGCTCTCCAGCTCCACTTTCCGGAAAACCGAAGCCGATGTCCTCGTGAATAGCACCCGCACTTGGAATTCCTACCGCGGCACCCTCCGCACCGCGACCGATCTTCGCCGTGTCCTCCTTCACGAATTCGGCCACGTCCTTGCGCTCAACCACCCGGATCAAGACACTCCCGCGCAATCTGTTTCCGCCATCATGAACAGCACCGTCAGCAACGTCGAAACACCCCAGTCGGACGACGCCGCCGCCGCCACTTACCTCTACGGCTCCACGATCACGAAACCCGTCATCACCACCCAGCCTGTCGGCACCACCGTCAACGTCGCCAGCTCCGCCAGTCTCTCCGTCACCGTCAACGGCTCCGCCACCGTGAGCACCGACGCATTGCACGCCAACACCTGGTATTTTTCCCCCACCGGCAGCACGGCCTTCGAGGAGCTCTTTACGACCAAAGACCCGACCAAGCCCGACTCCACCCTCGCCCAGCTCGGCGACGCCGGCCGCTACTATCTCTCCGCCCTGACGCCGGACGACACGGTGGTCAGCACCACCGTCACGCTCACCGTCAATCCCATCACCGTCGCGCCCACCACCCAGCTCGCCAACGTCGCCACCCGCGGCGTCGCCGGCACCGGCGCCAACTCCCTGATTGTCGGCTTCGTCATCACGGGCTCGAAACCCAAGCAAGTCCTCCTCCGTGCCGTCGGCCCCGGCCTCGCCGCCTTCGGCGTCCCCGGCACCCTCGTCGACCCCATTCTCACGCTCCAAACCGCCGCCAACCCCGCCGTTCTCGTCGCTACCAACAACAATTGGGAGCAACAAACCGGCACCCTCTCCACCGTCACCCCCGCCACTATCTCCAGCACCGCCGCCCGTGTCGGTGCCTTCGCCCTTAAATCCGGTTCCAAGGACGCCGTCATCCTCGTCACGCTTGCGCCCGGCGGCTACACCGCCCTCGTCAGCAGCCCCGACAGCTCTTCCGGGGTGGTCATCCTCGAAGCCTATGACGCCGACACCCCGCTCGATCCCGCCATCAAACTCGCCAACCTCTCCACCCGCGGCTTCGTCGGCACCGGTGGCGACATCATCATCGCCGGCTTCGTCGTCAGCGGTCCCGGCCCCAAGACCTATCTCGTCCGCGCCATCGGCCCCACGCTGGCCGACGCGCCCTTCAACCTCCCCGGCGCGCTCCTCGATCCCTATTTGAAAATCTATCGTGGCGACACCCTCCTCCGCGAAAACGACGACTGGGATTCCCCCGCCGCCGCCCAACCCACGCTCCGCGCCGCCGCCGTCCAAGTAGGTGCCTTCGCCCTCCGCGAAACCCGCAACACCGTGACCCGCTCCGGCCTCGACGCCGTGATGCTCATCACGCTGCCCCCCGGCAGCTACACCGCCCAGATGAGCGGCCTCGACGGTGCCACCGGCATCGCCTTGGTTGAAGTTTACGAGATGCCAAACTGATAAAGCAGGGCGGATTTCAGTTTGCCCTCCCGCTCCCTACCGCTCTCAGCTCTCCGCTCCCGGCTCCCAGCCACCTGCCCTTCATGTCCGACTTTAAGCACTACTTCGGCGTCCCGCCGTCCGATCAAAACGCCCTCGATATCTTCGCCGGTGAATGGTCCTCGGCGCCGCCCGCCAGCCGACCCGAACTCAAGGCCGGTGCCACTCCGCTCTTCGACGACCCCCGCATGCAATGGGCCCACGACCGCTTCGGTGAGATGGGGCTCACCGGCGGTTTCGCCGGTCGCGACATCCTCGAACTCGGTCCCCTCGAAGGCGCGCACACCTATCTCATCGACCGCCTCGGTGCAGCCAGTGTCACCGCCATCGAAGCCAACACCCGCGCCTATCTGAAATGTCTCATCGCCAAGGAAACGTTCGGCATGAGCAGCCACACCCGGTTTCTCCTCGGCGATGTGCTCTCCTACCTGCACACCACCAATCGCGTTTTCGATATCACCATCGCGTGCGGTATCCTCTATCACCTCACGAACCCGGTCGAACTCCTCGAGCTCCTCGGCCGTCGCAGCAAGGCGATCTTCCTCTGGACCGTCTTCTACGATCCCGAGTTCGTCGCAAAAAACCCCGTGCCCGGCGCCAAATTCTCCGAAGCCCTCCCCGCCGCGCACGCCGGCTACAAGCACACCGTGCATCGGTTCAACTACGGCCCTTCGCTCGACTGGAAAGGCTTCTGCGGCGGCGGGGAAGTTTATAGCTATTGGATGGTGAAATCCGAGATTGTCGGCGCCTTGGAGAAATTTGGCTTCACCGATTTTCGAATCGAGCAGCACCCTAACATCCACGGCAGTGCCCTCATGCTGGCCGCCCGCAAAGCCTGAGTCCGTCATAGGGGGCGCCAAACCCCGCCTCGAGTGGGCTGTGCGCTCCGCGCGCCACCGGCATACCCCTCGCCCCTCGTCTCCCTCCTCCCGCCTCTATCAGGGCACTTCGATGATCGTCGCCTTCTTGATCCGCGTGGAGCCCACGCCCAGCGTCTCTGCGAATTCCAACGTCCGGATTTCTTCGGAGATATTTTCAAATCCGCCCTGTTTGCGCGCCTTGTCGATTTTCGCGCGCATCAACGAATCAAGCAGCACCGGATCGGTGCTTAGCCACATCAACGGCTCCGATTTGCTGTAGAGCGAATTGAAGAACGGTCCGCCGATAAATTGGTAATGCTCCAAGCTCGTGATCGTGAAAGCCCACGTCTGCCGCAGCTCGGGGATCGCACTCATCTCCGCCACCGCCGCCGGCGCGTTGGCCGGCGAGCGGAAGAAGCGCGCCGTGTTCGAGGCATTCCACAGCGTGGCATTCACCAGCGCACCGTTTACGCCGAGGATCGGGTGATCCGTGTAAACTGGCAGGTTGATCCAAAAATCCGCGTCAAAGAAAAGCGGGGTCGCGAGGAAGCTCTTGCGGTCCTCGTCCTTCGAAGAGTTGTTGGCAAAATCCTTGGTCTGCGATTCCGCAAAAATCGGATCGAAGCGTTGCGGCAACGGGCTGTCGTAAAACCAGGCCGGATCATAGAACTTGCCCGATTCCAGCACGTAGATTGCGTTGCCCTTAAACGCCGTTTCACCCGTCACGAGCGACGGCAGATAACCCGTCATGCGCAGGCGCAGTTGGTTCAGACCCACCAGGAAAATATCCGTGTTCGCGAAACCGCGATTTACCAACGCGCGGATGACACCCCGCACCAGCGGCAGCGGCGTAGCCATGCCCGCACCCGAATCGGCGTAGATCTTCA
This sequence comes from Opitutaceae bacterium, assembly GCA_014376585.1. Classification (GTDB taxonomy): domain Bacteria; phylum Verrucomicrobiota; class Verrucomicrobiia; order Opitutales; family Opitutaceae; genus Tous-C4FEB. The sequence continues at coordinate 9,160 of JACMRG010000267.1, read as the reverse complement.
GCCCCACTTTTTTCTTTTCACCGGGCACCAATTTCCGCCCCGACGATTTCTCAAAGGCCGAGATCAGCGCCTCCACGTTTCGCTCATAGGCGTAGTCGTCAAAACTCGCGAGTTTCGCCTCCCACACCGGCGCCATCGGAGCCGCGGCCACGCTCGGTGCCTTGGGCACGGGCGCGGGCAGAGGCATCGTCTCGGCACCTCGCACGCCCACGACGGCGGGGGCGAAGCTGATCACAAGCAGGGCAATGGATAAAAGGCGGCGCATGGATGGCAATATGTCGCCCGCGAACGGGCAATGGTTCCTGAATAAGCCGCGAAACTTGACAGCCCCTTTCTCGGGTTGAAAGTGCATTCTTCGGTGCGTGTCCGGTCCCTTTAGTGAGGGGTGTCACTCGCTCCTCTGCCCACCGCTCCATGCCCGCCATCAAACCCACCTGCGTCCGCGACCTGAAGTTGCGCGTGAATCTCGCCGATGTGGTTTCCCGGGTCGTCACCCTCCGCAAAGCCGGCGGCGCGCGCCTCAAAGGCCTCTGCCCGTTTCACAACGAGAAGACCCCCTCCTTCAACGTCGATACCGACAAGGGCATCTTCAAGTGCTTTGGCTGCGGAAAAGCCGGCGACGCCATCAGCTTCGTCCGCGAAACCGAACAGCTCTCTTTCACCGAGGCCGTCGAAGCCCTCGGCCAGCGCTTCAACATTCCCATCGAATACGAGGAAGGCTCCGGCGGCCCCAGCCGCGAGGAACGCTCGTTGCGCCAAGAAATCTACGATCTCCACGAACAGGCCGCGGAACATTTTCACCAAGCCTTCAAGGCCAGCGACCCCACCGGCGACTTCATGCGCAAGCTCTGGTGCGAACAGCGCAGATTCCCCCTCGAACTCGCCGATGAATTCAAGATCGGCCCCGCCGACGCCACCGGCAGCGGCTTGGGGGCTTTTTTAATGCGGAAGAAATTCTCCGAAGACGCCCTCCGCCAGTGCGGCCTGTTTTTCATCTACGACAACGCCGAGATCACCCTTCACTCGCTCCGCTCTCGTTTCCGCGGCCGCCTCATGATTCCGATCCGCGACCATCAGGGCCGCGTCGTCGCTTTCACCGCCCGCCAGACCGATCTCACGCCCGAAGACGACCCGGCGAAAGACGCCAAATACGTCAACTCGCCCGAAACTCCGATTTTCACCAAGGGCAACCTGCTCTTCAATCTCGACCGCGCACGTTCCAACGTCGGCGACGGCAAGCCCTTCGTTATCGTCGAGGGCCAGCTCGACGCCCTGCGCTGCTGGTCCGTCGGCCTCAAAACCGCCATCGCCCCCCAAGGCACCTCGATCACCGAAGGCCAACTTGTCCTACTTCGTCGTTATCACACGCAGATAGAGTGCTTCTTCGACAGCGACAGTGCCGGCCAAAAAGCCGCGCTCCGTTTCCTCCCGATGGCGCTGAAAGCCGGCTTGGAAGTGCGCTTCCTCACGCTCGCCGGCGCCTCTAAACTCGACCCCGACCTGCTTTTTCTCGAACGCGGCCTGCCCGCCTACGACGAGGTCCGCCGCGGTGCCCAGAGCGCCATGGCCTTCGCCTGCCATGCCACGCTTCCTGACCCCGCCAACGCGACCTCCGAGCACAAAACTCGCGCCGCCCAGTCCATCTACGAGCTCATTTCCGCTGCCGAGAGTCAGGTCGCCCGTTCCCAATTTCTTTCCGAAGTCGCGATCCACCTTCGTCTCCCCCTCGCCGCCCTCGCCGCCGATTTCCAGACCGCGCTCAATCGTCAAAGCCGCCAAGCCGCCGCCCGCCCCGCCCCGCCCGCCTCGGCGCCCATTCCCGCCCTCACGACTGATACGGCCGAACACCACCTCCTCATGCTCTGCCTCAACCACGAGCAACTGGGCCGACCCCTCGCCGCCGCCATTCCCCACGCGTGGATCGACACCGGTCACATCGCCGGGGCCCTGCTCAACCGCGTGTTAGCCGAGTTCGAGCAAAACAGCTGGCCCGGCCGCGAACATCTCGACGCCCTTCTGGAAACTCCCGAGGAGCGCACCCTCGTCGCCACCCTCATCTTCAATGCCCTCGAATTGGACGATCCCGCCAAGGTCGCCGCGGGCGGTTTGCAGCAACTCCGCGCCCGGGCGCTGGAGCCCCGGCTCCGCCAAATAGAACTTGCCTTGGCCAACCCCCAACCGGACAGTGATTTTGACCCAATTTCACTCTTGAAAGAACGCTTAGAATTACAACGTCAGCTCCGCCTTCCCATCACGCTCAACCTCGTCGGTTGAGCGCGTTTTTGCGTTTTTCTGTCCTCCGTTTATTTTTTACTTATGCCGCGTAAAGCCAAGTCTGCCGACACCGCCCAATCCGAAGCCGTCGAAACCGTTCTGGAAGGCCAGCCACCCGTCACCGTCGAAGGAGCCGAGGGTGCTCCTGCCGCGCCCGGTAGTATCAACGAAAAGATTCGCCAGCTGATCCGTCACTCTAAGGAGCAGGGCTATCTCACATTCGACGACATCAACGAGGCCCTGCCCGAATCCGTCGAGAACCAAGAGGAAATCGATAACGTCCTCTCCATTTTGCAGAACCTTGAAATCGAGATCCTCGAGCCGGATCAGGTCGAAGACTTCAAGGCCCGTCAGGAAGAGGCCGAGGAAGAAGAATCGCGCACGTCGCAAAATGACATCTTGGACGATCCCGTCCGCATGTATTTGAAGCAGATGGGACAGGTCCCGTTGCTCACGCGCGAACAGGAAGTTGAGATTTCCAAACGCATCGAGAACGCCGAAGCCAAGGCCATGGAAGCCCTCTTCGTTGCCTCCGCCGTCGGCGCGCACATCGGCAGCCTCGGCGCGAAGCTCCTCACCCGGGAAGAACGCTTCGACCGCATCGTCATCGATAAGCGCATCGAGTCCCGCGAGGCCTATTTTAAGGGCCTCGAAAAACTCGTCGAACTCACGCAGAAATCCGAGGCCGGCACCGCCGAAGCGTGGGACGAATACCAGAAAGCCCGCACCGAGGTGGACAAAAAGCGCATCCTCGCGAAGTTCAAAAAACGCGAAAACGTCCTCCGCGCGACCTTCGGCAAATTCTTCTTCAAACTCAAAGTCTACGAGGAATACCTCGAAGCGCTGAAACCCACGCTTGAGGAAATCGAGACGCTTCTTGCGCAGCTCGACCGCGCCAAACACCCGAAGACGAAGAAGGACGCCGCCATCGACACGAAGGCGATCCACATCCGCCTGAAGCAGATCGAGGCCGCCCAGCGCATCATTCCCGCCGAAATGCTCGCCGTCGTCGCGCAGAGCAATGTCCACATCCGCGAGGCCCATCAGGCCAAGACCGAGATGGTCGAGGCCAATCTCCGCCTCGTGATCTCGATCGCGAAAAAATACACGAACCGCGGTCTCTCATTCCTCGACCTCATCCAAGAGGGTAACATGGGCCTCATGAAGGCCGTCGAGAAATTCGAATATCGCCGCGGCTACAAATTCTCCACCTACGCCACGTGGTGGATTCGCCAGGCCATCACCCGCTCCATCGCCGACCAGGCCCGCACCATCCGCATCCCGGTCCACATGATCGAGACGCTGAACAAGGTGATGCAGGTCCAGAAGCAGCTCCTCCAGGAATTCGGCCACGAGCCCACGCCCGAAGAGGTTGCCGACGAGATGAACCTGCCTGTCGAGCGCGTGCAGCAGATCATGAAGATGGCCCAGCAGCCCATCTCGCTCCAGTCCCCGGTCGGCGACGGCGACGACACGTCCTTCGGCGATTTCATCGAGGACAAGTCCGCCGAGAATCCCTACGACATGACGGCCTATTCGCTCCTACGCGAAAAGATCATCGACGTCCTCGACACCCTCACCGAGCGCGAACGCCGCGTGCTCTCGCTCCGCTTCGGTCTTGTGGACGGCTACAGCCGCACCCTCGAAGAGGTCGGTAAACAATTCAAAGTCACCCGCGAGCGCATCCGCCAGATCGAGGCCAAGGCGCTGCGCAAGATGCGTCACCCCACGCGCATTCGCCAGCTCCACGGTTTCTTCGACGCCGAGCAAATCGACAACGCCCAGAACCTGCTCAAAGTTGCCGCCACCGCGCGCCTCCCCGGCCTGCCCGGCGGTCCCGCGATGCCAGGCTATTCGCCCGTCATCCCCGGGCCCAAATCGTCTTAAAGCCGCAGGTCAGCGCCACCGCGCCGTCCGCATGAAAACCAACACCGCCCGCGCGTTCACGCCGTTGGCGGTGTTTTTTTTGCTGGGTGCCTGCCGCTCCGCGCCCTCCCCTGCTGTCGTCGGGAAATCCCCGTCCGCCTCCTCGCTGGCTCCTAGCCCCCACCTCATCGTAGGCCGGGTGCTCGCCGTGGATATTCTTCGCCATTTTGCTCTCATCGACATTGCCTCATCCGCTCCCTCCTCTGCGCTCGCGCCTGACCGCGAGCTCCTCACTCGCACCGACGATCTCCGCGTAACCGCCCGTCTCCGTGCCACCCGCCAACTTCGCGGCCACACCCTCGGCACCCTCATCACCGCCGGCGCGCCGAACCTGGGCGATGAAGTGGTCTTCTCGACCTCACCGTAATGATTCCTCCTCCGCCGCCTAAATCGCTTTCCCGCTTTACAGACCCGACCCCCAGCCTACGTTGCACCCACTATGACCGCTCCCGCCCCAATCCTCGCTGGCATCCTCGGTATGGGTGCTCCTGAGCTCGGTATCATCCTAATCATTCTCTTGGTCCTCTTCGGTGGCTCCAAGCTACCCTCCCTCGCGAAGGGCCTCGGCCAGTCCATCAAAGAATTCAAAAAATCCTCCAAGGACGACCCCGAGGAAGAAAAAACCCCCGAGGCCAAAAAAACCGAGGCGACTAAGACTCACGGTTCCAACTAAGCCCCACGTCAGTTCCCATTCTTAAAAAGCGCGCCACCCGGCGCGTTTTTTTTGCGCCTAGCCCCGCCGCTAATCCGCCGGTTCCTGCAGCCAATCCTTGAAATCGCGCAGATGATCCAACGCCCCGAGGGTCAGCAATTCATCCCCGCCCCGGACGCGCTCGTCCGCCCCCGGATTCAGCACCCGCAATCCGCCGCGGTGCAGCCCCGCGATCTGCACCTTGTGTTTTTGCGAAGGCGATAATTCTCCCAGCGTCCGACCCGCCGCCCGGCTGTCGTTCGGCACCGCCAGCGCTTCCATCCGCACTTCCTCAAACAACGACTCCGCCACCGGGGCGCCCGAGACCGCGCCCAAGATGACCCTGCCCGCACGCACTTGCTCCGGTGTGCCGAGGAGCAGCACCTTGTCGCGCGGATAAAGCACTGCCGTCGGCGCCGGCAGCGGGGTCATGAAACCCTGCCGTTCGGTGCCCACCACGGAGCAACCCGAGCGCGAGCGCAACTCAAGTTCCGCGATGCTGGGCCCCTGGCAGTCCGCGAGGTCCGGCAGCGTGCAATCAATCATCTGGAGCTGCCAGTCTCCATGCGGTTGCAGCCATGGCGCCGTCGTGGCCGTCATCCGGCTTTCGCCCGTCTCGATCACGCTGTGCAACTCTACTTCCAGCTGGCTGTGCCAATAAATAAGTTTCTGCCGCAGCAGCACCAGCGCCGCGATCGCCACCAGCGCGCTCGCGAGTAGCAACCACCGCGCCGTGCCTTCCGCGGGTAAAATCGCCACCAGCCAGAAGAACAGCCCCGCCCCGGCCAGAACCTTCAGCCCGGTCTCGATCAGCGGCGCGAGCCGCGCCGCCTGCGGATGCCCGCGCGTCGATACCTGCGCATACAGCAACGCGAGCGCCGAGCAGTTCCGCCAGATCGCCACCACCGGCGCGAGCAGGATCAGGCTCAGCAGTGTCCAAAAAATTATCTCGGGCCCGTTTGCAAACGCCCAGTCGGTGCCCAACCAGCTCTGGACCACCGCGAAGAGTTGGCCCGAGAAAAGCAGCAGCCCGCTCACCGCCAGCATCTCCACTCCGATCTGCACAAAACGCTTCCGGCTGAGTTGCCACAGCGGACTGCGCTTCTGCTCCCGCTTCAGCCGCTCCAACCAATTTTGGTAAAAACGCTGCCATGCCCCCACCCACTTGGGCTGCTGTGCGATCCAACGGCCCGCGATCCACTCCGATCGCCGCGTCAACACCGGCGCCGCGAGCGTTGTCAGCAACGACACCCCCACCGCCAGCGGATAAAATTTCGCCGGCACCAGCGCCGCCCCCACGCCCAACTGCGCGATGATGAACGAGAACTCGCCGATGGGCGTCCCTGTTAGCCCCGTGCGCAAGGCATCCTTTGGCGGCGTCCCGATCAAAACCAGCCCCGTCGCCACTGCGAGCGGTCGCGCGACCAGCACGAAGCTCGTCACCCCGAAGATCAGCCCCGCGTTCGCGACCAACTCCCGCGGATCGATCTGCATGCCGATGGACACAAAAAATACCGCGCTGAATACGTCCCGCATCCCCGCAAACGTCCGCTCCACCTGGTGCCGGTGGGGCGTCTCGGCCACGATGGTTCCGAGCAAAAACGCCCCCAGCGCCAGCGAATACCCCGCGCGCTGCGCCACCACCGCCAGGCCAAAAAGCAACGCCGCGAGCCCCAGCGTCTGCAACTCTTCGTCCGCCGAGATGCTCATCTGCTTCAGCAGCCACGGCACCAGCAACAGTCCGCCCACGCCCGCCAGCACTACAAACGCCCCGAGATGCAGCAGCGTCGCCCCCACCCCTTCCGCGCCCTGCGCCGCCTCCGCTCCGCCGAGCTGCACGAGCGAAGTGAGCACCGTCAGCATCACCACCGCCACGATGTCCTCCAACACCGAGACGCCCATCGCGAGCTGCCCCGCGCGCTCATGATTTGCGCCCGTCTCATGCAAAATTTTCCCGATGATCGCCGACGACGACACCATCAGCATGCCCGCCAAAAAAAGCCCCTCCGTCGTGCCCCAACCCAGCGCCGCCCCCATCAGCCGCGAGAGATAATACATCACCAACGCTCCCGCGCCCGTCGCCAGCAGCAGTCCAAACCCCAATCGCCGCAGCTTCCGCAAACTCAACCCGAGTCCGATCGCGAACATCAGAAACACGAGCCCCACCTGCGACAGCGTTTCAATACGTCCGCCATCGGTGACCATCGAGAACGGCGGCGTGTGTGGCCCCACCACCATTCCCGCCACCAGAAAACCCACGATCACCGACAGCCCCACCCGCTGACATGCCCAACCGACGAGCCCCGCCACGACGAGGATCACCGCCAGATCTTGAATGAAATAAAATCCGTGCATGGCGCCTCGTTCGTCCTCCCTGCAGCCCTACGGTTTGACTCCGCACCCATACACCCACATCGGCCGCGTCGCCACCGTCACGTCCGCGAACCCCGCGCGGCGCAGGAAAGCCTCGATTTCCGGCACCGACGAACACTTCGAAATATGCGACGGCCGCGCGTTTGGCAGAATCTTCCGGCTCGCCTCAAACATCGCCCAGCCTGCGTCCGAGGCGATGTCCGCGTTGTCACAGTAAAACCGCCCGCCCGATTTCAGCACCCGCATCGCCTCCAGCACATACGTGTAGCGATCCCATTCCTCCAAATGCATGAAAACCACGGTTGTATAGACCACATCGACCGACGCATCCGGGATCGGCGACAAATCATAGCCCGAGATTTCCTGCAGGCGCGCATTCGGCAGCCCGATCAACCGCCGCCCCGCCAGTGTGATCATATTCGGCGACACATCACAGCCGATCCACTCGCGCACGAGTGGCGCCAACACCCGCCCCACGCGCCCCACCCCGCAACCGATCTCCAGAAAAATATCGTCCGCTTTGATCCCCGTCGTCGCGCGCAAAATATTCAGCGTATCTTCCGCGTCCGCGTGAAATTTCTCCTCATCCGTGTAGCCCGATACGACCATGTAGGCGTCCTCTTTGGTCGTGGATAAGGAGGTCCACACCGCTTTGTAATCCGCGCGCAATTGACTCATGCCCGCCGAGCCAACGCCCCGTCAGCTCCCGCGTCAAGGTAGCGGGGGGCCTCCCGGCCCCCCCAATCCCTTCCCTCCAAAAAATTCCCCTTCCCGCCCTGTCCATTCCCCGCAAGCCTCTCCTTCCCATGCGCATCCTCATCACCGGCATCTGCGGCTTCGTCGGCGGCACGCTCGCTCGCGCCTTTGCCACCTCGGGCGCCGGTCATCAGCTCTATGGTTTCGACAATTTTATCCGGCCTGGCAGTGAGACGAACCGCTCCGAACTCAAAAAACTCGGCGTAAAAATCTTTCACGCCGATCTGCGCGCCGCCTCCGACCTCGAAACCCTTCCGTCCGTCGATTGGGTGATCGACGCCGCCGCCAACCCCAGCGTCCTCGCCGGCGTCGATGGCAAGACCAGCTCCCGCCAACTCGTCGAACACAACCTCACCGGCACGATCAACCTCCTCGAGTTCTGCAAAATTCACCGCGCCGGCTTGATCCTCCTCAGCACGAGCCGCGTCTATTCTATCCCGCCCCTCGCCGGCCTCCCCGTCGAACCGCACGCCGACGCCTTCCGCCTCACCCCTGATTCCTCCCGCCTCCCGCCTTCGGTGAGCCCCGTTGGCATCGGCGAAGAATTCTCCACCGCCGCCCCCGTCTCGCTCTACGGTTCCACCAAACTCGCCAGCGAAGCCCTCGCCCTCGAATATGGCGAGACGTTCGACCTTCCCGTCTTCGTCAACCGCTGCGGTGTCCTCGCCGGCGCCGGTCAGTTCGGCCGCGCTGACCAGGGCATTTTCGCTTACTGGCTCAACGCCCACCTTCGCCGCCGTCCGCTTAAATATATCGGTTTCGGCGGTCATGGTTATCAGGTCCGCGACTGTCTCCATCCCCGCGACCTTTTACCTCTCCTCGAAAAACAATTCGCCGCGCCCAAGCTCCCCGCCACCGACCGCCTCGCCAACATCGCCGGCGGCGCCGCCTCCGCGATGTCCCTCCGCCAACTCACCGCATGGTGCGACGCCCGATTCGGCCCGCATCCCATCGCATCCGACCCCATCCCGCGCCCCTTCGATCTGCCTTGGGTCGTCCTCGACAGCGCCAAAGCCGCCCGCGTTTGGGCTTGGGTTCCGCAAACTCCCACCAACGCCATCCTGGAAGAAATTGCCGCCCACGCCGAGGCCCACCCCGCATGGCTCGAGCTCTCCGCCCCGCTTTAAGAGGTGTAAGGGG
>JACMRG010000266.1 GCA_014376585.1 Opitutaceae bacterium | reverse complement strand
GGGCGACGTGGGCGCGGTATGCGTTGCACGAGGATTATCACGACACGATGAAGGTGGGGCTCGTTGCGGCGGGAAAGGTGATCGAGGAGCTGTATGGTGCGACGCGGGAGGACTATCGTGCTTATGTCGATACGGGGCCGGTGTTGGAGCGCGGTTGGGCGGCGAAGGCGGGGCTGGGATTTATCGGAAAGAACGCGATGCTGATCTCGCGGCGCCATGGGAACTGGTTGTTTTTAGCGACGATTTTGACGAGGGAAGAATTCGTGGCGGATGCGCCGGTGCGGAAGCAGGCGAGCGATTTTGCGGACGTGGGGTTGTTGTGCGGCAAATGCACGCGGTGTCTCGACGCGTGTCCGACCAACGCGTTCGCTGCGCCGGGGGTGGTGGACGCGCGGCGGTGTGTTTCTTATCAGACGATCGAGAACAAGGGGATCATCCCACGGGAACTGCGCGCGGGGATCGGGCAGCGGATTTACGGGTGCGATGTCTGTCTTGAAGTGTGTCCGTGGAATCGGTTCGCGCAGGCGGGGCGCGAGGTGTTGCTCGTCGCGCGGCGGGAGCTGGCGGGGCTGACGGTGCGGGAGATTTTGGCGCTGACGCCGGTGCGGTTCGCGGAGGTTTTTCGGAAGACGCCGATCAAGCGGGTGAAGTTGGGCGGGCTGTTGCGCAACGCGTGTATCGTGGCGGGAAATTTGGGCGACATGAGCTTGATCGAGCCTCTGGTGGGGCTTGCGTCGGCGCATGAGCTGGCGCTGGTGCGGGTGCACGCGGTGTGGGCGGTGCGTAAGCTGGCCGGGGAAGCGCGGGCAAGTGCGCTCCTACAAAGCGGGAGGGCGGCGGAGACGGATGCGTCTGTGCTCGCGGAATACGCGGCGGAGTTGGTTACGCCGGGGCTGTGAAGACAGCGGCCATCACGGCGACGACGCTGGCGGGCGGGCGCACGGGGCGGCCTAGGAGATCGACGAAGACGTGGACGCTTTCACCGGTGGCAAGGAGTTCTTTGCCGCGGAAGACTTCGTAATCGAGGCGAATGCGGAGGAGGGGTTTTTCCCGGAGATAGGTGACGATGGTGAGAATGTCGTCGTAGAGCGCGGGGCGCGAGTATTTGGCGGAGATTTCGAGGACCGGAAGGCGATAGCCGTCGGTCTCAAGCTGGCGGTAGGGCAGACCGAGTTCCTTGAGAAGGGTGGTGCGACCGATCTCGAACCACGGGAGATAGTTCGCGTGGTAAACGATGCCCATCATGTCGGTCTCGGCGTAGCGGACCGTGACTTGGGAGCGGGATTGAATCATGGGCGGGCGGCGAAGGGGACGGCCGATTCGGATGCGGGTTCGGAACGGCGAAAAAGGGCGGCGGCGGATTCTTTCCAGCAATTGCGGCCGGCCCAGTTGCGACCGGCGGTGCCGAGGCGATGACGAAGCGCGGAGTCGTGGATGAGTTTTTCGAAGGCGGCGGCGAGCTGGGCGGGGCGGTGGGGCGGCACGAGCAGGCCGGTGAGTCCATCTTGCACAGCTTCGGAAACGCCCCCGACATCGTGCGCGACGACGGGCAGGCCGTGGGCGGCGGCTTCGAGGTAAACGAGGCCGAAACCCTCAATGCTGCTGCCGTGGTTGATGCTGGTCATCGCAAAGATGTCGGCGCGGTCGTAAATCGTGGTGAGTTCGTCGTCCGGGATATTCCCCAAAAAGCGGACCGCGAGATCGGGAGTGGCGGCGGCGGCGGCGCGGATGCTTTGTTCGTAGCGGCCTTTGCTCTGACCGCCGACAATCCAATATTCGAGGCGGGCGCGGTCGGTAGCGGGCAGAAGTTGGAGGGCTTGGAGCGTGAGAAGCTGGCCCTTGCGGGGGTGAATCCGGCCGACGGTGAGGATGACGATTTTGTTTTTCGGCGTCGCGAATTTTGGTGGGACGACGACGAAATCGGAGCGAAGGGCGCCCGGGGTGAGAAAGATTTTGTCGGCCGCCTCGGGGAAATGTGTGAGCAGGAGTTCCTGGGTGTAATTGGTGAGCGTGCTGATGCGACTGGCGTGGCGGATCAGGCGACCGGCGAGAGCACGACGGACGGGGCTGCTGGCGAATTTAAGGATCTCGGAGCCATGAAAGGTGAGGACGAGCTGCTTGGGGCGGAAGGCGCGAAAGAACTGGAGCAGCATCATTGTCAGCATGGGGCCGGGCTCGGGCAGATAGACGGTGGCGTAACGGAGACGGCGGCGGGCGCGGATGAGTTCGCGAGCGAGCTGAATCTGGCACCAGAGGTCGTGAGTGCCCTTGAGCGGCAGACGGCGGAGGGTGAAGGGCCAGGCTTTCTCGTGGTGAGGCGGGGCGGATTGAGCCCAGACTTCGATCTCGTAACCGAGGCTGGCGGTGGCTTTGGCGATTTCTTCAGTGAACGTAGCGATGCCGCCGCGCACCGGGTAGAACTCATGGGTGATGAGGTAAACAGGTGGGCTGGCGGTGGCTGGGACGCTCATGCGCGGGTGTGGACGGTTAAACGGGCGGGTGGGCCGCGTGTAGATCGATTAAGGGAGTTAGGTGTCTGAGGGGGGGGTGGCAAGCGTGACGATGGCGCGTCGACGATCGTGACGGACCCGCTACGTGAGGCGGAACCAAGGCTGGGACGGGCTCGCGATCACGAAGAATCGCGCTCAAGAAATTGGGTTTACATTCGAAGCCTCGAACCTAGAACAAACAAACAATGCCAGATGCAGTTCAATCCAACCCGGGCACCAGCAAACCGTTTGTGGCGCCGCCGAAACCGTTTGCTCCGGAGGACGAAGCCGCGCTCCGCGAAGCACTTAAACGCTGCTCGCCCTCCGCTTTCGAGTCTGCGGTGCAATACCGGAAGACGGGAAACCCCGAGCATGTGCCCGCCGTGGTGATCGGCGTCATTGAGCGTTTCGTGGAGCCCGATTTGCGGATCAAACTTAAGGATGCCGACGATGACCTCCGCCTGATTGAGGACCTTGGTATCGATTCGCTGACCATGATGGAGATCGTGATTCTCGTGGAAGACGTGCTCCAGCTTTCGATCAACAACGACGAGTTGCGCAATCTGCGCACCGTGGGTGATGTGAAAACTTTCATTGATTGCAAAATCCGTGGCTTGTCGTTGCCGAAACCCACGAAATTCCTGCCCATTGAGCAGATTGCGGCGGTGATGCCGATCCAGCCCCCGTTTCTCTTCTTAAATGAAGCCTCCGTCAGCTCCAGCGGCGCTAACGGCAAATATAAGATCACGGGGCAGGAGTTTTTTCTGCAGGGTCACTTTAAGAACAATCCTGTGATGCCCGCCTCGATCATGCTGGAAGCGTTGGGCCAGCTGGCGGTGCTCTTTCTTTTGGAGGGAGCCACCCCCGAGCCCGGCAAGGTTATCAGCTCTTCTTTGATCTACTTCACCGGTTGCGAAGGTGTGCGGGCTCACCGCGTTTGCCGCCCGGGTGACATCCTTACGCTTTCGATCAAGCCAAAGCGCATGAAAATGCCGCTCGCTACGTTTGAAGGCGCGATCCGGGTAGGTCAGGAAAAAGCCGCGATTGCGGAGGAAATTACGCTCACTTTTGGCTACGCCGAGGCCGTGATGCCACTGCCGATGACCGAACTAAAGGATCATGTGGCGCCCAAGGCAGGTGTATTGGATGCATCGGTTCCCGCAACGCCACTCCGGGTCGCGGTAAACGCCTAACTTCGGCGTTCAATCAGTCCTTTTTACCAATCGGCGGTCGCTTCGACCGCCGGTTTTATTTAGCGGCGTATCGCATGGGGTGATAGCGGGACGAAGGAGAATAATCGCGGTGGTCGACGTGGCCAATCTCCCGCGTTGACCACTGAGGTTTCACTGGCGAAATTCACCGCAAATCCTCCTCAAGCGCGAACGCTCCGCTTCATCGCGGGTCACTGCGTTCGCCGCTTTTTATCCTGCACCACGCATGCCCAGAGTTTTCATCACCGGTCTCGGTTTCATCACCAGCATAGGTAACGACGCGACCTCCGTCACGCAGAGCCTCCGCGAACTCCGCCACGGCGTCGAACTTTACGCGCCGTTCCAATCGCCGGAAATTCCGGTGAAAGTGGCCGCGCCCGTGCGCGGGTTTAGCACCGATTCCACGGACCCGGAAGACTGGACGTTTCCGGCCGGGATCACGATCAAGCGCGAGGTATTGCGCGGCATGTCTCCGCACGTGGTCTATGCTTGGTGTGCGATGCAGCAGGCGATCGCCGACGCCAAACTGAATGACGCCGATGTGTCGAACGAAGGCACCGGCTTATACGCAGCCTCGGGTGGTTCGCCCTATCTGATGGGGCATATGTTGGAGCGAATGCACAAACTCGGAGTCATGCGTTGCTCGCCCTTGGGGATCGTCGCCTCGATCTCGGGTGCGGTGCAGTTCAACCTCGTCGCGCATTTCAAAATCAAAGGCTCTTCCTGCGGCTTCGCCTCGGCGTGCGCATCGTCGTCGCACGCGCTCGGCTTTGCCTACGACGACCTGGCGCTGGGACGGCAAAAACGCATGTTCGTGGTCGGCGCCGAGGACGGTAATATGGACGCGATTTTGCCCTTTGCCGGTATGCGGGCCCTTTCGCTGTCCGCCGATCCCGCGACGGCATCGCGGCCATTTGATACGGCGCGCGACGGATTCGTGGGGACGGGGGGCGGCGTGGTGTTGGTGATGGAAACCGAGGACGAAGTTCTCCGTCGTGGCGTGATGCCTTATTGTGAAGTCGCCGGCTGGGGCCAGGCCTCTGACGGGCATAACGTCGCGATCTCACACCCCGAAGGCCTCGGTTTGCGCGCCGCGATGACTCTTGCCTTGCGGGCCACGGGCACGGCGGCCGAGGCGGTCGACTACGTCAATGCCCACGCCACTTCCACGCCCATCGGCGATGCTTCCGAAGCCCGCGCGTTGAAGGCAATTTTTAACCCGGCCGGAGTGCGGCCCGCGATCAGCAGCACCAAGGCGCTCACCGGCCACGGCCTCTCCCTCGCCGGCGCGATGGAGAGCGGGTTCTGCGCCTTGGCGGTGCGCGATGGCTTTATGCCCGGATCAGCCCACATCACCAATCTCGATCCTGAGTGCGAGGGGCTGAACATCATTCGCTCGACGCTTTCCGCGCAACCCAAAGTCGCGCTCAACAACGTGAGCGGGTTTGGCGGGGCCAACGTGAGCATCGTCTTCAAGCAAGCTCGTTGAACGTGCCCACCGCTTTGATGCGAGCCCGCGCTCCGTTCATGTTCGAGGGGGCTACGATCCGGCCGGCATTTTTCCTTTGAACCCTTCCGCATGTCGAAAGTCCGCATTCTTATTTTGACGTCTTCGACCGGTGGCGGTCATGACGCGCGCGCGGAGGCGTTTGCGGAATGGTGCTTCCAACTTTACCGCCACGAGGTCGACGTGCGGATCGAGCAGATGCTGGAGAAATCCTCGGTCGTGAACCGCGCGGGCGTGGGCTTCTACAACCAGATTCAAAAGGCGGCGCCTTGGATTCATTCGGCCTTCTACGCGTTTGTGGAACTGCTGAGCTACATCAACACCAACGGCGTCACGTTTGGTCGTGGCTATTATCTCGAAGTGCTGAAGGAGTATCGGCCGCACTTGATTTTCAGTGTGCATGACTGTCTGAACCGCGGTTATTTTCAGCTCGCGCGCGCGATGCTCGGTGAAAATCGCGTGCGGTGCGTCACGTATTGCGGCGAGTTTTCCGGCGGTTGGGGTTACTCGCGAAACTGGATCGAGCCTTCCGTCGATTTGTATTTCTCACGCACGCCGACCGCGCGGGATTATGCGGTCAAATCGGGTATCGCGCCGAAAAAATCCCGCGTGCGGGGCAATCTGATGCTGCCGCGGGCAATTCTGGAAACCGTGTCGACGGAGGAACGCGGGGCTTTGCGCGTCAAGCGGCTTGGGCTGCGGCCTGATTTGTTCACGGTATTTCTTGCGACGGGCAGCAACGGGGCGAATCACCATCTGGAATTATTACCCGCCCTCGCCAAGCATGCGGACCGTATTCAGGTGATCGTGATCTGCGGTAAGAATAAGGATACTTACAACGAACTCGTCCACTGGCGTGCGAATCATCCGGAGTTCAACTGCTACCTCGAAGGCTATTCGGATATAGTCCACCTGCTCATGCAGGCGAGTGACGCCATTGTGACGCGCGGTGGAACCACGACCTGCGCGAAGGCGCTGCATTTTAAGTGCCCGATTATCTTCGACGCCTTCCAAGGCATCATGCCGCAGGAACAACTCACGTGGAAATTTTTCCGCAATGGTGCGGCTTCCGGAAAAATTGAAAGCGCCGGGGACTTCGCGCGCATTATCGACGCGTGGATGGGTGATTTCTCGGTCTACACGCGCACGCGGGACAACTTTCTCAAGCTGCGCTACGATGAAGATCCGACGGTGTTGATCGATGAAGTGGTCAATCTCGCCAACGACATCGCGAGGGCGAAGCTGAAGCGCCGCGCGTTCCCACCGGCAAACGGGAATGGCAACGGTGGCGGTGTTAAGCACGGGTAGCGCGGCGCACGCGGCGGTTTAATCAGCCACACGAAATCGGGTTTGGTGGTATCGGATAAAACGCGTTTTTTTTAAAACGTTTGTAATCGGACGTGTGTCTTTTAGATGTGCCACGTGATCGTAAGCGTTCATATTCCGAAGTGCGCGGGCACTAGTTTCCGCCATGTCCTGAAGCAGATTCATGGCGTGGGATTTTGGCCAAATTATAGCGCCGACTTCAGTCGCGAGGGGGTGCCGTCGGGCACCACCTGTATCCACGGCCATTTTATGGCGGATGCGTATGACCGCTTTTGGCCCGAGCGCCGGTTGATCACCATGGTCCGGCATCCGGTGCAACGGCTGGTTTCCAACTACCATCATTTTCTGCGCCGCCACGATCCCTCCAATCCCGCGAGCATCTATCTTCATGGAAAGGGGCTGTCGCTGCGGCAGTTCGCCGAACTCGATCTGATGCAGGACGAGATCACCCGCTACACTTCGGGACGGAAGCCCGCGGATTTCGCGTTTGTTGGAATCTCTGAGCGCTACCAGGAGTCGCTGCTTTTACTCAGGCGGACATTCAAGATCGAGGGGCCGATGAGCGCGACTCACGATAATGTGAATCCCGAGCGCGCTACGCCCAATTACAGCCTTGCTCGCGAGGACTACGATCACATCGCAAAACAAAATTCCGCGGACATGGCTTGGTATAGTGAAGCTTGCCGGCATTTCGACGCAGCCAATGCGAATCACGTCCCCGACCGGAGGCAATTGGCCGAATCGATTGCGCGATTCATGGCGCACGTCGCGATTTAGTTGAAACTCGTCGAGGGCGGGCGTTAGCGAGCATCGCGCGCCGCTCAACACGAGTAGCGAAGGCTGTCGTGTCCGTTTGCGCACCGTCTGAAAGCAGAAATACGCAGCACCGACGCGGTCTCTCGCGCAATCCGCTTGGCCGCGATGAGGCGAGGGCTCTAGTTTCTGGCTCATCTTGTCTGAATCGAAGCCTGTCATCGCCTACCTTTTCACCACGTTTCCAAAAAGCACGGAGACGTTTCTCCAGCGAGAGATCGTCGCGATGCGGGCGCACGGGGTTAACGTGCGGCTTTTCTCATTGTGGGGCGGCGCGAATTCGTTTCGCGGTTTCCCGGTCACGCGTTTCAACAAATGGCGCCTGCTGACCCTGTTTTGGATGATTCCTTACGAAGGCTGGCGGCGTCCGGCGGTGCTCAAGCAGGTGCTGCACGGCCTCGGCACGCGGCGGCCACCTTCTTGGATAAATTTTTGGGAAAATATGTTGGGCGCCGGTTTTGCGTGTCTGTTTGCCGGGAGTTTCCGCAGGGACCCGCCCGCGCTGGTGCATGCGGCGTGGGGCGGGGCGCCGGCCACGGCCGCGTGGCTGCTGTGGCGGCTCGACGGCCACCGTTTCAGCGCGGCGGCGCACGCCTACGATATTTACGAGCACGGCGGCGATTGGTGGCTCAACGACAAGTTGGAGCACGCGGCGTTCATCCACACCTCGACGGAGATGGGACGCTCGGCGCTGATGGCGCGGGGCATACCTGAAGAAAAAATCCTTCGGATCCGCCGCGGTTTGGACCCTCTGCCGACGATGAAGCGGCTGCGCGCCTCGCGGGAACCGCTCCACCTCATCTGTGTGGCGCGCCTGGTGGAGAAAAAAGGGCTCGATTATCAGTTGCGGATTTATGCGGCATTGAGGGCGGCGGGGGTGCCTTTTCTCGCGCGCATCGTCGGCGAGGGTCCGCTGCGGCCGTCGTTGGAAAAGCTGGCGGGCAGTCTCGGCATCGCGGCGGAGGTGACGTTCTGCGGGTATCTACCGCAGCACGAAGTATGGGGACAATTTGAATGGGCGGATGTATCACTGCATACGGGGGTGATCGCGCTGAGCGGTGACCGCGACGGACTGCCCAACGTGATTCCCGAGGCGATGTCGTGTGGTGTGCTCGTGGTGACTTCGCCGACGGCGGGCACGACGGAGGCGATCACAGATGGTGTGAGCGGGATCGTCGCGCCGGTGGAGGCGCCGGCGGCTTGGGTCGCCGCGTTGAGGCGGCTGGCGGATGACGATGCATTTGCGGATCGGTTGAGGGCCGCGGCGCGGCGCTGGGTGGAGGAGAATTTCGACGCCCATCGCAACGCGGCTCGGTTGCTCGCGGAGTTCCAAGCGGTGATCGAGAGCAAACAATCATGATTTTTTTCGATGTCACCAAGGCCGGGGGCTCGGGCCATCGTTCGGGTCTGATGCGAGTGAGCGCGCGGCTCGGGGATGAACTCGGGCCGGCGGCGCGGGAGGTGCGGTGGCCGCAATGGGATCGCGGGGTGCAGGCGGACGATTGGTTTTTGACGAGCGAGCTCTTCTCAGAAGACGAGCGACCGGGAATAACGGATTTTTTGGCCACATGTCGGTGCCGCACCGCGGCGATTTTCCACGACGCGATTCCACTCAGATATTCGCAGATCACCTGGCCACAGAGCGTGGCGCGGCATCCGGGCTACATGAAGTTGCTGGCGCACTTTGACCGGGTGTGGGCGGTGTCGGCGGCGAGCCGGGATGAATTGGTCGGTTTTTGGAAATGGCAGGGGTTGGAGGAAACGCCGCCGGTAGAAGTGCTGGCCTTGGGTGCAGACTTTATCGGGCAGATGCGGGTGACGGGAAGCGGGGCGGAGGCGCGGGGGCCAGTGCTGTTATCGGTGGGGATTTTGGAGCCGCGTAAAAATCAGGCGCTGCTGTTGGATGCGGCGGAGGTGCTTTGGCGCGAAGGGGTGAAATTCGAACTGCATCTGGTGGGGCGGGTGAATCCGCATTTCGGCAAGCCGCTGGTTGCGCGGGTGCAAAAATTGGCGGGGAAATTTTCAGGGCTACGCTACCACGCAGCGGCTGATGATGCGGCCGTGGCGGCGCTTTATGCGCGCGCGCGGGTGAGCTTGTTTCCGACGATCGCCGAAGGCTGCGGTTTGCCGCTATTGGAGTCGCTGTGGCAGGGCGTGCCGTGTGTCTGCAGCGATTTACCCGTGCTGCGTGAAAACTCAGACGGTGGAGGTTGTCTCGCGGTCGCGGTCAATGACCCGACGGCGTGGACCGAGGCCTTGCGCCGGGTGCTGACGGATGACGCGCTGGTGGCTCGTTTGAAACGTGAGGCGGGCGAGCGGCCGTTGCCGACTTGGGCGGCGGCGGCGAAGACGCTGCGAGGGGCGCTGAGCTCGCGGCTTAGAGCTTCTTGACGGCGTAGGCCATCGCGTCGGCGATCTTATCGAGCTGCTCGTCGGTGTGCATCGCGGAGATCGCGGTGCGGATGAGGTCTTTGCCGACGGGCACCGCGGGGGCGATGGACATGACGGTGAAGACGCCTTTTTCGAGGAGGGCTTTCCAGAAAGGATAAACGCGCTCTTTAGAGCCTAGCACGATGGGGGTGGCGGGCGTTTCGCTGCTCCAAGTGTCGAGGCCGAGGTTTTTCAGGATGGCGCGATATTTTTTCGTGTTGGCCCAAAGGCGCTCGTGGTGCTCGCGCTCGCTTTGCATGAGTTCGAGTGAGGCCTGGGCGCAGGCGGCGGACGCCGGGCTGATGGCGGCGCTGAAGACGGTCTGCTTGGAGCTGGTGCGGAGATACTCGATGGCTTCTTTCGAGGAGGCGATGAAGCCGCCGGTGCTGGCAAGGGATTTGGAAAGACTGCCGCAGATGACATCCACTTTGTCGTTGAGGCCGAAGTGATCGACGGTGCCGCGACCCTGACGGCCGAGGACGCCGAAACCGTGGGCGTCATCAAGGACGGTGAAGCAGCCGTGTTCCTCGGCGATCTCGGTGAGTTCGGGGAGGCGGGCGATGTGGCCTTCCATCGAGTAAACACCCTCGATCACGAGGAGTTTGGGAGCGTTGCTGGACGAGGCGGCGGCGGCGACTTCGCGGAAATCGTCGGGACTGTTGTGCGAGAAACGTTCGACGGTAGCGCGGGAGAGCTGGATGCCTTCCCAGAGACAGGAGTGAATGTTTTTGTCGGCGAAGATGATGTCACCCTTCTGGGCGAAGGCGGCGACGCTGGAGAGACAGGAGAGGTAGCCGGCGGCGTGGACGTGGCAGGCTTCGCGGCCGAGGAAGGCGGCGAGTTTTTCTTCGAGCTCGATGTGGAAGGCACGGGAACCGTTGGAGATGCGGGCGCCGGTGGTGCTGGTGCCCCACTTCAGGAGGGCGGCGCGGCCGGCTTCGATGACTTTGGGGTGAAACGAGAGACCGAGGTAATCATTGCTGGACAGCATGATCATGTCGCGACCGTCGAGACGCACGTTGGTCCCGTGCTGCGACTCCATGGCGTGGTAGAAAGGGTCGTATTTGAGCCGCATCTTCGTCGCGTAATCGTCGCGGAAGCGGTTCTGAACAGCTTTTTTGTTTTTGCTGAAGAAGGAGAGCGCCATGTCTGGGAAAAGGCTGAGTGGCCGGGGCGGGTTGGCAAACGCAAAGGCAGGTTCGGGCCTGCGTCTTTTTACGACCGTCGGCGCGGCAGTTGCGTGAGCCAAGCCGAGAGATCGCGGGCGTAATCGGCCCACGTCCGGAAGCGGCGCGCGCGGGCGGCGGTGGCGAGGGCGACGAGTTCGGCGGGAGCAGAGAGGAGGCGCGCGATCGCGGCGGCGAGCGCCGGGGTATCGACACGGTCGAGGGCGAGACACCCGCCGGCGCGGGCGGATTCGCCGAGGGCGCCGCGGGCGGAGCAGATGCAGGGTTTGCCGTGGGCGAGGCTTTCGAGGACAGGCAGGCCGAAGCCTTCCATAAGCGACGGATAGACCGTGAATGCACAAGCCGCGTAGGCCGCGGCGAGGTCGGCGTCGCTGGCTGGGCCGGCGTAACGGACAGGACGGCCGGCGATTTGCAGGGCGTGGAGGCGGTCGAGGGCCGCGCGGCCGGTTTGCGAATGGGTGAGGCCGATGAGGTGGAGTTCGAAGCGCACGCCCGTGGCCCAGAGGGATTCGCAGGCGTCGAGGAGCGCGAGGTGGTTTTTACGGCCTTCGAGGGTGCCGACGGAAAGGAGAATGGGAGGGAGCTGAGAGTTGAGGTTTGAGGGCTGACAGGTCGGAGGGTGTGGGTCGATGCCGAGGGGAATGGTGATGACGACGGGGCGGGCGGAGGCGGGGATGCCGAGCCAATCCCAGTAGCCGACGAGACTGTCGCGGGAGTCATCCGAGTTTGCGGCGATGCCGTCGAAGGCGAGGAGTTCGCTGAGATAGACGGGGAAGCGCGCAACGGTTTTTGACGGCGTGAGCTCGGGGAATTTTAGCGCGATGGCGTCGTGGAAGATGGCCGCGCGGGGACTGGTGGTGGTGGCGAAGAGCGCGGGGAGGGCGGCGCCGACGGCGGGGGAGAAGAGCTCGGGAAGAAGGAGGCCGGAAGAGCTGAGCGCCGAAGGCTGTGAGCTGAGAGCGGGAGAGCGGAGGAGACGGCGGGCGTAGCCGCGGAGTTGGGCAGTGAGGGGCCAGCTGGCGCCGCGTTTGGAGCCGAATGAATCGGAGGCAAGATTTTGAACTTCCCACGGATCGAGGACGCGCCATCTGCGTTGGTGAGAATCGTAGGTGATGGGTTCGGCTGACTGGCCCAGTTCGCGCCAAAGGGCCCGGGCCACGCGTTGGATGCCGGTGCGGGCACGCGTGTGGCTCGTGTGCGAGAGGTCGAGCAGGATCGGGGCGGACATCGTTTTCTGTTAGGGAGTGGGAACGCTCAGGCTCGGATCATAAAGCGCAAAGGCGAGGGCGCGGGCGTCGGCGTTCGGGCTTTCGCGGGTCGCGGGCGTGTCGGTGGAGAATTCGAGTTTCGTGTGTCCGCGGACGAGATGAAGAGGGATCGCGAAGCGGGTGGGTTTTTCGCTGACGGGGCCGCGCCAAAGCTCCTGGTCGGACCGGCGGATAATGACGGTGCGAGGGGCGAGGGCGCGGAGGGTAAAGGAGAGTTCAGCGGTGACGGGGGCATCGGACCACGACTCGACGTCGAGTTGGGCGCGACCAGAACTCCAGGACCAGACGTGTTTGCCGGAGTGTTCGGCGCCGAACCAGCCGGAGTCGATTTGGATTACGGTGGCGGCTCCGTGGGTGCGGCCCGCGAAGAGTTCATGCGTGTTGACGGGGAAATCGCGGAGCACGAGAAAGCCGGCGCAGAAGCCGAGGTTGCCGAACACGAGCCAGGCGAAGGCGGCGCGGGTGCGGTGGGCGAGGACGTTGAACGCGAGCGTGAGCGGCAGGAGGACGCGGGTAAAAGCGCCGGGGTAACCTTCCCAAACGGCGGTGCCGAGCGTGAGCATGAGTGCGGTGTAGGCGGCGCCCACGCGCCACCACGCGTCGGCAAAAAGACGCCAGCGCAGGACGAAGAACGCGGACTGGGTGATGATGCCGATGACGGCGAAGAGGGTGGTCCCCGCGAGGAGCGAGTCGTCGAGGAATGTGAGATCGGAGAAAGCGGTGACGGTTTTCTCAATCAGGCCGGTGGCGGGCAGGGTAAGGTTGGCCCAGCCGGCGTCGGCGGGACCGACGCGCCAGCGGATATAGGCGAGCCAGGCGAAGAGCGGGGCGGCGACGACGGCGCCGGTGGCAAAATTACGGAGGGAAATCCATGGCCGCGTGAAGAGGCCGGCGGTGCCGATCAAAGCGGTCTCGCGGGCCAGGGCGGCGGCGGCGGCGCAGGCAATGGCGGATTTTGGGCGGGCGTGCTCAGCGGAGAAGAGCGCGGCGGCGAGGAGCGCGGTCATCGGTAAATCGGTGAGCGCGAGGCGCACGCTGCTGAGGGCACCGCAGGAAAACAAAACGGCGGCCCAGGCGAGCCAGCCGTGAAAATCGGTGACTTTGAGCAGGCGCCAGAGGAGGGCGGCGAGGAGGAGCCAGACGACGACGTTGAGAAACGAGTAGATGTGGACGATGGCGGCGGGGTGGCCGGCGGCGAGGAGCCAGGCGACGGCCGGTGGTAAAATACGACGGGCGCGGTAGGACAGGTTGTCCATGGCGCGGGGAAGTTCGGGTGATTTGAGGAGCGGGTCGTAGGCGATCTGGGCGTAGTAGAGTCCGTCGTAGCCGCCGGTGTCGCGGTGGACATAGACGGGGTGCTCGCGAAAGGCGGGAATCTTCAGGTTATCGTTGGGCGCATCGAGTTGGATGAGGGCGGTGAGGCCGTAGACGGGGTGCCAGAAGCGGGCGACGAGGATGATGAAGAGAACAATGGCGGCGAAGGCGGCGCAAAGGAGAGGCCAGCGGCGAGGGGCGGCGACGTTCATGGCGTGGCGGGGCCGACGTAACGCCAGATGCTGCGTTGGGCGATGACGGCGACTTTTTCCCAGCGGGCGGGGACGCGCTCATTGAGCACGTAGTTTTCCTCGGAGACGAAAATCACGAGATGGAGCGGGCGGCCGGCGCGGGTGAGGTGAGCGGCGTGGGCAGCGAACTCGGCGGGGCTCATCTGGTCCCAACGAAGGATGGGGAACGCGGTGTAGTAGTAGAGCGCGCCGCTGTCGGCGTTGGTGAGGATAACGGTGTCTTGCGGAAGTTGGGCGCGGGCCCAAGTGCCGACGTCGGCGTAGGCCCGCTCGTAGGTTTTGCTCAGGAGCGTATGAAAGTGACGGGTCCACAACACGGAGCCGACCGCGGCCCAGAGTGCGAGGATGGCGGCGGCGGTGGGCAGAAGGAGCGTCCGGCGCGCGAAGAACGCGTCGAGCGCAACAAGGGCGGCGAGGATGAGGGCGGGGACGGCGGGGAGGATGAAGCGCAGACCCCACCAAACTTCGTGGGCGAATTCGTAGAACGCATAGAAGGTCACCGGCACAAAAAACCAAAGTGCCAGAGCGAGACGTTCGCGGAGAGTAAGACGCCGGAGGAAGAACCCGACGACCGCCAACCCGAGAATTATGCCCGGGAGAAGCGCGCCGAGCCATTTGACAAAGTGGAGTAGGGTCGGTCCGAAGTAATCGAAACTGAAGGCTTCCGCTATTGAAACATAGCCGAGCCGCCACGGGGAACCGAAGAGATGGGAATTGGCGGCGAGCAGGAGAAGGGCGCCGGGCAGTCCGCCGAGCGCGGTCGCGACGAGCGAACGCCGGTCGCGGCCGAGGAGCACGGCGATGGTCGGCAGAAGGAGCAGATTAGTAGGGCGGACGAAGACGGCGACGGACAAAGCGACGCCGGTGGCGACGGCCCAACCTAGCGAGTGGCGGGCGCGGAACGCGGCGAAGACGGTGGCGAGGACCCACGTGGTCGCGAGGACGTCGCTGAGCGGTTGGATCGCGATGAAGATCGTGACGGGAAAAGCTCCGAGGAGGACGGCACCGGCGGCGGCGAGGGGCCACGCGAGACGGAGTTCGCGGGCGATCGCGTAGATCAGAACCATCGCGGCGAGGGTGGCCCCGACGCCGATCAGGAGCGGACCGGCCGTCCAGCCGAAGAGGAGGCTGGCTAGGGCGAGGTGAGCGGGGAGGCCGAGCGGGTAGGTCGGAATGAGCCGGCTGCGAGACGGGTCGGCGATGAAGCCGAGGGGTTGGAGCTGGGGGGCGGAGCTGACGGTGAGGCCGGCGAAGTCGCGTTGCGGAGCGATGAGTTGACCGTGGGTGAGAAGTTGCGCGGCGTTGAGGTAGCCGGAGGAGTCGGAACCGCCAGCGACCGGAGTGAAATTATAACCAAGAAACGCGCCGTAACCAAGCAGGACGACCGCCGCGAGCCACGCGAACCAGCGTGGTGCGGGGATGGTGGCGGGGTTCGGATTTGACATGCCGGAGGGTGGTTTTGTGATGCGACAGATTGTTTACGCACCGGACAACATTTAAGCGCGCGGCCGAGCGCTCGGCGCGCGCATGACGGGGATGTGGGCGGGGCTATGGCGGTGGCGGGTGCGGCTGGGCTATGGGGCGATAGCGGTGGTTTTTTTGGGGTTGGTGGCGCGGTTTCATCTACAGGGCACGGGATTCACGAGTCTGTTGTCGATCGGCTCGCGGCTCGATGAAAAGGCGGTGCCGCGGCTGCAGGCGGTGCCGCACTACGCGTATGAGGATTCGTGGGGTTACGACGGGACTTACTATGTGCAACTGGCGTTGCATCCGCTGCTGGACCATCCGGAGCAGCTGAGCCGATCCATTGATAATGTGGCCTACCGGGCGCGACGGATTTTGCCGAGCTGGGCGGCGTGGGTGCTGGGCCTGGGGCGGGACGAATGGATCGTGCAGGTGTTTGCGCTGCTGAACGTCGGGGTGTGGTTCGCGTTGGGGTGGGTGTTGCTGCAATGGTTGCCGCCGGTAAGTTGGGGGAATCTTTTGCGGTGGGGCGGGGTGATGTTTTCCCATGGGATGTGCATGAGCGTGCGGAACTCGCTCGCGGACGCGCCGGGGCTTTTGTTGGTCGCGCTCGCGGTGAGGGCGGTGGAACGCGGATGGAAGCCGGGAGCCGTGGTGGCGCTCGGAGCCGCGCTGCTGACGAAGGAGACGAGCTTGCTGGCGGCGAGTGCGTTGATGCCGGCTCGCGGGAGCGGGTGGCGGGGGTGGGCGCGCGCGGGGGCGTTGGGGGCACTGGCGGTGGTGCCGTTTGCGGCGTGGCTCGGGTATGTGCGGTGGCGCGCGGGCGCGAACCACGACGCGGGGTTGGGAAATTTTGCGTGGCCGCTGGCGGGGCTGGCGGAAAAAATGGGCGTGGTGCTCGGCGAGCTGATGGCGCTGGGGGCGCGGTCGGAAGTGGTCGGGAGTATGCTCGTGGTGATCGCGCTCGTGACGCAGGCGGCGTTTCTGTTGCTCCGGCCGGAGCCGGGAAAACCATGGTGGCGAATCGGCGCTGGTTTCGCGGGGCTGATGTTGTGCGTGGCTCAACCCGTGTGGGAGGGATACCCGGGCGCGGCGACGCGCGTGCTGCTGCCGATGATGCTCGCGTTCAATCTGCTAGTGCCAAGGGGGCGGCGTTGGCTGGTCGTGTTGGTCTTGGGAAATCTTTCGGCGATCGTGGGAGTGAACGAATTCAACGCGCCGCCGCACGAATCCTTTGTGCTGACGGGCGAGAGCGCGCTGCGGGCGCAGTTAAAATTGGAACGCGGTGCGGGTTGGTATGTCGCCGAAGGTGATGGCCGGCGGCAGTGGCGCTGGAGCCGTGGGCCGGGCGTTTTGAAATTAACGAATCGCGGGACCGAGCCGGTCGCAGTGCGGGTGAGCGGGGAAGTGGCCGCGGTAAAAGACGGTCGCGTGACTCTGCGCGCAGGTGGTCAGGAAGTATGGACCGGAGCGGTGGACGGATATCGGAATGCGTTTAGGTCGGCGGAATTTGTGCTGTCGGCAAAAGGTGAAACGGTTTTGAAATTCAGCCTAGATGCTCCCGGCGTGCGGTTCGTAAATGGCGATGATCGGGTGTTGGCGTTCGCGGTTTACGACGTGGATATCGCGGTTGCGCGGGCGGTCGTGGGGGCCAAGCCTGCGGGACAAAACTGAAAACGGGGTGCTAAAAACGAACGAGGAGCCCGAGGAAGGGGGCGGCGGGAGCGAGATCGACGGGGCGCGGGAGCCGACGGCGGAGGGCGGGCGCAGGCGCGGCGCTCATGTGAGAGCGCGCGCATCGAGCGTGGCGGATTTTGCTCCGGAGTGGCGGAGTGTCTGCACGGACAAGGTCGCGAGAGTGGGCAGCGGCCGCACGATCATAAGCATCTGGTAGGAAAACAGGCCGCGGGAAATTTTTATGAGCAGGACTTGGATATGCAGCAGGGTCTTTTGCCAAAAGGGATTTTGCAGCACGAGTGGCACGGGGGCGGGAATACCGATTTCGCGTTCCACCACGAAGCCCGTTTCCTTCAACAGGCGGCGGAGGGAGCCAAACGTGAACAGGCGCGTGTGGGTGAGATCGAGAATACCCCGCTTGTTGTAGTTGAACTGGCCGAGGAGCAGCATGAGGCGAGTGACGAAAAAACCGATGTTGCCGGTCGAAATCACCAAGCGGACGCCGAGGTTTTCCTGGGCGAGCTGGCGCATCTGGTCGCAGAATTTTTCCGGTGAGTTGAGATGCTCGATGATGTCGAGCAAGAGCACGGTCTGCACGTCGCGGAGGGAGCGGGGCAGGGGCGCGGCGTTCAGGTCGGCCGCGCAAAACTCGTCGAACACCGTGACATCCGCCGGGGGAAACTGATCGACGCCGATCACGCGGCAGCCCTTGGCGCGGAGCGCGGCGCAGAGGTGGCCCGGGCCGCAACCGATGTCCATGACGACGGAGCCGGCGGGCACGGCGCGGAGGGCTTCCGAGTGGGTGCTGAGGAAATCGAGCTTGGAGAGGTAGTGCTTGTTGTCGGGGAGGACGGACTCGACATCGAAGTTGCGCCGGTAGACGAGGCCGTAGTGCTGAAGGCGCGCGACGGTCGAGGCATTGACGACATCCCAGGCGTAGCGGAGGCCGTTCACGCGGCAGATTTCGTCGCCGTAGTGCGTCGGGATCGGGATCTCCGCGATGCGACTTCGGGCGCGCAAAAATTGGATGATGATCTCGGTGTCGAAATGAAAGACGTTCGAGTTGAGATCGAAGGGAATGGTCCGCAACGCGGCGACCGTGCAGGCCTTGTAGCCGGTGTGAAACTCGCTCAACCGGGTGCGCAGGGTGCGGTTTTGATACCAGGTGAGGATGCGGTTGCCGACGAACTTGTAGAGCGGCATGCCGCCCCCGAGGGCGCCGCCGGGGCGGAGCAGCCGCGAGCCGAGCACGACGTCGGCCTCGCCGCGTGCGAGGGGCGCGAGCAAGTCGGGCAATATTTCCGGAGCGTATTGGCCGTCGCCATGGAGCAGCGCCACCAGGTCGAATTGGTGTTCGATGGCGTAGTGATAGCCGAGTTTCTGGTTGCCGCCGTAGCCCTGGTTGGCGGGGTTGGAGAGCACGGTCAACGGGTGCCGGTAACTGCCGGATTGGCGGAGCTGCTCGGAACTCGCGAAGGTCCGGTCGCCGGAACAATCGTCGATGATCAACACCTCAACCTCATAGTCCCCGAGCGCGGGGATACGTTGGAGGACGTCGATGATCGTCGTCTCGGCGTAGTAGGCGACGATGAAGATGAGCGCGCGCGGCTTCTTCGGATCGGCGTTCATTTCGCGAGGGTGATATTGTTCGAACACGTGAGCGGGGGCGGGGTGAGACGCCAAAGGCCGAGATTTCTGACCGTGCGCACGCGTTTCCAATCGCCGGGGCAGTGTTCTTGGAAGGCGGTCTTTTCCTCGTCCTCGAACAGAAGCGCGCAGACGGGACGGCCGGCGGCATGCGCGAGGGCGACGTATTCGGCGAAGCGCGGCGCGTTGATGATATCGGCGCGGAGAATCGCGAAATCCGTGTAGGCGTAGAGGGCGCCGCAGGTCGTGCCGCTGACGACGAGCGAGCCCTTGGGGAAAGTTTCACGGGCGGCGAGGGTGGAATCGGCGTAGGCTTGTTCCTGGTGGGGGATGAAGAGCACCCCGAATTTCTTGGTCCAATAGAAGGAACCGGCGATGGCCCAGATCGCGAGGAGCGCCGCAGTGGCGTTGAGCAGAGTGGAGCGTCTAGGCAAAGGGAAGCGAAGGGCCAGCGCCTCCACCCCCAACAGGCCGGCGAGAATGAGCGCGGGAATCGTGGGCAAAAGGTAGCGGAGGCTCCACCACGCTTCGTGCGAGAAAGCGACGCAGGCAAAGAATGAGATCCCCGCCGTGAACCACGCGAGCAGCGCAACGAGAAAGCGGTTGCGAAACTTGCGGGCAGAGGGCGCGGCCAACGGAAGAATCAACAGCACGGCGGGCAACAATAACGAGAGCCACTTGGCGAAATCCACCAGCGCGCCGGGCACATAGACGCGGGAGAAGTCTTCGTAGATGTTGCCATAACCGGTGGTCATCGCGCTCCCAAAGAGCGTGTGGTTGTAGTAGCCGAACCACAGGGCGCCGGGGATACCGCCGGCGATGAAGAGCGCGAGGCGGCGCCAGTTTAAACCGAGAAAGATGATGAGAGCCGGGAGCAGGACCGCGTTGGTGGAACGCACGAGCACGGCGATGGAGAACACCACGCCGCAAGCGACGGCCCAGCCGAGGTGGCGTCGGGCGCGCAGGGCGCTGAACACGGAAGCGAGGGTCCACGTGGCCGCGAGCGTGTCGCTCAGCGGTTGAATCGAGATGAAGATGACTATGGGGCAGGCGCCAAAGGCAGTCGCGCCGGCGAGGGCGAGGGCGGGGCTGACGCCGAGCTCGCGGGCGATCAAGTAGCAAAGTAAGATCGCGGCCACCGCGCCCCCGATCTCGACGAAGAACGTCGCGAGCTGCCAGCCCACGAGCTTGCCGGCGGCGGCGAAAAGCAGCGGCAGCCCGACCGGGTAGGTCGGCGGGGCAAGGTTGTTTTCGAGGAACGGATAGAACCCGAACGGGGTGAAGAAAATGAGATCGGTGCGGGACTGCGGGCCGAATTCAGCCGGCACCCTCAACTCGCCTTGGAGATGGCCGGAAGCGAGGAGGCGTGCGCTGTTCAGGTAGCCGGAAGAATCGGAACCGCCGGCGACATTGGTCGAGTTGCGCGCGAGGAAAATGGCATAGGCGGTAAGCGCGATAAACAGGAGGGCGAGGAGTGCGCGGGGGGCCGGGGCGGGAACCGCCGAGGAAGCCGGCGCGGCGGGGGAGGGCGGATTTGACATGCAGCGGGTAGGTTCGGTGGGAAAAAACTGCATGTGGGAAAGTTGAAATACAAGCGCCCGCATTGTCCGAAATTTCCCCTTGCGGATATCCTGTGCGCGGCGGCCCGGATAAGCGGCGTCGAGGCCGGCCCGCGGCGCCTGCCGTTCTTGAGCAGCCTGCACGCGAGGGGTGTTTCCTTGAGTGCTGAGACGAACCCGTGCGGGCGTTGCAGTTTACGGAACGAACATCGCGATTGCGGTAGGCGAGGGCGGGTGCCAAGCCTGCGGGACAAGACTAACATGAAGGCTTGGGACAAATTTCTGCGGAGGTTCAAGCTGGTGCGGAAGCTGGAGTTTCGCGTGGGCGAGCTTGAGGGCGACAAGGCCGACTTGCGACGCGATGTGGCTGATTTAGAGAAGGCCAATGCCCGGTTGGTGGCGGAAGCGGCGGAGCGCGAATGGGTGTTTCCGCCGGGGCATTTTTATTCGCCGCAGACCTCGCGGGCGGAAGTGGCCGAGGCGTTTGCACGCGGAGGTTTCGGACCGCCGTTTCCCGGCTTAGATTTGAATGAGGCGGGGCAGGCGGCGCTGTTGCGACAGCTGGCGGGTTTTTATCCCGAGCAGCCGTTTCCCGAGCAGCCGGCGGCGGGGCGCCGCTATCATTTGGACAACCCGTCGTATGGTCACTTCGACGGTATCATGCTGTATCTGATGCTGAGGCACGCGGGGCCGCGGCGGGTGATCGAGGTGGGGTCGGGGTTCAGCTCGGCGGCGATGCTGGATTTGAATGAATTCACGTGGGGCGGGCGGATGGCGCTGACGTTCATCGACCCAGACATGAGCCGGCTGCGGAAATTATTGAAGGCGGACGATCACGCGCGGGTGACGTTGATCGAGCGGAAGGTGCAGGTGGTGCCGACGAGCGTGTTTGCGGAGCTGGAGGCGGGGGACGTGCTCTTCATCGACTCTTCGCACGTGAGCAAACTGGGGAGCGATGTGAACCGGTTGTTCTTCGACGTGCTGCCGGTGCTGAAGACCGGCGTGTGGGTGCACATCCACGATGTGACGGGGAACTTGGATTATCCGCGGGACTGGTTCGAACAGGGCCGGTCTTGGAATGAACAGTATCTGCTGCGGGCTTTTTTGATGTATAACCGGGCGTGGCGCGTGGAGCTGTTCACGAGCTGGATCTACAATGCGCAGAACGCGTTTCTGCGGGAACGGATGCCGTTGTGCGCGGGCGGTGGCGGCGGGCAGATCTGGCTGCGAAAGCTGGCGGAGGAGTAAGCGGCGGTTGGGGGCCGCGCAGCGCATGGCTTAGGGTCGGGCGGGCGACCATTGCCAGATCGTCATGTGACGAACGGCGGCGAATTGGGTCCACTGTCCGACGGCGTGGGTTTCGCGGACGGGCTTGATTTCGTGGGGGAAGAGGATGGCGAAGATCGGTCGGTGGGCGTTGATCGCCGCCGCGGTGACGCGAGCGAAACGTTCGGCGTTGAGGGAGTCCCAGCGAATCAAGGTGTAGTCCGTGTAATATTGAAGGGCGCCGCTGGTCTGATGAGTAAGGATGATGGCGTCGCCGGGAAGATGCGTGCGGGCCCATGCCAGTGTGTCGGGGTAGATGGATTCGCCATAGCCGATCGAGGCGGCGTTGAGATGGTAATGCCAGAGGGCGCCGTGCGTGAGCGCGACGACGCCTGCCGCTAGGGCGAGACGGCGCGTGACGAGGGGACGGGTGAGCCTTGGAGCGCCGTGGCGAATCCACAGCTGATGCAGCGTCCAGAGCCCGCCCGCGATAAACGGAGGAAAAGCCGGAAGGAGAAAGCGCAGATACCACCACGTCTCATGGGTGTGAAAATAACTCACGTAGAAGCCGAAGATGACGACGATCCAAGTGGTGAGGACCCAAGTGAAACGCTGGCGGCGCCCCCACCACGGCAGCACGAGTGCGAAAAAAACGACCGGTGTGAGCAGCACGGGCAGCCACTGCGCGTAGTGGACGAGCGTGGGCGGAATGATGCCGAGCGTGAACTTGGTGTTGATTTCGCCGCCGTAGCCGGAAGCGAGGGGGTTGCCGTAGGCGCGGGCGCTGTAGGCGAGCTGGACCACTGCGCCGGGCAGTCCTCCGGCTCCGAACAGCAGCCAACGCCGTGAGTCGGTTCCCAAGCAAATCGCGACGGGCGCGAGGAGGAGGAGGTTGCTGGGTCGAATGAGCACGCTGATCGCGAAGGCGACGCCCGCCACGAGAGCCCACGACCGCCGGGTGCGACTGTGCCAGGCGCAGAGAACGGCGGCGGTGGCCACAGCGGTCGCCGGGATGTCGCTCATGAGCTGCACGGACATGAACGTAGTGAGCGGACTTGCCGCGAAAAGCAGCGCGCCGAAAATCGACCAGCCGCGCGGGGGGCCGGCAGCACGACCGAGCGGAAGCATCAGCGCGACGGCAGCGAGCGCACTCGCCAGCATGACGAGGGGAGGCGCCAGTTGCCAGCTGGTGACCGCGGCGAGCGCGGCCAACGCGAGGGGCAGGCCGATGGGGTAGGTAGGGGCCATGCGCGC
>JACMRG010000003.1 GCA_014376585.1 Opitutaceae bacterium | reverse complement strand
GGCGCTGGCGGCGGCGGTGCGACGCGGGCGGGGTTGGGTGGCGCTGAGCTTGGTGACCGACACGTGGCGCTGGCGCCTGGGCGAGCGGTCGGCGGCGTTTGCGGAATATTGGTCGTGGTGGCTGAAGGAGCTGGCGCCGGCGGAGACGGTTAAGGGACGTTGGTCGATGGCAACGGAATGGCCGCGAGTGGATCACGCGTTGCGGCTGCGGTGGACTTCAGGGAAGGCCGAAGGCGTTCCCGCACCGGCGACGGTGAAGGCTGAGGGCGATGCGACGGAGAGTCGTGTCGCGCTGGCGCAGGATCGATTGGAACCGGCGCGGTGGGCGGGAGATTTCTGGCCACGGCGCGCGGGTTGGCATCGCGTGGTGAGCGAAGCTGGAGATGGATTAGATTTTTGGGTAGATGCCGTCGAGGCGTGGCCGGGAGTGCGGGCGCAGATGAAACGAGATGCGACGGCGCTGGTGGCGGCGGAATCGGGGTTGCGGCCGGTGGCACGAGCGGACGAGAGGGGAAACGGGCGGGCAGTGATGCCTGAGTGGCTTTGGGTGGCGGTGTTTGTCGGCAGCGCGGGGTATCTTTGGTCGGAGGGGCGGGAGCGGCGGCGCAGTTGACCTGAAGGGGGGGGAGCGCGCTGGTGGTGAGCTTGCACCGATCAGGCGGTGGAGCTGCTTTTGCGATCATTGTGGAAACCGTCACGCTCTCTCGCAAATTTCAGGTCGTGATTCCGCGCGCCGTGCGTGGGGCGCTGGGGCTGATGGGCGGTGCGAGATTACGCGTCATTCCCTATGCCGGCAGGGTGGAGTTAATTTCGGTCCGACCGATGAAGCAGATGCGTGGCTTTCTACGCGGGGTGGACACGACCATCGTGAAAGAGCCTGATCGTCTGTAGGCTCAACCCACATTGTGGATTCCTCGGGGTGGCTGGAATGCCTCGCGGAGAGCCCGAGCGCGTCGTTCTTCGCGCCGGTGCTTGAGGATAGCAGGCACCTTCTCGTCCCCAGTGACCACGATCAACGAGATTTTTAAAAAAGTGCTGCACGAGCGCGGTGAAAACAAGCACTCCAAATGGCCAGCATGATGCAGGAAGGGCAGATGATCGAATTAGATTCCGCATTGGCGTTGGATGCCGCGCGCTATTCGCTCCCGCTGGCCAACAGCCCGATCTACGCAACGGCGTTACGACATGGTGCCGCGCTTTGGACGCAGGACGAACATTTCAAGGACCGGCCCGGGCGTGAAGTAGTTGACGAAGAAAGGCGGCAGCGAGGCAAGAACGTCGGTATAGCGCAATGGCACAGCAGCGGAGGCGTGAGTGGTGCGGGAGATTTTTCTAAATTCGGGCGCCTTCTTTTTTGAGACTTTGCGGGCTGGAGCATTCGAGGTTACCCGAACTTCGCGGCGACGAGTGCAAAGTGCAGAATTTGCCTCCTTTTTTCTTACCTGACCGTTTATTTATCACTTTGGTTTGCCTTCGGCCCGAATGCGTTTGGATCAATGTTTCCTTACGTGTCTCCCGTCGCGCAGGATTATGCCGCTAACTGCGTATACGATTTTTGTGTAGGTTGATACGATTGCGCAAAACTGCAAGGAGCAGAAGGCCGCAGCCGGCCAGACCGTAGGTGCTCGCTTCGGGCACGGGTGTCATGACGGGAGCCCTAGGGACACAGAAGCCGCCGTCCGGATTGCTGGCGTCAATGAGGTTGGTGTCGAGGGTCACGGCCCCATTCAAGGCGAGGGCGCGACCTGAGGCGATGGACGTCCCCGTGTTCAGGGTGATGCTCGTGAACGCGAGAATATTTCCGGCAAACGCACTATTGACCCCGATCGTCGCTGAACTGCCGACCTGCCAGTAGAGTCCGTTGTCGGCGCCGCATTCGGCCAGGGGACTGAGATTGATGAAATTTACGACCGAATTGGTGGCCGTGGTGAGCGTGCTCCCGATTTGAAAGACAAAGCGTGCGTTATTGTCGCCGAGGGCGTTCAGGGTGAGGGCGCCCGTCAATTGGGCGGATGAGCTGAAACGATATACGCCGGGAGTAAGCGTCAGGCCCCCGAGATCGGTTCCAGTTAGGTTCGTGGTGAAACCCAGGCCGGCTAAAGACAGATAGGCACTGTTGAGGTCGGCATGGGCCTGAGCGGCGGCGGCATTTCCTAAATTGACCGCGCCGGTAAATTGGCCCGGGCCACCGTCGATGACGGCAAACCCCGTGGCGGCGGAGCCCGGGGATACGCCCAAGCCGCCGAGGATGACGGTGGGGCCGGTGTTGGTGACCGTCGAACCGCCCAAGACACCATAGGTTGCGGCGGTGCCGAGAAGTTGGGCCGAGACTGATGTGGTTAGAGCGAGAAACCCGACGGCGGCGGTCAGGGCGAAGAGATGCGGTGCGAGCGAGTGCGTTTTCATGGGGTTTATTTTTAATCCTAAACAATCCCGGAAGAATTCGCAGGACTGATCGGAATCAGAAGGTATTCGATCCCTTTGCTAATGACCATCGGGAGGTCTGGCCTGAAGGGCGTCAGGAGATCGCCGCGTCGATCATAGGGGATTGTCCACGTGGGGGGACGTGCACAGACGGTTCACGATCGCCGGCGGAAATAGCTGCACTTTTCCTTAGAACGTCTAAGGATATTTTGCGAAGGTCGGGTCGGCTTTGGAACCTGAGCCGGTTCGGAGAGCCAGCCCCACCTCCTTAGACTCCCTCTAAGAATGAAATCAGGCCCGGTCGTCGCGGACTCTTGAGGATTAGATTTTCGATAATTCCCGGAACCAACGAAGTCTGCGTCACGGTATTAACGTCCCGCCGCCCAGTGGAGGCCGTGGGCGAGGAGAGTGATGAAAGCGGGGTCGGACCAGGTGGCGTTGCTGTGGCCGAAGGTGGTGCCGAAGACGCGCGTGCCGTGGTAGCTATTGATCCACACGCAGGGGTAGTCGTTGCCGTCTTTTTCGCTCTTGGCGACCGCGAGGGCTTGGGCGTTGGGCCAGAGTTTTTCGATGACGTAGAGTTCGTCCATGGGCGTGGTCCAAGCCGGCGAGGGGAAATTCTTGAGCGCGGGGTGATCGGCGAGGACGGGCCGGACGGGGTAGTTGCTTTGGTGATCGTGCTTGCGGCTGGTGACGCCGAGGAATTCGCGCCAGGTGTCTTCTTTCAGCGCGCGGTAGGTGTGCATCGCGCAGTGGATGACGACGGCGGGGACGCCGGCGCGGTGGGCGGCGACGATTTTTGCGACGTAAGCGGGGTCGTCGGTGTCGGCGAAACACTCGTTGTGGACGACGACATCGTAGGGCTTGGCCCAGTCCGGGTTGTCGTAGAGTTTGATCTGACCCTTGGTCGTGTTGCCGCCCTCGTTGACGATGGTCCAGGTGATGTCGCCGAATTTCTTGAGGCCCTCGGTGAGCGTCTTGGCTTGGAAGGCGTAGTCGTGGCAGCAACCGCCGGTGATCAGGAGGGCGCGGAGGGATTTGGCGGAAGCGGTGGTTTTGGCGGCGTCGGCGGCGCGGGTGGGCGGGGCGAGGAAGGCGACGAGGGCGAGGAGGATGGGGAGAAGGCGGGATTTCATGGGGTGGGTTGACGGAACGAAGATAGGGAGGGGATGGCCACAAAAAGCACGAGAAGTCACAAAAATGAATCGGAGTATCGGAGAAGGAATTGAACCACAGAGGCACGGAGGCGCAGAAGATCGATCAAAGGGATCGAGGGGGATTATCTCATCTGCGGTTACTCTCTTTGACTCATTTGATTTTTTTGAAGGGGTTTCTCTGTGTCTGCGTGCCTCTGAGGTTCACGCGGGGTTTTGGAACGGGAGGGGCGGAGGCTCTTCAAATTTTGTGCTTTTTGGTGTTTCTGCGGCCAACGCGGATCGGATGAAACGGGGGTTAACGGTTGGGGTGGGGCCGTTGAGAGAAAGAGTAGGAGAAAGATTTTGGAGACTCAGCGCGTGAGGCGGTAAATGAGGAGGGCGGTGCGTTGGACGAGTTCGGGGACGGTCTTGGTTTCGGCCCATTCGCCGGGGGCGTGGGAGCCGCCACCGCGAACGCCGAGGCCGTCGAGGGCGGGCAGGGGCGGGGAGACGAAGGCGATGTCACCGGCGCCGCGGGAGCGCGGGTCGTAGGCGGTGATGGGGGCAAAGCCGAGGTCGCGGCTGGCTTGGTCGAGCTGGGCGAGGAGGGCGCGATTGGCGGGGGAATCGGGCATCGCAGGGTAGCCTTCGCTGAAGGTGATCGTGGCGGAGGTGCGTGGGAGATTTTTGGCGACGATGGCGCGCATCCTGGCTTGGGCGTCGGCGAGTTGCCCGGCGCTGACGGTGCGGAGATCGCCGCGGATGAGGGTGCGTTGCGCGGTGATGTTGGTCTTGCCCTCGGTCTTGCCGCCGGTGCGGTCGAGGGAGACTTCGGTGCCGCCGACGATGAGGGCGGGGTTGAGGGTGAGGCCGTCGAGCTGGCGGAGTTCGGTGTAGAAGCCGGTGACGATGCGGGCGGCTTCATAGACAGAGCCGGCGCCCATCGCCGTGGAGAAAATGCCGGAGGAGTGGCCGGTGGCGCCCTGGACCTCGATTTCCCACGAGGCGCTGCCGCGACGGGCGACGGTGCCGGTGTGGCCGATGGCGCCTTCGAAGGCGAGGGCGAGGTCGCTGCGCTTGGCGGCGTCGAAGAGTTCCTGGCGGGCGAGCTCGAGGGGACGGCCGACGGCTTCCTCGTCACCAGTCATCACGACGATGATCCGGGTGTCGGCGAGGGCGCCGGCGGCGTGCAGGGCGCGAAGGGCATAGATGATGATGAGGTCGCCGCCCTTGATGTCGCTCGCGCCGGAGCCGAAGGCCTTGTCGCCTTCGACGCGGAATTCGCGGAAGGGTAAAACGGTGTCGAGGTGGCCGATGAGCAGGAGGCGCTTGCCCTTGGTGCCTTTGTGCTCGGCGACGAGATGGCCGGCGCGGCCGCTGGAGGCGGGGAGTGCGGCAAAGCGATAGTCGAGGCCGATAGCGGAGAGCTGGGCGCCGAAGACATCGGCGAGCTTGCGGACGCCGGCGAGATTTTCGGTGGCGCTGTCGATCCGGACCGCGGTTTCCAGATCGCGGTTGAAATCGACGGCCTGCGTTTTGACGGCGGCGACGATTTTCTCCTCGGTGGGCGTCAGCGCGGCGCGGGTGGGTGCGGCGGAGGAAAGGGAGAAGGCGGCGAGGGCAAGTGCGAGGCAGGGGCGGAACGCGGGGAGGGGACGACGGGACATGCGTTGAGCGAAAGGAGTTGGCCGGCTGAGTCGAGCTTGGGAGGGACGGGTGCAGCCGGCTCTCCGAGCGGGCTTGATCTTGAGGGTCAGCCCACGTTGGAACCCAAGCCGCTTGCGGAGAAGCGGCCCTACCGACGAAGACGGGTCAGGGACAACCCGCTCTATCTTTAGATGCGCTCGAGCTTGATCGGGTAGGTCTTCCCGGAGGCGAACTGGGCGACGTAGATGCTCTCGTCGGTGTCCACGAGGAGATCGTGGGGATGGATGAAAACGTCCTCTTGGTGGCGCATGGGCTGGAGCTTGCCGGCGTCGTCGTAAATGGGGGCGGTGCCGGCGATGTTGGAGACCACGCGGAGATCGGCGTCGAGGACGGAGAGGAATCCGCGGCTTGCGCGGTCCTTGGGCCAGTTGTCGCCGAGGTGGGCGACAAAGTAGTGGGCGCCGTGGTGACGGATCTGGCGGGGGTTGCCGCCGGGGAGATCGGTCTGCGCGAGTTTTTTTCCATCGAGGGAAAGGCGCAGGAGATATTGTTGGTCGCTCATCGCGATGAGGAGCGAGGGATCGGTTTTCGCGCGGGCGTCGATCATGCCGGCGTGCGGGCCCCAGTGGACGATGCCGCCCTCGGCACCGCCGAAGATGCGGCGGAATTTCCCGGCGGCGCCGTAGTGGACGATGTAATCGCGACCGTAGCCATCGAGGACGTAGAAATCGCCGTTGGGCAGGTGGAGTGTCCACGACGGCTTGTATTGGTCTTCCTTCGCGTATTTGCCGGTGGCCTCGGGCCAGCGCCACTCGTCGAGGATGGTGCCGTCGAGCGTGGACTTGGTGACGCGGTGGGTGCTGAGATCGGTGATGAACAGCACCTCGCGGTCGCCCTCGGTGACGAGCGAGAGGCCGTGGGCGCCGGGAAACGTGGCGCCCCATTTATGGACGAGGCGGCCGGCGCGGTCGTAAACGATGACGTTATTGGCGGTGTGGTTGGTGAGGAGAATGATGTGGCCGGCGCGGTCGCGGGCGAGGCCGTGGCAATCGTTGACGGGCGTGTCGGCGCCGAGGACGCCCCAACCGGGGACGACACGGTAGCGGAAATTGCCCTGACCGAGAATCGGTGAGGCGGCGGTGGCGGCGCGGCCGGGGGCGAAGGCGCAGGCGGCAACGGCGGCGGCGGTTTGGAGGAAGTGGCGGCGGGTGAAGAGGGGCGCGTTCACGAGGAGGACATTTTCAGGATAGGATGTCGCGCACGACGTGGCCGTGGACATCGGTGAGGCGGAACTGGCGGCCTTGGAAACGGAAGGTGAGTTTTTCGTGATCGATGCCGAGCTGGTTGAGGATCGTCGCCTGCAGATCGTGCACGTGGACTTTGTTTTCGATGGCGTTGAAACCGAACTCGTCGGTCTGGCCGTAGGAGATGCCGGGCTTCACGCCGCCGCCGGCCATGAATTGGGTGAACGCGTAGGGGTGGTGATCGCGACCCCAGTTTTTGGTGTCCTCGATTTTGCCCTGGAGAAACGGCGTGCGGCCGAATTCGCCACCCCAGACCACGAGCGTGTCGTCGAGGAGGCCGCGTTGTTTCAGGTCTTTGATGAGCGCGGCGGACGGGGCATCGACGTCGTCGCACTGAATCTTGAGCTGGGAGTTCAGGTTGCGGTGCTGATCCCAGCCGGCGTGCATGACCTGAATGAACCGCACGCCGCGCTCGGCGAGGCGGCGGGCCATGAGGCAGTTGTAGGCGTAGCTACCCTGGCGGCGCACCTCCGGGCCATACATGGCGAGCGTGGCTTCGGATTCTTTGGAGAAATCGGTGAGTTCGGGGACGCTGGCCTGCATCTTGTAAGCCATTTCATATTGGGCGATGCGGGTGGTGATCTCGGGATCGCCGAACTCGGCGCGCTTGATCTCGTTGAGGTGCGCGAGGTCGTCCAGCATGCCGCGGCGGACGGAGCGGCTCATGCCGTTGGGATTCGAGAGATAAAGGACGGGATCGCCGGCGCCGCGGAAGGCCGCGCCCTGATACTTCGTGGGGAGGAAGCCGCTGCCCCAGTAGAAATCATAAAAAGCCTGACCGCAGCTGGCCTCCTTGTCGCGCGAGGTCATGACGACGAAGGCGGGCAGCTCCTGGGTCTCGCTGCCGAGGCCGTAGCTGAGCCATGCGCCCATCGAGGGGCGGCCGGCCATCTCGGAGCCGGTCATGAAGAAGGTGATCGCGGGCGCGTGATTCACGGCCTCGGTGTGCATCGCTTTGACGAAGCAGAGGTCGTCGGAGATCGAGGCGATGTTGGGCAGAAAATCGGAAACCCAGGCGCCGGATTTTCCGTGCCGGGCAAACTTGGAGATTTCACCGAGGACGGGGCGCTTGGTCTGTGTGCCGGTCATCGTGGAGAAACGTTTGCCGCCGGCGACCTCGTCGGGGATCTGCCGGCCGTGCCACTCGCGGAGTTTCGGTTTGTAGTCGAAGAGATCGACGTGGGAGGGCGCGCCGTTTTGGAAAAGGTAGATGACGCGTTTGGCCTTGGGCGCGAAGTTGGGGAAGTCGGGCAAGCCCGGGATGCCGGAGCGAGGGATGAGACTAGACGGCGTGGTGGAGGCGAAACCGTCGCGGCCGAGGAGGGAGGCGAGGGCGGCGGTGCCGACGCCCATCGCGCTGCGGCCGAAGAATTGGCGGCGGGTGTGGAGGGCGTGGCCTTCGAGAAGAGGGTTCATGGGGGCGGGAATTTTCGATTTTTTGATTCTCGATTTTTGATTTCGGGGCGTGGAGCGCGAAATTTGGAAGCCCGGGCTGAAGCGCCGGGCTACGATTTGGAGAGGGTTTCGTCGAGGTTGAGCAGGAGGAGGCAGAGGGTGGTCCAGGCGGCGTGCTCGACGGGGGCGAGGGAGGCGGGGCGGGGCGCCTCCCCGATAGCGGAGAGTTCGGCGGCGGCGGCGGGATCGGCGGCGAATTCGGCGCGGAGTTTGGCGAGGCGGGTGGTGAGGATTTTTTTCTCGGCGGCGGCGGGAGCGTGCGCGGTGGCGAGGCGGAAGGCCTCGTCGATGCGCGCGGAATCGGTGGCCGCGTTGGCGATGACGCGCTGGGCCATGACGCGCGCGGCTTCGACGTAGGCAGGATCGTTGAGCGTGACCAAGGCGTGCATGGGCGTGTTGGTGCGCGCCATTTTTACGGTGCAGACCTGACGCGCGCCGGCGTCGAAGAACGTGGTGGGGCCGACAATGCGGCGCCAAAAAACGTAGAGGCTGCGGCGGTGGAGGGCGTCGCCGTGATCCTGCATGTAGGTTTTCTGGCCGAAGGTCGCTTCCTCCCAGATGCCGCGCGGCTGGTAGGGTTTGACGGACGGGCCGCCCGGTTTTTCGACGAGCAGGCCGGCGGCGGTGAGCGCCTGGTCGCGGAGCATCCACGAGGGGAGGCGGTAACGCGGACCGCGGGCGAGGAGGCGATTTTCGGGGTCGCGGTCGTGGGCGGCGGGTGTGATACGCGAGGACTGGCGGTAGGTCGCGCAGGTGACGATGAGGCGGTGAAGTT
This sequence comes from Opitutaceae bacterium, assembly GCA_014376585.1. Lineage (GTDB taxonomy): Bacteria > Verrucomicrobiota > Verrucomicrobiia > Opitutales > Opitutaceae > Tous-C4FEB. Next base: position 3,165 of record JACMRG010000003.1, on the reverse strand, counting down.
TTTTGGTATCCCAGCCGGTGGCGACGTATTCGGTCGCGAGCCAGTCGAGCAATTCGGGGTGCGAGGGGCGCTCGCTCTGCACGCCGAAATCCTCGGCGGTTTTTACAAAGCCGGTGCCGAAGAAGGCCTGCCACGCGCGGTTGACGGCGGTGCGGGCGGCGAGGGGATTGGCGGGGGAGACGAGCCAGCGGGCGAGGTCGAGACGGTTCATCCGCGCGGGCGGCGCGGGTGACTCGGCGGCGCTGGCCGCGACGGGGACGGGGGTGCGCTGGAAGATTTCGGGCACGTGACCGAGCACGCGGACATCGGTGACGGCCTCGTAGTTGCCCTTGGTGATGACGAAGGTGTCGCGCGGTTTCTCAAGCTGGTCCATGATCATGACCTTGGTGATGCCGGCCGCGGCGTCGTCACGGGCGCGCACGGCATCGAGCAGGGTTTGGAGGAGCGCGGCGTATTCGGGATCGGGCGCGACGTCGCGGAAGTAAGGCAGCGCCTCAAGCAGGCCGACGACGGCGCGCTTGGCGGGGACCGGCTTGGCGTGGGTGGCGAAGAGATTGCCGGGCAGCTTGATCGCGTCGGGCGACTCGCTCACAGGTTTGCCTTCGGGACGCGGGAATTTCTTAAGTTCGAAGGTCTCCGTTTCCTTGCCGATGGAGTCCAGGTGCTCCTGTGAAAGTTTGAGCGCGTCGCGCTCGGCATCGGTCGAGAGGTCGAGAATGGGAACGAGTTGGCCGCCGCGACTGCTACCGGTGGCGCTGCCGGTTTCGGACATCTGGTTGAAGATGTCGTAGAAGGCAAAATAGTCGGTCTGCTTGAACGGGTCGAACTTGTGATCGTGGCAACGCGTGCAGTTGAACGTGGCGCCGAGCCAGACTGTGGCGGTGGTCTCGACGCGATCAAAGACGTTTTCAACGCGGGTTTCCTCGGCGATGCGACCGCCCTCGCCGTTGAACATGTTGTTGCGATGGAAACCGCTCGCGATTTTTTGGTCGCGGGTGGCGTCGGGGAGGAGGTCGCCGGCGAGTTGTTCGATGGTAAACTCGTCGTAGGGCAGGTTGGCGTTGAGGGCGTTCACGACCCAATCGCGCCAAGGCCACATGGTGCGCTCGGGGTCGCCCTGAAAGCCGTTGGTGTCGGAGTAGCGTGCGATCTCGAGCCAGTCCCAAGCCCAGCGTTCGCCGTAGCGGGGCGAGGCGAGGAGGCGGTCCACGACTTTCTCATAGGCGGAGGGCGATTTGTCGGCGGTGAAAGCGGCGGTCTCGGCGGGTGTCGGCGGAACGCCGGTGAGATCGAGCGAGACGCGGCGGATCAACTCCTCGCGCTTGGCGGGGGCAGACGGTGAGATTTTTTCGGCGGCGAGGCGGGCGAAGACGAAATGGTCGATCGGATTGGTGGGAAGTTGAGAGCTGAGAGCTGAGAGCTGAGAGATTGGAAGGGCCGGGACGGCGGGGCGCTCGGGGGGGGCGAAGGCCCAGTGCTCGGCCCAAGGGGCGCCTTGGGCGACCCAGCGGCGGAGGAGGTCTTTTTGGGCGGCGGTGAGTTTGCGGTTGGATTCGGGGGAGGGCATCAGCTCCTCCTCGTCGTGGCTGAAGATGCGCGCGATGAGTTCGCTGGCTTCGGGATTGCCGGGGACGATGGCGGCGAGCTCGGATTTGCCGCCGGCGAAGGCGGCGTCGCGTTGGTCGAGGCGGAGGCCGGCCTTGCGCTTCGTGGCATCGGGGCCGTGGCAGTGGTAACAGTTCTCGGCAAGGATCGGCTGGATGTCGCGGTCGAAGCTAAGCGGTGCATCGGCGGCGTGGCTCGCAAGTGCGGTGAAGCACGCGAATATCGCAGACCGCACACCAGGGAGCCGACGTTTTACCCGGGGTGGGGTGTTGAACATGGCGCGACGCTAGCAGGGCAGACGGCGGACGGCAATTACGCGAACGCGTAAACGGAGGGTTTGCTCAACGCACGAGGCCGTCTTTGACGGCGAGGGAGACGGCGGCGGCCTGGCAGTTGACGTGGAGTTTTCGGTAGATGGCGCGCATCGTGTAATCGACGGTGTGCGGGTTGAGTTCTAGGCGGTCGGCGATCTGCTTTTTGACGGAGCCTTCGACCATGAGTTTGAGGACGCTCTCTTCGCGCGGGGTGAGGCCGTAGTCGCGATTCTTACGGGCGGGGGCGAGGCGGGCGAACATCTCGAGGACGCGGCGGGCGACGCGGGGATTCATGGGCGAACCGCCGGCGGCGGCTTCGTCGATGGCGGCCATGATGTGGCTGAGCGGCGCGGATTTCAGGAGGTAGCCGGAGGCGCCGGCACAGATGGCGCGGAAGATTTTATCGTCATCTTCGAAGACGGTGAGCACGAGGATACTGATGTCGGGCGTGAGCTGTTTGATGCGGGCGATGCCCTCGATGCCGTCTATGCCCGGGAGGCCGACATCGAGGAGAATGACGGCGGGGTGGGCGTCGGTGGCGAGGGCGGTGAGGGCGTCTTCGCAGCGCTCGAAAGCGCGCGGCGTGCCGGCGCCGGGGCGGGCGCGGAGGGCACGTTCGGTGGCGCGGCGAAAGGCCGCGTTGTCCTCGATGAGCCAGGTGGTGGGGGCGGCCATGGCGTTCAAGTGGGAGTTTCGCGCGGGGAGAGCAAGCCGGCCGATCAGTCCATCGGCACGGGCACGCGCAAGGTGACGCGGGTGCCGCGGCCGGGCGCGGTGTCGATGATGCAGGCGCCGCCGACGGCGCGAGCGCGGTCGCGCAGGCTGTGGAGGCCGACGCCGCGATTCACGGTGGCGGGGTCGAAGCCGCACCCGTCGTCGGCGATGACGAGTTCGAAAAAACCGGCGGTGGGGGGGCGCAGGGAAAGTTCGATGGTCATCGCGGAAGAGTGGCGCGCGATGTTGGCGAGCGCTTCTTTGAAGAAGAGAAACACGTGACGGCGGGTGTCGGCGGACCACGTGGCGGGGAGCGGTTCGCCGTCGCCGGTCCAGCGCACGGTGCGGCTGGGCAACATGCGGGTGGCGGCGAGCTTGAGGTGGGCGGCGAGATCGATGCCCATCTCCTGGCGGGCGCCGACCAGCCAGAGGACCTCACGCATCGCATCGGTGGTTTCACGGGCGACGCGGTTGACCTCCAGCCAGTCCTCGCGCGGGGCGGAAGCGGGCGCGAAGGCGTCGGCGGCGGTTT
>JACMRG010000265.1 GCA_014376585.1 Opitutaceae bacterium | reverse complement strand
GGCGGCCTGTTCCTTGGCCTGCACGAAGTTCACGTAGCCGGAGATCCCGCGGCTGATGTCGGCATCTTTGCTCAGGTAGGGCATGGCGACGACCTCAAGAAGTTGGTCGATGAGGGTGGCGTAGTAGCCGGCGGATTGGTTGGCGGTAAGGGTAAGGGCGGCGATGGCGGCGCAGCGGGCGGGCAGTTGACCGAGCGTGGTGAGGCCGGTCCGGAGTTTCGCGGCAAAGGCGGGGCCGAAGCGGGCGGCTTCGAAAGTGCGGAGCAGGGTGTCGAGTCGGGCGAGAGCTTGGTCGGAAAGGGTGCGCTGGTCGCCGAGTTCGGCGGCGAACCCGGTGCCTTGGCTCGCAAGGAAACCGGCGGAGCGACCACGCTCTTTTTGGAGTTCGTGGACGGATTGCCCGATCTGTTGAAGGACGACGGAGTTCCGGTCGAGGGCGACGTAGGCGCGGTAGGTGCGCCATTTTTCTAGGGAGCCGCTGAGGCCGAGATAGCCGAGGCCAGCCAGAGGAAGCAGGACGAAGAGGAAGAGGCGGGCTTGGAGGGCGGGTCTTTTCACGTATGCTCACCATCCACGCTCGACGGGGTATCTTTTGGGGACACGAGCCGGACCTTGAGCGGGATCAAGGTTGAGCGGTGAGGCAGGCGGACAAAAAAGGGCGGGCCGAAGTCCGCCTGAGGAAGAGCGCCGAGCGTCGGGGTTACTTGAAGAACGCGTCGGAGTCGGCGGGGGCGGAAGCCTAGGCGACCGGAGCCGGGCGGCGCGCCGGGGCGAATTTCGGCGCCGGGCGGGCGGTGGGCGCGGGCAGAGTGGGCGTCTGCAAGGTGTGGTCGATTCGACGGCGGCCACCGGGCCTGGGAGCACCGGCTTTGCCGATCGGGTCGTTGGTGCGGCGACCGCCGATGATTCGGAGGAGATGGCCGACGGTGTGGGTGAGGGTCTCGGCTTCTGCGTTCAGTTCCATCACGGCGGAGGCGCTTTCTTGGGCGATCGCGGCGTTGGTCTGGGTAACTTTGTCCACTTCGCCGACGGCGATATTCACCTGTGAAATGCCTTCGCTTTGCTCTTTGGAGGCGACGGCGATCTCGTTCACGAGGCCGTCGAGGGTGCGGATCTGTTCCTGAATGGCGGCGAAACTCTTCGCGACGTCGGAGCTGATGGCGTTGCCTTGTTGGCTCTTGGCCACGGAGTCTTCGATTTTAACGGCGGTCTCCTTGGCGGCGGCGGCGCAGCGTTGGGCGAGACTGCGGACTTCCTCGGCGACGACCGCGAAGCCCATGCCGGCCTCGCCGGCGCGGGCGGCTTCGACGGCGGCGTTGAGGGCGAGGATGTTGGTTTGAAAGGCAATTTCGTCGATCGTCTTGAGGATCTTGGTGATGTCCTGACTGGCCGCCTGAATCTCCGTCATGGCGGTCTGCATGGCGGCCATGCGGCCGGCGCCGGCATCGGCGGATTTGCGGGCCTGAATCGCGGCGGTCTTGGCGTTCTGCGCGTGCTCGGCGTTGCGCTTGGTCATGCTGGACATCTCCTCGATCGAGGCGGCGCTTTCTTCAAGGGAAGCGGCCTGTTCGGTGGCGCCCTCGGCGAGCGTGTTGCTGGCACGGGAGATTTGCAGGGAGGTGGCGGCGACGGATTCGCCGCCTTCGCGGATGGATTCAAGCGCGACGAAAATGGGCCGGCTGAGAGAGCGGCCGAACCAGTAGGAAACGCCCGCGAGGACGACGAGGCTGACTCCGATCATCCAAAAGGTTTGGGCGCGGGCGGCGTCGAGGGTGGCGTTGGCCTCTTTGACGTCGATGCGGGTAAGAAGCGACCACTTCAGCCCGGGGAAGCCGAGGGCTCCCTGCGACTGGGCGTAGCCGACGATCTGATGGATTTTTTTCCGACTGTGCAGGGACGTGGTGGCGCCCGATTCACCCTTGATCGCGCGCCGCGCGGCTTCGACGCCGTCCTCGGCGAGGTTCCGTTTCAGAACCACCGCGGGGTCATGCGGCACGGCCTCCGAACGGCGGGTCGCGGGATCATAGTCCATGATGATGCGACCGAGCCGGTCGATCAGGGTAAACTCCGCCGTCGCATAGCCCCGGAGTTTGAAATCCGCGTAAGAGCTTTGAACGATTTCCTCGACGAGCGTGAAACTGGCGCGATTGGTCCAGATGCCGACGGTCCGGCCGGAGGGATCGCGAATCGGCGCAGAGAAGTTGAGCGAGAGTCCGTCGGCGCCGGTAACTTTGGCGACATCGGGGTCAAACTGGACGTCTTCGACGTGGGTGCCGTCGAGCAGGGGGCTCTTCAGAAAATTGCCCGCGAGGGTTTCTTTGAACCAGTCCGAGCTTTTGAAATTTTTTTGGTAGAGCCAGGCGGTGTCGATGGGCTTGCCCGCTGCGTCACGGTCGTTGGCGGCGATGACGCGGCCCTCGAGATCGACGGCAAACATGAGGGGATAGAGTCCGTAGAGCTTGACGTAGCCGTTCATGGCAGCCGCGACGGGGTTGGTCTCGGCACCCACCTTATACCAGTCGCCGGTGCGGTGGACGGCGTGGTTGAGCCCGAAGGCCTGGACGTCGCCGTAGCGCTCGAAAAGACTCCGGTCGATGGTGTCGATGGCTTCGGCGCTCGACGTGCGGAAAGAGTCGCTGATGCGTTCGCCCACCGTGCCGAGAGCGCGAAACGAAAAGATGGACGCGATGACGATGGGGATCGTGCCCAGCGCGAGGAAGGCGACGATCAGCTTAGCGGTAAGGCCGAGGGCATTAAACGATTTCATAGCGGTGGGAGGCGGGTCGAAGAAAAAAATACCCAACGTAATTCAGGCCGAGGGGTGGAAGGGAGGGAAAGAGGGCGCGATATGCGTGTTGAAGTTCATCGGCGCGGCAGGGAAAAAATTGAGGGATTTCGCGACAGTTTCCGGAAGGCCAAAACGGGCGGGCGGTCCGGGGCTGAGCGCAGGGGGCGAGACGGCCGGAATTGGGCGGGCGAGCGGCCGACCTGATGCCACGGTCTGCTACAGTTCAGGACTTCACCCGAATCTGTAGCAGAGAGCGTGAGCACAAGGGTGAATCACCACTCGCTCACGCTCGCGGCTGCGGCAGAAAGTCCAACGTGCAAAAGCCGTCGGTTGGAGGCGGCGATTCGACGATAATCAAGGAAAGGGGCGAACGTGTGGCTTCGCCTGTAACCGGGGGACGGACAAGAAAAAGGGCGGCTCTCCGGCATTGAGGCACACCTTGCTGATACTTGAAGGACGGACGTCGCTGACGGTTGGGATCATCTTAAAAAGATGGGAGGGTAAGGGAGGGGCGGAGCGCCTCCCTTTTTCACAGGGGAGGAAGGCGGCGGACTGGTCGAAGACCGGCGGAGTCGTCGGAGTGGAGGGTGCCAAGAAGATGAGGGCCAAAGAAGACCTCCACACGGTGAGGGGACGGGGAACGCAAGCCGAGCAGAAGCCCGGAGAAGGCGCGGCCAATCAAACGCTGTCGGCGCGGCCAAACCCAACGGCCTTTGGCGTCAGGACGAGCCAGGCTCCGGCCGGCGGGATACGTGAAGCCCGGCACCGGCGGAGGCGGGCTTCGGGTGCTCCGCCGATCAACCGTCTGTGGGCAGCGTTGACCGAGCGCTTGGTGCGGGCGGGACCGGTCGTAGTGCCGGCGCCAGCGGCCGGGGCGCCGGGTTGGGCGGTGTCTTTTTTCGGGATAGGGTGCATCTGCTCGTGCGCTCCATTGTCCTGCGGACAGCCAGGCCGGGAGAACTCGACGCGGATACCCAGCTGGCGCCAGCCTGCACTTAACCGCGACAGACCCAACGGACCGCTGCCACCGAACAGCGGACCATTCGCTCGCCGGGGCGACGGGCACTCAACCCCGCCTACCGCAGCCACCGTCCGAGCGTGCGCACACTCGGCATCCGCCCCCGGGGATGACGCCGGCGCAGCACCCAGTGCCGTTTAAGCGGGCCCCAGCCTCGCGCCCGTCGCAACATCGACACCCGCTCGCGCCACCGCTCCCCCAATCTTTGCGCACGCCGCGACCCGCGCGACCTCTCCCCCAGTCCTTCCTCACCCTCCGCCCAAAATCTCCGCCATCACTTATATCCACACTCCCGGCTCAAACCAAACCGCCGACACCGCGCGCTCATCCTCTCCTCCCGCTTCAGCACCGCTGCAATAAACTGCCGGTTCGTTTCCCCCGCATCCGCTATTTTCCATGGCATAGCCCCTCACCTCACCTGTCGGCGATCTGTGGCTCAATTCTGTCGGCGATGCGCGACTGAGTGCCGGAGAGCCGCCCCTGAGACGAAAACGAGCTGCGGCGGGAATCAGCGCCTGCCCGCGGTGAGTTCGGCGACGAGGACGGGGACTTCGTAAACGTTTTTAAGAGCTTCGAGGATACCGGCGCTGTGGACGCTGAGGGCGCGGGCCTGGATGTCTTCGTAGCCGAAATCGCCGACGAGCGACTGGATGTTGCCGTCGAAGATGATGCCGACGAAGTCGCCGGCTCGGTTGATGATCGGGCTGCCGGAGTTGCCGCCGATGATGTCGGCGGTGCTCACGAGGTTGTAGGGCACGCTGAGATCGAGGGCGGACTTCTTTTCGACCCAGCGGGGCGGGAGGTCGAAAGGCGGCTTGTTGTCTTGCTCAGCGCTGCGGGCGTAGAGGCCGGCGAAGTTGGTCATGGCCGGAACTTTCACGCCGTTCTCCTCGTAGCCGGCGACGGGGCCGTAGCTGAGGCGGAGGGTGAAGGTGGCGTCGGGATAGCTGGCGGTGCCTTCGACGGCGAAGCGGGCTTTGCCAATGATGGCCTGGGACTGCTGTTTGATCTCTTCCTGGGTCTCCATGATCTTGCGCAGATTGCGGGCCTCGGTGTCGATGATGCGGGCGGCCTCAATCAGGGGATCTTTTGCGGCGGCGACGGCGGCGGATCCGCCGGCGTAGAGTTTTTTGCGAAATGCGACGTCGTTAACTTGGGTGCCGTTGATCAACTCCGCGGCGCGGGCGCGCGGGGATTTGCCGGCGAGAACGGCGGTCACGGTGGGGTCGTTGTAACCGAGTTGTTCCGCGAGGAAGGTGAGGGAGTCGCTTAGGTTAAGAATCTCGTAGTCGTTGTAGATGGGTTTGTCGGAGAAGAGCTGAACTTCGTAGGACTCGCGGCGGGCCTCGGCGAATTCCTTGAGGCGCTCGCCGTTGGGTTTGGAGCGTTCGTCACCGGCGCGCAGGAGGGAACGCGCGATGCCGAACGACTCGCTCATCAAGCCGGCGGGCGTGGAGAAAACGTCGCGGTAAGTGCCTTCGAGGAAGCGGTGGCGGGTTGCGTTTTGGGCGATGATGTTGGTGGCGGCGGCGATCTTTTCATAGGCGGGGAGGGCGTCGGCGCCGTTGGGCATATCGGCGAGTTTCTGCTTGAGGGCTTTTTCGGCGGCGACCTTGGTGCCGAAGAACGCGGGGTCTTGGAGCGCGGCCTGTTGGCCGTCGTAAACTTTGCGGGAATTTTGGAGGCCGAAAAGATCCTCGCGGGCGCGGCGGGCGTTTTCCTGGCTGCGGCCGCTCCAACTGGTGAGGAGGACCTCGCGACGCTTGAGCATGAGATTCGTGAAGGGGATGCGGTTGTCGCGGACGTAGGCGAGTTCGGCGGTGGTGAGCAGGCGGCTCGTGCGGCCCGGGTGGCCGGAGACGAAGGTGAGCTCGCCGTCCTTGGCGCCGTTGGCGGACCATTTCAGGAAGTGGGCGGACTTGACCGGCTGGTTGTTTTCGTAAACGCGGAAGAAACAGATATCGAGGTTGTAGCGGGGAAACTCGAAATTGTCGGGGTCGCCGCCGAAGAACGCGGCCTGGGCCTCGGGGGCGAAGACGAGGCGGATGTCGGTGTAGCGCTTGAATCGGTAGAGGTGATACGCGCCGCCTTGGTAGAGCGTGACGACATCGCTGCGCAGGCCGGTCTTGTCCTTGGACTCCTTTTCGACCTCGGCGATGATCTTGCGGCGGGCGAGCGCGGCGTCGGAGCCGGCGAGGGTGGCGGGGACGGCGGCGTTGATGCGGGCGGGGACGTTTTCGATGGACTGGAGGACATTTACCTCGAGATCGTTGCACTTGATTTCTTCGGCGGCGGATTTCGCGTAGAAGCCATCGCGGAGGTAATTGTGGTCCTTGGAGCCCATCTTCTGGAGGGAGTCCGCGCCGACGTGATGGTTCGTGATGACAAGGCCGTCGGCAGAGACGAAGGAGGCGGAGCCGCCGCTGTTGAAGCGGACGGAGGAGAGGCGGACGTGGTCGAGCCAAGCATCGGTGAGATCGAAGCCGTATTTGGCTTTGATCCGGGCGCGGGGCGGCGCGGAGTAGAGCCACATGCCTTCGTCGGCGCGAAGGGCGCTGCCGGCGAAGAGCGCGGCGAGGGTTACTAGGAGGGAACGGAGTTTCATAGTGGGAAAGCCAAAGCGGGCGGGGCGGGGGGAGGCGAGCAGGAAGGGGGAGGGGGAGGCGTAATGAGGGTTGGGCGAGGGATGACTGACGGGAGAAACCGGGGAAAACGTCGAAAAAAGTGCTTTGCGCGCGAGAGCGACGTGGACAGATTTCCCGTATGAAATTGCCCGCCGACGTCATCGAAGCAGCCGAGCGGGCTGGCTTTGATCTGAGCTTGTTGGAATCCAACTTGAAGCTCAGTCCCGAGGAGCGACTGCTTCGGCATGACGGGGCGCTTGAACTGGTTCAGGAGATGAGGGCAGCGGGTCGCGCTTTGTATGCACAAGCTCCACTTGATTCTCCAGCGCCTCGTTGAGGCTAAGGTGGAGTTTGTGGTGATCGGCGGCTACGCAGCGGTCATCCACGGATCGGCCTACGTCACCAACGATGTCGATGTCTGCACGGTGCTGTCCCCCGAAAACGTGGAGCGAATCAGAGTGGCTTTGGTTGATTTGAAACCGGTGCATCGGCAGACGCATCGACGTTTGTCGTTTTTGGAGCATCCCGCGGTCGGGGAGGCGGTCCAAAATCTATACCTCGAAACCGATCACGGCATCATCGACATTTTGTCTTCGGTGCTTGGGGTGGGGGATTTTTACCGGCTGCGTGAGCAGGCTGAAAGCGTAATGCTTTTTGGGCAGACGGTGAAGGTGATCTCGATCGACGACTTGATCGCCGCGAAAGAGGCTGTGGGTCGCGACAAAGACAAACTCACCGCGAAGGAACTTCGTTGCTTGGTCGCGATGCGGCGTAAGCCGAATACGAACTGAGCCGGGCTTGCAGGTCCCCCCACGGCCGCGCGCGGCGCGCACGGCTCGCCTTCAGCCGACGAAGAATTTCTGGATGCGGTGGAGGCTGCCGACGAGGACGTCGATTTCCTGCTCGGTGTTGTAGAAGTAGAAACTTGCGCGGGTGGTGCTGGTGAGGCCGAGCTTGCGCATCAACGGCTGGTTGCAGTGGTGGCCGCCGCGGAGGGCGAGGCCGTCTTCGTCGGCGAAGGTGACGACGTCGTGCGCGTGGACATCGGCGAAGGCGAAGCCCACGAGGCCGCCGCGGGGCTGGCCGGCGCGCGGGCCGATGATGCGGATGCCGGGGACGGCGGAGAGTTTTTCCATCGCGACTTGGCCGAGGTGGTGATCGTGGGCGGCGATCACGTCGCGGCCGATGGAGTCAATGTAGTCGCAGGCGGCGCCGAGGGCGATGGCGTCGGCGACGTTGGGCGTGCCGGCTTCGTGGCGCTCGGGGGCGGGTTTCCAAGTGGCGCCCTCGTAGGTGACGGTGACGACCATGCCGCCGCCGGTCTCGTCGGGCGCGAGTTTATCGAGCAGGGCGCGGCGACCGTAGAGCACGCCGATGCCAGTGGGGCCGCACATCTTGTGGCCGGAGAACGCGAGGAAATCGCAGTCGAGAGCCTGGACGTCGATGGGCGCGTGGCCGATGGACTGGGCGGCGTCGATCACGGTGACGGCGCCGACGGCGCGGGCGCGGCGGCACAGCAGCGCGGCGTCGTTAATCGTGCCGAGGGTGTTGGAAATGTGGGTGAATGCGAAGAGCTTCACGGCCGGGGTGAGGAGGGTGTCGAGCGCGGCGAGGTTGAGGCCGCCCTCGGCGTCGGCGCCGAGCACGGGGATGTAGCGGAGCGTGGCGCCGGCGGCTTTGGCGGCCTGTTGCCACGGGACGAGGTTGGAGTGGTGCTCCATCTCGGTGGTGAGGATCACGTCGCCGGGCTTGAGGTGGGCTCGGGCCCAACTGTGGGCGACAAGGTTGATGCTCTCGGTGGTGCCGCGGGTGAAAATGATTTCGGCGGGATCGGCGGCGTTGATGAATTTCGCGATGCGGGTGCGGGCGCCTTCATAGGCGTCGGTCGCGCGCATGGAGAGCGCGTGGAGGCCGCGGTGAACGTTACTGTTGTCGCGCTCGTAGTAGTGGACGAGGGCGTCTATCACGGAGCGGGGTTTTTGGGACGTGGCGCCGTTGTCGAAGTAGACGAGGGGCTTGCCGTTGACCTGTTGGTGCAGGATCGGGAAATCGGCGCGCGTCGCGCCGAGCGCGGGGCGGGGTTTCGGGTAGGAGGTTTCGGGTTTCGGGTTCACGCGGGCGAGGGTAGAATCGGATGGGAGTTGAATCAGTCTTTGTGCGTCTCGGTGGTCGCGGTGATGGGGTCGCCTTTGAGGGCGTTGAGCGTGGCGTGCCAGCCGAGGGTGGCGCATTTTATACGCGCGGGGAAAGTATGCACGCCGGCGAAGGCGGCAAGGTCGCTGATCTCTTCGGGCGTCTCGCCGGTGGTGACGATGTGGTGGAACTCGTCGTAGAGTTTTTGGACCTCGGCGGCGGTCTTGCCTTTGACCTGCGTGGTCATGAGCGAGGCGCTGGCTTGCGAAATCGCGCAGCCGGAGCCGTCGAAGGAGAGGTTGGTGATGCGGTCGCCGTCGAGCTGGAGATAGACGCTGCACTCGTCGCCGCAGGAGGGGTTGTTGCCGTGGGCGACGCGGTTGGCGGTGGGCAGTTTGCCGCGATTTCGGGGGCGGCGGTTGTGGTCGAGGATGACCTGCTGGTAGAGTTCGGTGAGATCGGCGGACATGGCGTGGAGGAGGCGGAATAGGTGGCGGTTGGGCGGAATTGGCAACTGCGGCGTGTGGCTTGCGCGGGGGCGGAAGACTGTGAAGGGTGGCGGGATGAGTCTGTTGATCCGTCATGCCCGTGTGTTGACCCTGGCGCTGCCCGACGCGGGGGCGGCGACGACGTTGATCGGAGGCAGAAAGGCGCGGCGCGGGGGGGCGCTCAAGGAGCTCGGGGTGATCGCGCGGGGCGATGTGCTCGTGGTGGACGGAAAAATCGCGGCGGTGGGGCCGGAGTTGGCGGTGCCGGCAGGGGCGGAGGTGATCGAGGCGGATGGGCGCGTGCTGATGCCGGGGTTTGTCGATTGCCACACGCACGCGTGCTGGGCGGGTGACCGGCTCGACGAGTGGGAACAGGAACTGCGCGGCGTGGCGTCGGCGGAGATTTTAAAAAAGGGCGGCGGGATGCAGGCGACGGTGCGGGCGGTGAAGGAGGCGACGCGGAAGCAGTTGGCCTCGGGATTGAGGACGCGGCTGGACGCCATGCTGCGCGGTGGCACGACGACGGTGGAGGTGAAAAGCGGTTACGGGCTGAGCATCGACGGCGAGACGAAGATGCTGCACGCGATCGCGCGGGCGGCGCAGGAATTTCCGGGGACGGTGGTCTCCACGGCGTTACTCGGGCAGACGGTCGATGGCGATGTGGCGACGTTTACGCGCATGGTGGTGCGGGAGCTGTTACCGGCGGTGTGGCACGAGTTTCCGGGCATCGCGGTCGATGCGGTGTGTGCGACGGACGCGTGGCCGGTGGAGGCGTGCGTGCGGCTGTTTGAGCGCGCGGGAAAGCATGGTCTGCCGTTGCGCTTGAGTGCGGATGCGGCGGAGCCGACGGGCATGATCGCGGAGGCGCTGCGACTGCACGTGCGGAGCGTGGATCATATGGAAAACGCGTCGAAAGCGGATCTCGTGGCGCTGGCGGCGAGCGATACGTTTGGCGTATTTACGCCGGCGGCGAGTTTTCACGCGGGCGGACGTTATGCGCGCGCGGGGGCGTTTGCGGAGAGCGGTGGGTTGGTCGCGCTCGCGAGTGACTACAGTGTCGTTTCGGCGCCGACTCATTCGATGCCGTTCGTGATCGCGCTGGCGGTGCGGAAGAGCGGGCTGACGGTGGCGGAGGCAATCACGGCGACGACTGTGAATGCGGCGGCGGCGTTGGGGCTCAACGACCGCGGCACCATTGAGGTCGGACAACGCGCCGATCTGATTTTATTGCGGCATCGCGACGAGCGGTTGCTGGCGCACGAGGTCGGCGGGAATCCGGTGGAGCTGGTGGTGGCGGGTGGGAAGCGGGTGGGGTAAGCGCTGAAGGAAAGGGCGTGATGCGACTGGTGATACGGGTGATAGGCCCGTATCGGTGGCCGTATGAAAACGACCATCGATCTCGACGAGGCGAAGTTGGAGCGGGTGATGAAGCTGACGGGATTGTCCACGCGGAAGGAGGCTATTGATTACGCGCTGACGCAGGTGGAGCGCACGTCGCGCGTGAAGACGCTGCAGAGCCGGCCGTTTTTTGACGGCATCGCCAAGGGCGACGTGGTTGACCCCGCTTAGGATGAGTTGGCGTTGCGGCGGCGCGAGAAGCCCGCGCGCGCATAATCCTGGCCGATCCGGGCATTTACATCCGCTGGTTGCGTGATCGGGCGGACTTGTTTGCCGAGCTGGACGATCACCTCAAGCGCGGTGAACTGGTCGCCTGCGGAGTGGTGCGGGCGGAGGTGCTGCGCGGCGTGGTCTCGGTGGGGGCGCGCGAGCGGATGGAACTGCTGTTGGCCGCCATGCACGAGGCGCCGATGGGGCCGGCGATTTGGAACGAAGTGGCCGAGCTGGCTTGGGAACTGGATCGGCGCGGCGAGGTGTTGCCACTGACTGATATCGCCATTGCGGAATACGCGCGAGAGGCAGGGGCGACCATGATCACTACCGATCCGCATTTCAAGAAGGTGCCGGGGTTGAAAGTGCGGGCGGCGCTGGCCTAAGGTTGAAAAACAAAAAACGGCGCGGATGACTCCGCGCCGTTTTCATTTTTAGGTTTTACGCGCGGGAGGTGAGTCCCGGGCGGATTTTGAAAATAACCTAGCGGGCTCAGTTCCAATAGCCTTCGTAGAAGCGGTAGGCGCCGCTTTCGGATTCCCAGCGTGGGGCATTCCACTTGGCGCTGGAGTAGGGCGGCACTTCCCAATGGCCGGCCATCCACTCGTAGCGGTTGTTGCGCCAGGTCCAGTAGCCGGGGACCCAGGCGTGGGCGGACGACGGGCGGGCGATGACGACTTCGGCCTGCATGGCGGGCGGAGCGACTTGCGTGACGACCATGGTGTTCACGGGCAGCGTCTGGGTGGTGACGACGGTGCCGTTGGGCGTGGTCTGGGTGGTTTGGGTCGTCTGGGTCGCGGTCACGACGGCGGGCGCGGCCATGACGGCAACGTTCGGAGCGGGCGGCGGGGGTGCGGAGACGACGTGTGACTCGGGTTCGGTGGCGCAGCCGGCCATGAGGCCGAGGGCGCCGCAGAGCGCGAGTAAGGGTGGGAGCGAGCGGGTGCGGAGCTGCCGGGTGGCAGGTGCCAGGTTGAATAGCGGATTGGTTTTCATGCCCGGCGGCAGACCGCAGAATGCACGGCCGGTTCGGCAAAAAAAGGTGGACGAGGTGGGGTGTTTGACTACCCAAGGTCGCGGAATACTCGGTCGCGCGCCGGGGTGGGCATGGGCGGTGCGCGCTTGTTGCTTAAGCAGGAGGCGGGTCGGGTCGTTTTAGGGAGGCACACATTGAATTTGTTTCCGCCGTTGTTTCCCCGGGGGTGGTTGCTCGTCGCGCTCGCGGCGGGCTTTGCGTTGGGCCGGAGGCGCAGCGGGCGGTTGCAGGTGAAGCTCGATCACACCGAGGCGAGCCTGCGCCGCATCAGCCAGGCGGTCGAGAGCACGAGCGACGCCGTCGGCATCGGCGACATGCAGGGGCACTCGCTCTACCACAACCGCGCCCATCTCGAACTCTTCGGCGACACGGTGGACGAACTCAACGGGGTGCCCGGCGACGGGGTGCTGTTTGCGGACAAGACCGTGGCGCACGAGATCCTCGCGGCGGTAAAGGGGGACGCTCGTGGAGCGGCGAGACGGATGTGCGCACGCGCGACGGGAGGGCGGTGCCGGCGTTTATGCGCGCGGACATTATCCGGGACGGGGCCGGCGACCCGGTCGGGATCTACGGCGTATTTGCCGACATCACGGAGCGGCGGCGGCGCGCGGAGGAGCGTGAGCGCGTGAGCCGGCTCGAATCGCTGGGCCTGATGGCGGGCGGGATCGCACACGATTTCGGCAATCTGCTGACGGTGATGAGCTGCAATCCCTACCTCGCGCAGGATAAGCCGGGCCTGCCGGCGGCGGTGGCACCGCGCTTGGAGGAGATCGACAAGGTCGTGCGGCGCGCGTGCAGGCTTACGGAGCAGTTGAAGACGTTTGCGAAGGGCGGAGAGCTGAGGAAAAAGCTCACGCAACTGACCGGGCTCGTGCGCGAATCGGCGGGGCTCGCCGTCACGGGTTCGGCGGCGCAGCTCGTGGATACCTTACCGGAAGATCTCTGGCCGGTGGAAGCCGACGCGGGCCAGATCGGGCAGGTGGTGCACAACATCGTGCTCAATGCCGTGCAGGCGATGGGCGGCGGCGGCTGCGTGATCCTGCGGGCGGCGAACGTCCTCGGCACGGAGACCGGTCTGCCGCCGCACGCGGCCTGGGTGCGCGTATCGCTGGCGGACAACGGGCCGGGCATCCCGGCGGAATTGTTGCCCCGCATCTTCGACCCGTTTTTCACGACCAAGGAGACGGGCACGGGCCCCGGCCTGGCGACCGCACACACGATCGTGGAGAAAAACGGAGGGCGCCTGCGCGTGGAGTCCCGGCCGGGGGAGGGCGCGGTGTTTCACCTGATTCTGCCGGCGGCGTGCGGCGGGGCGGCGAAGACACGGGCGGGGTTGAGAGCGTGGTGGACGGCGCGGACGAGAAGATGGCCGCCCCGCGAGTTTTGGTATCTTGATGCGAGAACCGCTGCGTGGTTTCGCGGTGGTTTCGGGAGTCGCGATTCCGCTGAACCTCGCGGTCAGCATGAACTCATTTAGGACCGCTCGAACCGCATCACCGATGCGTGTGCATATCGACGCGTTTAACATTATCCCACAGGTCCATGCGGTCCGACAATTTTGCGCGTCGGAGTGGTCCGAGATAGCGACGAAACGGGTCGTGGGCATGCTCGAGATCTTCGGCGACGAATGTCTTGGGATCGGCTCCGGGTATCATAAGGCCACACCAGTAAACGCGGGTTTTGTCGTAGGCGTAGAGATATGACCTCGGTGAAAATGTCAGCGAGGTGTAGTCGCATTCCACCGCCAACCCGGGGACGTAGGTGGAATAGTAGTGTTGGGCGTCTTTCGCCCAACCGGTGTTCAGCCTCACAAATGTATTGGGGTCTGATCCCTTAAGGGCGGCGCTACCCCAATACACGGCGTGGTCGTCACTCCAAAATTCGCGGCCTAAGTTTCTGAAGGTCGCGGGGTCGGCGCCCTTAATGGTCCGACCGCGAAAATAGACGGAACGACGGTCTTTGGCGTGCTCCGGGTTGATCTTGGTGAACGTGGGCGCATCGACTCCCTCCAGCGGGTAATTGTAGCTCTTTTCGACGCGAGGCGAGTATGCGGTCCAAGCCCAAACCCAACGACTATTTTCCATACGGTATTCGCCGTAGCCGACCATTTCGAAGGCGTGCGCCGAACATGTCAGGGAGAACAGAATTGCGGTGAGGAGGCGGAGTTGCATCTAAGGAAGGAGAAATGGAGGTGAAGCGAACTCGTTGTGGCGACCACGGCTGGGGGACTACTCATCATAGGCAGTCGAGCGGTGACCGACCGCAATGAGGATGACCACAACGCGGTGAGCTACGACGCGGCAGAGAATGTGGTGATCTGTAATGCGTCGCAGATAGTGTCAATGGGCGCGGTGGACGTGGCGAAGATTGTAGCGCACGGGCCGGACGCAAAAAAGCCGCGCGGTGAGGCGCGGCTTTTGAAGCGGGGGAGCGGCGGCAGGCTGCCGCAGCTACGCAGGCAGCGTTTACCGGCCCAGGTATTTGTCGCGGCCGAGGACGAGGGCTTCCATTTTGCGGTCGGCGATGGAGCGCTTGAGCATCCAGAAACCGCAATCGGGGTGGACCCACTTCACGCGGCCGGGGCCGACTTTCTTTTCCACGGCTTCGATGCGCGCGGCGACTTCGTCGGGGGTCTCGATGTGGTTCACCTTGATGTCGATCACGCCGACGCCGAGGGCGATTTTCTTGTCGATGTGCTTGAGCGCATCGAGATCGCTGGCGGGACGGTGGGCGAGTTCGAGGACGAGGTGATCGGTGTGGAGGGCGTTCAAGAAATCGAGGAGGGCCGTCCAGTTGCCCTTCTGGATCGTCTGGCCGCCGTAGTTGCCGAAACAGAAGTGGACGGCGCGCTCGGTCTTCTTGTCGATGCGGTCGAGGACCAGATTCATCGAGGCGGCGGCCAGGGGGCCGTCCTTCGGATTGCCGGGGATGTTGGCTTCGTCGACCTGCACGCAGGCGGCGGGGAGGCCGGGCATCTGGCCGGCGAGGACTTCACCGAGGGCCATGGTGAGTTTATCGAAGCTGCCGTAGTGGTGGTCGAGCAGCGTGCGCGCGAGCATGTAGGGGCTCGTGACGGTGAACTTGAAATCGCCGCCGGCCACGGACGCGGCGCGTTGGCAATCGGCGAGGAGGTTCAGGGAGCCTTCGCCAAGCGGGCCGGTGACGACACCGGCGGGCTTGCGGCGGAAACCCATGGGGTGATGGCGGGAAAATTCTTCGGTGATGGAGCGACCGACCTGGCCGTTGATGCCGGCCATGGGGCGAATGAAATACTCGATCATGCCGTTTGTGTCGGGGTGATTGACGTCGAAACGGTAAAGTTCGCCGTCGGTGGGGAGGTCGATGCCGGCTTGGTGTTGGATGTCGAAGACGACGCGGGTGGCGTCGATGACGGCTTGTTCGGAAGGGAGCGCGGCGAGCCAGTCGGGCACGGGATAGGAGCCGACGGTGGTGGTGAGGATGCGAGGTTTGGCCATGGGAGGAGTGGGGTTGAAAAAAAGAATTGGGAGGAGGGGAAGTAGTGCTGGCGAGCGGGATTATGCTGATATTTCAGGGGGGCGCGCGGTAAGTGAAGGCACGGGTGTCGCGGACGAATCTGAAGCTGCTTCGGATGTGGGTGGAGTTGATTTAACAGTAAGCCAGCGACGGAGCCGTTTCTGGAAAGTGTTGGCGAGGTTGTCGCCGGGCATCACGAGGACGCCCCAGCCGCCGCGACCAGGGTTGATGGGAATCTCGGCGGGGATTTGGTTTTCGCACATCAGGCGATCTTCGTCGAGGACGCGGACGGCGAATTCGAGCTGGGTGGCGGGGGCGGGGCCGACGAAGCCGGGCGAAATCGCGAGCGACCAGAAGACGGTGCAGGTCGCGCGGGTGCGGGGCGAGGGGACGTGGAGAAGCACGCGTTCGTCGCCGTCGGCGAAGGTCTGGCGGATGGTCGTGAAGTTGGGGAGATGGCCGCGTTGGCGGCGGTGGTGGGCGCCCTGAAGTTTGCCGGGCGGCTCGGCGGGGGAGGAGAGGGCGGGGAAGGGTGCATCCATCTGGAAACCGCCGTCGGGTGTTTCCCGAATATCCATGGGCGGGAGACGGTGGTCGGCGGCGCGACCCAGGGTGTTGGCGTGGGCGAAGGCGAAGTGGGACATGTCGAGGTAGTTCTCGACCTCGCGGCGCCAGCCGGTGGCGAAGGGCATGGGCGGGCCCATCACGTAGGTCCAGCGGGAGTCTTCGAACTCTGGCACTTCGGGCAACGTGGCGACCGAGCCGTCGGCGGCGGGCGTTGAGTCGAGCTGGACCCAGATGAAGCCGTAGCGTTCTTGCACGGCGTAGGCCCGGAGGTGAGAGAGCGCGAGTTTGGCGGCATTGGGCTCGACGAGAGAGGGGATGGACTGGCACGCGCCGGCGGGGTCGAAGCGCCAGCCGTGGTAGGGGCACATCAATTCGCCGTCGCGGATGCAGCCGGCGGAC
The DNA here is from genome assembly GCA_014376585.1 of Opitutaceae bacterium. Taxonomy (GTDB): domain Bacteria; phylum Verrucomicrobiota; class Verrucomicrobiia; order Opitutales; family Opitutaceae; genus Tous-C4FEB. Next base: position 492 of record JACMRG010000265.1, on the reverse strand, counting down.
AGGCGGGCGCCTTTGTGGGGGCATGCGACGTCGGCGGCGAGGAGGTTGCCATCGACGAAGCGCGCGAGGACGAGCTCAGTTTCGAGTAACGTGACACCCGTGACGGCGCCGGGCGCGAGACTGGCGGCGTTGGCGACGGGCTGCCAAGTCGAGCGGAGCGAGCGGATGACGTGATCTTCGTCGAGAATCATGGGGGAGGGGAATGAACGTAGCGGGTGCGGGTTGAGTTGTCGTGGCGCGGCGGGCAATCAGCATTGGCAGATCGGGCAATCTACGCAGTTTTAACGGAAATGTTCGAGCCGCTCGCCCGCAAACCCATCGCCGTGACCTTCGCGGCGGCGGGGGTGTTTGTGTTGGAGAGCCGGCATGACCGGGCGTTTCGGATGGAGGACACGGCGCATGATTTTCTGAAGGTGTTGTTGGTGGTGGCCGGCGAGGGCGCGCTGGTGCGGGGGGAGAAGCGCGAGGCGTTGGGTCCGGGGGGGCTGGTGC
>JACMRG010000264.1 GCA_014376585.1 Opitutaceae bacterium | reverse complement strand
TCGCCCCCCCCCCGTCCCCGGTGCCTCGCCCCTCCCCCCCCCCCGCCCGCCCCCCCCCTCGGCGGGCCACGATCTGGGTCGCCCCGCCCCGCATCACGAAACCCGGCGAGGAATGGATTCTCAAACAGGTCCGCTCCTGCGAAGCCGACGGTTATCTCGTCCGCAACTACGATCACCTCGCCTACTTCGCCGCCGACCGTAAACGCGGCGACTTCTCCCTCAATGTCGCCAATCCCCTCACCGCCGCGCACTACCTCCAGCGCCACGGCCTCGAGCGCGTGACCGCGAGCTACGATCTTAACATCACCCAACTCGAGTCCCTCCTCCAGGCCGCGCCCGGCACGTGGTTCGACATCACGATCCACCAGCACATGCCCATGTTTCACATGGAGCACTGCGTCTTCTGCGCCTTCCTCTCCAAGGGCAAAGACTACCGCGACTGCGGCCGCCCCTGCGACACGCACCGCGTCGCCCTGCGCGACCGCGTCGGCGCCGAACTCCCGCTCAAAGCCGACGCCGGCTGCCGCAACACCGTTTACAACAACCGCGCCCAGACCGGCGCCGACTACGTCGCCCGCCTCCTCGAACTCGGCGCCCGCAGCTTCCGCGTCGAGTTCGTGAACGAAGGCGCCGACGAAGTCGTGCGCACGATCACGCGCTACCAACAACTCATCCGCGGCGAGATCACCGGCGCCGATGTCTGGCGCGAATTAAAACTCCTCAACCAGCTCGGCGTCACCCGCGGCCAGATGGAAACCGCACCGCAGTTCATCACGAAGAAAAAGTAGGGCGCAGTCTCCGACCCGCCCTCCGCGCCCCGAACCAAGCCGCTCCCCGAACCGCGCCACGCTCATAACCAAGCCGCGCTCCGAGGTGTGCCGCGCGCTCCGCCGCGCGGCCAGTCAGTGTTTAGACTCCACCGTAATTTTATCTGCTCGTTGAAACCACCGCGCCCGTAGCCGCGATCGCCCGCGAGTGGCGCAACCAACCCATCTCCCCACAGGCCGCCAGTTCGCTGGCGCCCCCCCCCGGGGTAGAGCACGTTGACCAACGTGCCCGTTTCACCCCTCCTTTGTGGGAGCGAGCTTGCTCGCGAATCCCGAGCCCCTCACTCCCTTCTCCCCACCCCTCACTTGACCCGCGCATAAAACGTGAGCCCCGTCCCCGCCGGCACCGGCCCGACGGCGCGCAGGAGAATCACCGCCTGCTGCGGCTTGGCTCCCTCCGGCGGCGTCACCTTCACCCGGTAATGCGTGCGCGTCGTTACCGTCACCAGCTCCACCTTGAAATCCGGATGATTCGCCCACGCCGCCGCCAGCTCCACGCCACCCGGCGCATTCACCATCACATCGAGGGTCTTCGCCTCACGCTTCTCGCCCGCCGCCCACCGCAGGTCGTGCGGCGTGAAGGCGAGCACTTCGGGTAATTCCGCCGTAAGCTTCAGGAGCTGAGGCTGCCCGCCGGGCTCGTCCGTCACGACATTGATCGTCCGGCTCACCGTCCCACTCCGCCCCGTGGGATCAAACCGCACCACCAGCACCCCACTCTCGCCGGGGCCGTAGGTCTTCTTCGCCAGCTCAATCGTGGTGCAATCGCAACTCGGCACAGCCTGCGTAATCGTTACCGGCGCGGAGGTATCATTGCGAAACCCATAGCTCGCCACCGGCATCACCCCGTCCGCCTGTGGCCGCAGCACGGCTTCGACGGCCGTCCATTGCAACGCATGCGCCGTTGGCAGCAAAGCCAACATGACGCCCAGCACCCCCAAGCATCCTCGATATAATTTCATGTAGTAATTTCGGCTCACTCGTTTGCCCAGCTATACAATTTTAACTTCACAACTCACTCCAAACCCCAAAGCCTGACCCTTTATTCGCATTCCACCTCTCTAGATCAGTCTCCATTAACCACAAATCACAAAGCCCCAACCTCGTCTGCGACCGTCTATTTTGACCTCAATAAATAGATCAAGCACGCGGACACCCATAATATAGCGCCGACCAAGGCAAAAAACATAGGCCAGGCACCCCACGCAAACCGAATCCCAATACCACCTATTTTAACGGCAATAAATCCGTTATTTGTCATTCTGCTAACAAGCAAACATAAGAGAGCAAAAATTATAAATACAGAATTCGATATCAACACTAATGCGACAACAGTTCTCATTTCAGTCGGTAATTAAATCACCACATATACATACTATAATTCCAATGCCCCCAACGCCGAAAATGGAAATTCCAACAACACCGACCTCAAAGCACAATCCCACATCACGAGGCCGAGGCTGTGAATTACACGTGATCGCACATTCTGATCGCGATATACTATCACACGGCTTAGTGTATATAGTGTTAATACAAATCGTCCCGAGAGGATCAACACCCCCTATAGGCTCATTACCCACATAGCTATATAAGTTGATGTGTTTTGAAGCGAATAATATTGGATCTATAGTAAGCCACTTCCCAAGCCATTGCGTGTAGATTCTATTGCGGTTGTCATTTAAGCCAACCGCCCCCAACCATTCTCGCCCGGTAAACAAAAATCGGTAGTTAAGGACGCCAGATACTCCCGATTGATACGATGCAGACAGTGTGACAGGCCGCCCGTAAGCTCCGTAGCGGAAGCGTGTGCTCACTTTACCATCGTCGGAAGCCAAGGTCACGACGCTCCCTAAGGCGTCAGCAAGCGGGTAGAGGGTCTGGGACTTAAGGCTTGAAACCAAGATTTCGTCGGTCCGCTGGCCATGAATGTATTTACCGACTTGGGTTCCGTTGCGCATACACTCCGCAAGGAGGTTCCAAGCGACGTCGTAAGTGAGAGCTAGGCTATCATCCGGGTTGAGCACCCATGCGCCGGCCTTGCTGAGCGTGTGATAGGTGCGCGCTACTGCGCGATTGCGGGCATCGTAGGCAAATTCCGCGCGGACGGCGCCCGGCGCGGGTGCGATGGGTTCGACGGCGAGTAAGCGGTTTTGCGCGTCGTAACGGTAGGTCTGCTTGCCGTCGTTGGTGAGGTTACCGTTGGCGTCGTAGGTGAGAGACGCACCGGCAACCTGCGTGTATTGGTTAAGCGCGTTGGCTGTGTAGGTGCTGACGCGGGGTGAGGGCACCCCGCCCACAGCGGAAGTCGAAGTGCGGTTGCCCAGAGCATCGTAGGCAAACGTTTCGCGGGTGACGGGGTCGGGGGCTTTGGCGAGCGGGGAATTGACCCCGTAGTCGGCGCTCGTGAGCTGGCTCGTCGTGTCGTAGCCGTAGGTTTCGGTGATCCCGTCTTCACGGGTCTGGCTGGTGCGGCGGCCGAGCACATCAAACGTGTAGGCTGACCGCGCGAGCACACTGCTCCCGCTCGCGTGCGTGATGTCGGTCAATTGCCCGGCCATGTCGTAGGTGTAGGTGCTGGCCACGCCGTTGTCACGCGTGAGCTGGGCGATGCGGCCCTGTGCGTCGTAAGCATAAGAGGCGAGAGGAGACAGGCGTGAGGATTGAGGAGAAGAGCCTTTGGTGTCGATGGTGGTGAGCCTGCTCCGGGCGTCGTAGTCGTAGCTCACTTTGGTTTTGTCGGGATACACGAGATCGGAGCGGCGACCGAGCACGTCATAGCGGTAGCCGACCGTGTGCGGGTCGAGGCCGGGCACAAGCGCACTGAGATCGCTCGTCTCGGAGGCGAGACGGCCCAGTTCGTCGTAGGTGTAGGTGAGCTTGGCGTTGCCATTATCGACTTCCCTGAGGCGGCCATCGGAGTTGTAGGCATAGGACGTTGCCGCCGGCAACGTGGGCGTGAGGCTCGGGGCGAGCGGTGATGGGGCGGCCGACCAAACTTCCGTGACCGGCTGGTTGGCGACGGTGTAGGCGGTGGCCTTGATCTGGCCTGCACGGTTGACGAAAGCGACTGGGTTGCCGGAGAGATCGTAGGTCCATTTTTCGACGGAGCCGTCGGGGTAAGTCATCGACGTCTTACGGCGGAGCGCATCGTGGGTGAAGGCGTAGCGGCTACCTCGGGCATCGGTGAGCGAGGTCTGGTTGCGCGCGGCGTCGTAGGTGTAGGTCGTCACGGCACCGGCGGCATCGGTCACGGTGAGCAAATTGTCCTGCACGTCGTAGGTGTTGCGCGTGCCGACGATACCGTCGGGCCGGGTCATGGTGAGCACGTTGCCATGGGCATCGTAGGTCCAGGTGGTCTTGCGGCCGAGGGGGTCGGTGGCCGTGAGCCGGTGGCCAAGCGCATCGTAGGTGAAGGCCGTGGTCTCGGCGGATTTGCCTGGGGCCGTGCGCGTGACGGCGAGCGGGCTATTGCCGGCATCGTAAGTCGTCACCGTAACGAGACCGTCGGACGAGGTAATTTTCGCGGCACGTCCCGCGTTATCGTAGTCGATCAGGGCCTTTTTACCGTCGGTGTAGATCGTCGCGATCTTCCGCCCGCCTTCATCATAGCGAAACCGGGTGATGTCTCCCTTGGCCTCGGTGAGGGTGGCGATACGACCATTGGCATCATACGTGTAGCGCGTCGTGTTGCCCGCAGCATCTGTGGTCGCAGTCATTCTTTTGCCCTCGTCGTAGGTGGACTTGGTGATACCGCCGTCGGGCGCAACGGTCTTGGTCACGTTGCCGTCGTCATCGTAAGTCCACTGGGTCAGCCGACCCAGCGCATCCGTTTGGGTGAGTCGGTGATGTTCGTCGTCATAAGTAAAGCGGGTGACTCGACCGAGCGGGTCGGTCATCGACGTCATGTTCCCATCGTTGTCGTAAGCGTAGAGCGTGGTGGCTTGAGCGGGCGTGCCCTGCGCGACGGTGCGGGAGAGCATATGGCCTTCCGTATCGTAAAGCATCGCCATGATCGTGCCGTCGGGGGCGACAATGCGCGTAGGGTGCGGCACGAGCGTGCAGGAGCCGCAGCCTTGCGGGATTTCCGTGTAATCAAACGTGGTCACGCGACCGGCATGGTCTTCCTGTCGGATCACGCGGCTGAGTTCGTCGTAGGTGAGCTTGGTCGTGTGGCCCTGCGGGTCGGTCTCCGCGATTTTGCGACCGTAGGTGTCGTAGGCGAATTGCTTCGAGGTGCCGTCCGGTGCGGTCACTTTGGTGGTGAGTCCGCGCTCGTTGTGTTCGTAGCGGGAGATTCGCCCAAGGCTATCGGTCATGCTGCTCAGGCGCTCGTTCGCGTCATAGGCGAAACGCGACACATTCCCGCTCGGGTCAGTCCACGTGGCTTTGAGTCCCCGGTCGTTATAGGTGAACTGGTGCAATCCACCCCGGCTGCTCCGGGTGGAGGTGATCCGGTTTTGCGCATCACGGCCAAACTCGCGAATTTCACCCGAGCCACGCGTCATCCGGGTAACCCGGCCTTTGCCATCGCGCTCATAGCGGGTTTCGCGGCCGAGCCGGTCAGTATCGCGCACAATTCGGCCTTGGGGATCGCGCTCGCGTTGCAATTCCATTCGCCCGTTGCGTTGGGACGATTTGGTGTGGCCCCTGTCGTCGTAAGCCCGCTCGTCGCGCCGCCCGTTGCGGTTCACCACAGCTTTGATTCGTCCCACGGCATCACGTTCTATGCGCGTCTTCCGCCCGAGCGAGTCGGTGCGTTCTTCGATCACAGGGCGGTCGGCAGCGAGCCGGTATTTAATTTCCCGCAAGTCAGAATAGCGCACTGTGCGGGCACGGGAATCGAGCGGGTCCAGTTCAAGACTCGCATACACACTGCCAGTGGCGGGGTTAATCTCTTGGTGAATCATCCCGAGTTTATCGTGATAAGCGTAGCGGATGCGCTTGGCGCGGCCCTCGTAACGCGGGTCGTCGGTCTCCACGAGCAGCGGCCGGGAGTCCGCCCGGGACCAATCGTAACGGTAGCTCGCCCGGGTGCCGTCACCGTAGCTCACCGTCTTCAACGTGAGATACTCGTTCTGGGTGGTCGGCTCGGCCATCAGGGCGTAGTCGTAATTGACGGCCAGTCCGGTGCTGCTGGTAACCCTGCTGATCGCCACACTGGACGATGGAGCCAGCTCCATGCCGTCGAACACCGCCCCTACGAGCGCCTGCTCCTGGCCTCTGGCGGCCAAGATACGGATCTTGGCGACGGCACTCTTCCCGCTTTCCCCAAGATCAACTCCGCAGAGATTGAGCGAGGTGCGGTTGCCCATAAAAAACGTGGCCGGGTTGCCGTCGGTGAGCGCGGCGGGCTGCGAACCCGTGCCGTGAACCTTACCCCGCAAAATCGCACCAGACGCAGCGATAAATTGAAGCTCGGCGACCGCGATGGGCGCACTGTCCGCCGGGCCACTGAGGCGGAGGTGGCGGAAGGCTTGCTGATTCTTGTCGGCGGGCACCGTGAGCTCCAGCCACTGGCCCGGGGCCGGCGCTTGCGTGATCGCGCCCAGCCGATGCCGAATACCTTTTTTGAAGGGCGTGCCGGAATACTCAAACGCCAGCCAACGCCCGGACGGCTGGGTCACTCGGCGCAATAGACCGTTGCTGCCGTAATCGAGCGTGGTGACGACCCCGAAGGAATTGGTGAATGCCTGCATTTCGTAGAGGTGCGGGGCCTTCGCATCTGCGCTGCGCACGAATTTAAGCTTCTGGCCCTCCGGCGTCGTCACTTCGAAGCCGTAAGCAGTGACGGACATTTTTTCCTGAAAGCGCTCGGCACTGGACCAAGTTCCGTTCGCGGCCCGGCTGAAGAAACGCTGCTGACCGTTCGGATACACCAAAACCATCTGAGGGATCGGGCCGGCCGGCGTCCGGGCCTTCAAATCGTATTGCCAACTATGGCGCCAATTTCCGCCCCGGCCAAAATAGCCCACCCCGTCCCGTGGCACCGTGTTGTGATGCCTGATCCAATCAAGCCGCCCCTCGGTAGCGGAGGGCAGCTTGAGATCGAGGATGTCGCGGGTGACATTCCCATCCGTGGCCTGAAACGGGTTCGCCCCCTCACACGGGATCTCTTCACCTGTGCAGTCGTCGTAGCAGATTTCAGCCGGAGGCGGGTCTTCGGGGCAATCAGAGACCTCGGGTTCGCCGTAGGTTGATACGGTAATTAAGTAGACGTTGGTCGAAGGGTAGTAGGTCGAATCCCAATACTGCCAGACGGTCTCCCAACAACCGGCCGCGTTCCAGCCTTCGGAAAAAATCGCGGACATGTGTTCCGTTTCGTCAGGAGTGTTGGCACGCAAATAAGGGCTCAATCCGCCAAGAAATACCGCGCCGGCTAGGCTCGCATGAGATGCGAAGCGCAACATCTCACGGAGACCGCCGCGTAACTTCCCGCCACGTGAGCAATCATCGACAGCCGGATAGATCGCAGGCGGTGATGGGCGGATAGAGGGGTTCGACCAAGGGGGAAGGAAACGATTTTTCATGGGGTAACGGCCGGGAAAGGTAACAGACCAAGATGGCCAAAGCGGCCACCGGACCGCGAAAGACCGGGCGATCTTCTCCAGAATGAACAGCACTCAGATTGATCTCTTTAGATCATGCCCTGATCTAAAAAGATCAGGTGCCGGGCGTGCATCGTCCGCTCAACTTCCCGCCCGCACCCTGACCCGACTCTATGCGGTTGGTTATGGTCAGGGTGCATTCAGCGCGCAGTTTTCGCTCTAATATACCCGCGCCCACGGGCTGAAGGCACCCCGCCTACACGCGCAAACCCTCGTTCCGAGGCTCGGACTTTCAACCCTCACCTCTCAGCTTTTCATTCCTACTCATCCTCAGCCCTTCCGTCCACCCGCCCCAAACGGATCGCGACTCCGCGCCGCGCGGTCCGCCAACACCCGCTCCAGCCCCGGCGTAAGCACGGCGCCCGTTTCAGTAAACCGCACCACCCCGCGCCGCATCGCCTCGCGCATCAAATCCGTGCGGCTCTGCACCCCGAGTTTACGCATGATCCGCTGCCGGTGGTTGTGCACTGTGGACTCGCTCAATCCCAAGCGTGTGGCCGCCTGCCCGTCGTCGCAGCCGTCACCAACCACAGCAAACACCTGAATCTCGGTGTCGGTGAGCAGTTGCGCGATTGTAGCCGCCGCGCCTGCAACCACACTCGTCGGCCCCAGCACCCCGGCGCTGAAATACGCCCCGCCTTCGGCCACCTGGCGGATGGCCGCGACCAACCGGTCCGGAGGTTCAACCGACGTGTCGAAACACCCGTCGATCTGGGCGCTGCGCAATCCCTGCCGGGTGCGCTCGTCGCTTCGGCCTGTCACCACCAAGATCCGTTGGCACCACCGCTCCCGCTCGGCGAGAGCCAGCAGGTCGAGCCCGTCCCGGTCGCACAGCGTGAGCCCGATCAAACCAAGCGTCGCCGGCTTTGCCCGCAGGCTCGCCGTCGCCTCGGCGGCGGAATAGCAGAGGGTCACCTCCGCCTCCGGGCAAACCTCGCGCGCGGCACCCGCGATACCTTCGGCCCGCAAGCGGTCCGACTTCACCACCACGATGCGCTCGCGGGATTTCTCCGGCTGCTCAAACGCCCGCGACGCCACGAGTCTCTCCCGGTTGAAACGCGCCGCAAAACACGGCGACACATGGGTCCCGCCGGCCAACACCCGTTGCACCGCCGTGACCATCTCGTCGCCGGCATCGGCCCCCTTCCACAGCACACCAGCCACCTCCGCGAGTTCCAGCCGCCGCAGCATCGCATCGTCATTTCGCCCGGTAAAAATCACCACCGCCGGCGGTCGTGGTCCGGTGCGCAACACACCGATCAGGTCCAGCCCCTCTCCATCGGGCAGCGAAAGATCGAGCAACACCACCTCGGGTGCGTGCGTGCGAGAAAGCTCCACTCCCTCGGCCCCCGTGGTTGCCGTCAGCAGGCGAAGCCGGGGCGATGCCTGCTTCAGGTGCCAGCTACCGTATTCCATGATCGCCGGATGATCCTCGATGAAGAGCACCGTCGCCATAGCGGGATTGCTGGCCGGGGTATAAAACGAGGGGCGCATCGAACCGGGGGTGGGGTTGTCTCAAGCCGAGCGCGGAAAGCACTAGCCATCTGCATCTTCACGCCCAGCCGAAAATTCATTCCCCGGAGAATGTCACATCCCGTAGCGACCCATTTGGGTTTCTGCTGCGCTGGCCTCTCGGGCCGACCGTTCGGAATTGGCCGGTCGGAAAACGCGCGTCGATCAACCACCGTTCGGTTTCACGTCTCCGCCGCCCCCCTTCACTTCTTCGCCCGCTGAATCAACTCCACTTCATACCCCTCGGGCGCGTCGATAAACGCGATCATGCCGCTGCCACTCGGCGTCGGCCCGTCGCTCAGCGGATAACCTTTCGCCTTCGCCGCCGCCGCAAACGCCGCCAAATCTTCCACCTCAAATGCGAGGTGCATCAGGTCCGGCTGCACCACCACGCTCGGCGCACCCGCCGGCATCTGGCAGATTTCGATCTCCTCGTCGCTGTTCGGCGTGGCGAGAAACGCGAGCTGCGCGCCGCGCGGCGACGTGTGCCGGCGGCTCACGGTCAATCCCAGCGCCTCCTCGTAGAATTTTACCGTGCGGCTCAAGTCATTCACGCGCATGCGCGTGTGGAGAAGTTTTTTGATCATGGCCTCAGACTCTGGACACCACCTCCCGTTTCGCCAATGCCTTTTGTCTTATCCAGCCTTTCGCCGTCCATGCGTTTCACCCCCGCTCTACTGTTAATCTCCGCTCTCGTCCCTCTGCTCGCGGCCGAGCCCATTGATCGTCGCGCCCTCGTCACCCGGCACAACCCTGTCCTCACCCGCGTCGATCCGTGGGCGCCCCTTTCCGTCGGCAACGGCCGCTTCGCTTTCACCGGCGATGCCACCGGTCTCCAAACGTTCGCCGATCATTACCACGCCAACGGCATCCCGCTTGAGACCCTCGCCCGCTGGGCTTGGCACGAAAACGCCAATCCCGACGGCTACAAACTCACCGACGCCAACACGCCGTTCACCGCCCACGGCCGCACCGTCTCCTACCCGACGAATGCAAATATTCCCGCCGGCCAATGGCTCCGCGAAAATCCGCATGACGTCCCCCTCGCCCAGCTCGCGCTCGATTTCACCCGCGCCTCCGGTGTTCCTCTGAAGCCTGACGACGTCCGCGCCATCAACCAGTCCCTCGATCTCTGGTCCGGCACCGTTACCAGCCGCTATACGCTGGTCGGCTCGCCCGTCACCGCCACCGTCGCCTGCGTTCCCGCCAGCGACACCCTCGCCGTCCGCCTGACTTCGCCGCTCGTCGCCACCGGCAAACTCGGCGTGCGCCTCGCCTTCCCGCGCGGCCACGAGATCGAGACCAAGAACAACCCCGCCCTCGACTGGACCCAGCCCGGGGCCCACACCACCACCGTCGTCACCCGGACCGATAAAATTCTCTCCCTCGCCCGCGCCATCGACGCCACGCGCTACCAAGCCGCGCTCACCACCGTCGCCCCCGCCCGCTTCACTCCCGCGGGCCCTCACACCTTCATCGTCCGCGCCGTCTCTGGCGATACGCTCGAGTTCACCCTGGCCTTCTCACCCGATAAACTCGCCGCCTCCGCCCCTCCCGCCACCCCCGCCGCGATCCGCGACGCCAGCGCCGGCTATTGGGAAAATTTCTGGTCCACCGGCGGCGCCGTCGATTTCACGGGCAGCAAAGACCCGCGCGCCCCCGAGCTCGAGCGCCGCGTCATCCTCTCGCAATACCTCACCGCCATCCAGTTCGCCGGCGAGGTTCCCCCGCAGGAGAGCGGCCTCACCAACAGCACCTGGTATGGCAAACACCACACCGAGATGATCTGGTGGCACACCGCGCACTTCGCGCTCTGGGGCCGCGATACCTTCCTCGCGAAAAATCTCGCCTGGTATCAGCGCACCCTCCCCGTCGCCCGCGCCATCGCCACCGAGCGCGGCCTCCGCGGCGCCCGCTGGCCGAAGATGGTCGGCCCCGACGGCCGCGAAAGCCCCGGCGGCAATCCCCTCATCGTTTGGAATCAGCCCCACGTCATCCACCTCGCCGAACTTCTCTATCGCAACACCCCCACTCTCGCCACGCTCGAACGCTACCGCGAACTTGTGCAAGCCACCGCCGACTGCATGGCCTCCATGGTCCACTACGACAAAGCCCGCGCCTGTTACGTCCTCGGCCCGCCGCTCTGGATCGCGCAGGAAATCTACGACCAGACCACCAGCCAGAATCCCACCTACGAACTCAGCTACTGGAGCCGCGCGCTCGACCTCGCCCAGCAATGGCGCGAACGCCTCGGCCTCCCGCGCGATCCGCTCTGGGAAAAAATCCGCGCCCACCTCGCGCCCCTCCCACAGAAAGACGGCCGCTACGTGGCCCTCGAATCCACCCCCGACACGTGGGACAACAAAGACAGCCGCCACGATCACCCGTCGTTCCTCATGGCGTTCGGCCAGCTCCCCGGCGACGGCGTGGACCGCGCCATCATGCGCCGCACCCTCGACGCCACCCTCGCCACCTGGGATTGGGAAACCAAAATCTGGGGCTGGGACTATCCCATGATTGCGATGACCGCCACCCGCCTCGGCGCCCCGAAGCAGGCCCTCGACATCCTTTTGAAAGACGGCCCGAACAACGCCTACAAGCCCAACGGCCACAACCCCCAGCGCGGCGATCTCCCCGTTTATCTCCCCGGCAATGCCGCCCTCCTCCCCGCCGTCGCCCTCATGGCCGGCGGCTGGGACGACGCGCCTCCCGGCGAAGCCCCGGGATTCCCCCGCGACGGCTCGTGGACCGTCCGCGCCGAGGGCTTGAACAAGCTGCCGTAAACCGCAGCGTGGGGCGTTCACTCGCCACGCTCCCATCTGCACCACCGCCCTTCTTCCCGAAAATGACCCGCTGTCTATTAATTTTCCTCGTTCTTCTCGCCGGCTGCTCGACTCCCGATGCCTCCGAAGGCACCCGTGAAGTGGCGCTCAAGTATATCAACGCCGATGTCGGCACCACCGGCCCGTTCTCAAAGAGAAACCCCAAAGACTTGGAAATTCTCTCCCCCTCCGACCGCGCCCAAGCCTCCGCCTTGCTCGACCGTGGAGCCGTGGGCTTTGTGATTTACGCCGGCAGCCGTAGCACCGACGCCGGCGCCGAGACGTGCGTCGTCCTTGTCCAAAACGCCAAAGTCGTGGGCGACTTCCGCGCCGCCCCGAAGTAACGGATCTGATCCGCGATACGCTGCCATCGCCACCTGCCCGCCTGCACCGTCATCCGCTGGTTGCGACTTGGCATCGCACGGCTCGGACCGCGTGAAAGGCGCCGGCGACCATGACCATTCCGCGGCAAATTCATCCGAAATGAAGAATGCCAGTAGACGTCCGACCCCTCGGCCGTATTGTTTTCAACGATCCGCCCGCCCCGCGTTGCCGTGACTGCAATTTGTCGTTTCCCCCTCGCTCTCGGTTGGTTCCTCGTCCTCGGCCCCGCCTTGGCCCGCACCGCAGAAGAGTCGGTCTCGTTTAACCAGGACATCCGGCCGATTCTCTCCGACAACTGCTTCGCGTGTCACGGCAGCGACGCCGCCAACCGCAAAGGCAAACTTCGTCTCGACCAATTCGCCGGCGCCACCGCGGATCGTCGCGGCATCCAAGCGATCATCCCCGCCGACCTCGCCAACTCCGAAGCCTGGCAACGCATCATCAGCAACGATCCCGATGAGATCATGCCGCCGGCCGATTCGCACAAGCAGCCGCTGAAGCCCGGGCAGCGGGCGCTCATCAAGCGCTGGATCGAGCAGGGTGCCGTCTATCAAAACCACTGGGCCTACGAACCCGTCGCCCGCGCCGCCGTCCCTGCAGGCGCGCAGCCCATCGACTCCTTCATCGCGGCCAAACTCGCGCGCAAAAACCTCAAGCTCTCCGCCGAGGCCCCGCGCGAAGTTCTCCTGCGCCGCGTCACCCTGGATCTCACCGGCCTCCCGCCTACGCCCGCCGAGCTCGACTTGTTTCTCGCCGACCGGGCATCCACCGATGTCGCCTACGAGCGCGTGGTCGCCCGCCTCCTCGCCTCGCCGCGCTACGGTGAACATTTCGGCCGCCACTGGCTCGACACCGTGCGCTACTCCGACACCCACGGCCTCCACCTCGACAACGTCCGCTCCATCTGGCCCTACCGCGACTGGGTCGTCCGCTCCTTCAACGCCAACCTCCCCTTCGACCGGTTCACGGTGGAACAACTCGCCGGCGATCTTCTCCCGCATCCGCGTCTCGATCAACTCGTCGGCTCCGGCTACAACCGCCTCCAACTCACCACCTCCGAGGGCGGCGCCATCGAGGCCGAAGCCGAGGCCCGCAACACCGGCGACCGCACCGATACCACCGCCGCCGTCTGGCTCGGTCTCACCGCGGGCTGCGCGTCCTGCCACGATCACAAATTCGACCCGCTCACGCAGCGCGAATACTATGCGTTCGGCGCTTTCTTCAAAGGCCTCGCCGACCGCGTGTGGGACGGCAACGTCCGCATCCCCGGCCCCATCGCCCTCATCGCCGACACGCCCGCGACCCAGCGGCGCATCGACGCCCTCACCACCGACATCGCCCCGCTCGAAGCCGCGCTCGCCGCCCGCGTTGAGCAACTCATCGCTCAAGAGCCGCTGTCCAAGCCCACCAAAAAACCCGTCACCTACGAAGTCATCTGGGCCGAAGACTCCGACCTCGTCGCGCCTGCCGCGTTTCGCCCCGGCGTGCCCCCGCCACGCGGCGAATGGTGCCGCGGCCCCGAGGTCCCCCTCGTCGGCGGCCAACGCGCCCTCCGCCTCGAAGGTAACGTCTCCCGCCCCTTTACCTTCACCGCCGGCGACGCCGACCTCCTGGTCCGCTCCGAGGCCAAACTCTTCGTCCACTTCCTCGCCGACCCGGCCCGCCCGCCCCGCGCGGTGAGCCTCGAATTTATCAGCGACCAGAAAACCACCCGCTTCGTCTGGGGC
>JACMRG010000263.1 GCA_014376585.1 Opitutaceae bacterium | reverse complement strand
GCCCCCGCCGCGCCACCGCCCCCGATGCACCGCCACTGCGCAATCTGGTGGGTCGCCTGGCTCCTTTCCGTCCCAGCGCTCTACTCCGCACCGTTGGACCTCGGCGACCGCTTGGAACTGTTCGTCGATCACCATCTCATCGACCAACTCACCGCCGCTCGCCTCACCCTCGGCCAACCCCAGCCCCGGGAAATCTCGCTCACTTTTGACGAGCCTTGGGAAAAAGCCGCCAACTACGCCACCGTCATCCGCGACGGCACCCTCTACCGCCTCTACTACCGCGGCTGCGCCCTCGCGCCGGACGGCGGATTCGACTCCGCCTCCGAAGTCACCTGCTACGCCGAGAGCCGCGACGGCGTGCACTGGATCAAGCCCCGCCTCGGCCTCCACGCCTTCCGCGGCAACCGCGACAACAACATCATCCTCGCGCCCGATCCCCGCCGCATCTCGCATAATTTCGCGCCGTTCCTCGATGATCGCCCCGGCGTTCCCGCCGCCGAGCGCTACAAAGCCGTCGGCGGCGTCTTCAACGACAACGGTGCGCACGTCCCGTCTGCCAGCAGCACCGCCGTCGCCCATACCGGAGGTCTTTTTCGCCTCGTCTCCGCCGACGGCCTTCACTGGAAACTCCACTCGGAAAAGCCCGTCTTCGCCGGCTACGCCCTCGACAGCCTCAACTGCCTCGCCTGGATTCCAGCGGAAAAAAATTACGCTATTTATCTCCGCACTTGGAGCGAAGGCGGCACTCCCGCGCACCCGGAATTTCGCGGCTACCGCACCGTCAGCCGCGCCGTGTCGCCGGACTTCGAGACCTGGTCCGAGCCCACGCGCATGACGTTTGGCGATACGCCGCCCGAAAACCTCTACACCAACGGCACCCACGCCTACTTCCGCGCCCCGCACCTGCTGGTCGCGCTCGCATTCCGCTTCCAACCGGACCGCGCCGTGCTCTCGCCCGCTGAGCTCGCCCGCTATGGCGTCCACCCCACGCAGCGCCTCGGCGTTTCCGACGCCGTCCTCCTCACCTCGCGCGGTGGCGATCGCTACGACCGCACCTTTCTCGAATCGATTATCCGCCCCGGCCCCGACCGGGCCGCGTGGTCCGCGCGCAACAACGCTCCCGCCCTCGGCGTCGTCCCCACCGGCGAGACCGAGATGTCCCTCTATCTCGTCACCCACTACACGCAGCCCGACTGCCGCCTCCAACGCTACACCCTGCGCACCGACGGCTTCGCCTCCGTGCGCGCGCCCTTTGCCGGCGGCACCCTGCTCACGAAACCCTTCACCTTCGCCGGCGCACGGCTCGTTTTGAACTACGCCACCTCCGCCGCCGGCACCCTCCGCGTCGAACTCCTCGACGAGACCAGCCAACCCCTCCCCGCCTTCACCGCCGCTGATTGCGACGAACTCATCGGCGACGAGATTGCGCGCACGGTCACCTGGCACGGTCACGCCGACCTTTCCGCCCTGGCCGGCCGCCCCGTGCGCCTGCGCTTCGTCCTGCGCGACGCCGATCTCTACTCCCTCCGCTTTCAACCATGATCACTGCACCCGCCATCCTCGCCACCGCCGTCGTGCCCTGGACCGAGCGCTACGAATTCGACGAAGCCGCCTTCTCCTGCCAGGTCCGCACGATCGCCCGCGGCCTCACGCCGCACCTCTACATCTTCGGCACCGCCGGCGAGGGCTACGCCGTCACCGACCGCCAGTTCGACGCCATCACGACCACCTTCTGGCGCAGCGCGCAGGCCGGCGGAGCCTCGCCGATGGTCGGCCTCATCTCCCTCTCGCTGCCCGTCATCCTCGAGCGCCTCGCCCGCTGTCACGCCCTCGGCTTCCGCACCTTTCAGCTCTCCCTCCCCTCGTGGGGCGCGCTCAACGACCGCGGGCTCGACACCTTCTTCGCCGCCACCTGCGGCGCTTTCCCCGATTGCGAATTTCACCACTACAATCTCCTCCGCACGAAGCGCCTCCTCACCTCCGTCGAATACCGCCGCCTCGCCGCCGCCCACCCCAATTTCGTCGCCGTCAAATGCAGCACCGAGGACCCCGCCGTCCTCAGCGACCTCCTCTCGATGACGCCCCGCCTGCGCTTTTACCTCACCGAATTCGGCTATGCGCTCGCCCGCCGCACGCATGACGTCGGCCTCCTCGTCTCCCTCGCCACCGTCAACTACGCCCGTGCCCACGCCTTCGTCGCCGGCGACGACGCCCGCCGCACCGCCGATGTCGCCGAGCTGCGCACCATGGTCGCCGCCCTCCTCACCGCCGCCGCCGGCCGTTTCCACATCGACGGCGCTTACGACAAGATGCTCTTCCGCGTCGCCAACCCCGGCTTCCCCCTCCGCCTGCTCCCGCCCTACGCCACCGCCACCGAAGAAGATTTCGCCCGCTTCGTCGCCGCGCTCCCGCCCGGCGGGGGCCCCGCCTCCCCGTGAATTCCCCCCGCCAGTTCCTCCACGCCGCCGCCCTCGGCACCGGCGCCGTCCTCCTCCCCGCTGCGCGCGCTGCCGCTC
>JACMRG010000262.1 GCA_014376585.1 Opitutaceae bacterium | reverse complement strand
GAGGGCGAGGAGGAGATCGGTCGCGGAGGAGTCTTTGAGGAGGTAGCCGACGGCGCCGGCTTTCAGCGCGCCGAAGATGCGCGCGGGTTCCTCGTGCGAGCTGTGCACGACGCAGACGAGCTGAGGAGCGAGCGCGCGGAGGCGGGCGATGAGCGTGGCGCCGTCGAGGCCGGGGAGCGAAAGATCGACGAGGACGACGTCGGGCCAGGCGCGGGGCAGCTCGCGCAGGGCGGACTCGGCGTCGGCGTAGGCGCCGGTGACGACGGAGCGGCCGGGCAGGTCGAGTTCGAGGGCGAGGGCGGTGCGTTGGGCGGGATCGTCTTCGACCAGGGCGATTTTCACGGGGACCGACGATGGGGCGGGCGCGCCGGAGCGGTCAACGGGAGAGCTTGTAGTGGCGGGGAGCGGTTCGCACAAACGAGAGCATGCCCCCCACCGATCCCGTTTCGCCGTCTGCCGCCGAGGAGCGGGCGATGCGCGAGGACTTCGCGAATGAGATCGCGACGCGCAACCTGCGCTGGATCTGGTGGCTGACGGCGACGAGCACGGTGCTGTTGGTGCTCTACACGGGGCTGAATATCGCGCTGCCGTCGATGCGGTCGGAGGGGTTTCTGATCACTCAGCTCGTCGATCTGGGGGTGACGGGGCCGTTGTTGGTGTGGCTGGCATGGCTGCGGCGGCAACCGCCGACAGTGCGGTGGCGGCGGTGGTTTCCGGTGCTCTATGTCTTAATCGTGTATGCGTTCTTCGACTGCTACAACTTGAGCGCGCTCTCCACGGCGGGGCAGACGGGGAGCTACATTCTCGGGGTGATGGCGGTGGGGGTGTTGGTGATGCTGCCGCCGCGGGTATTTTTGCCGCTGCTGCTGGGCAACCATGCGCTTTACCTCGCGGGCGTGGCGCTGACCGAGGCGCGGCCGGGCGTGCGCATGCTGGTGGCGATGGACGGCACGGCGGGCGTGTTGGTGGCGGGACTTGCGGCGTGGCTGTTGTATTCCTCGCGGTGGAGCGAGTATCAACGCGAGCGGTTGCTGGCGCGGACGAACGCGGAACTGGCGCGTGCGAATGCGGAGATGAACGACCTGATGGCGATCGCGGCGCACGATCTGCGGAGTCCGCTCGAAGGCGTAAGGCGGTTGCTGGGCGTGATGCGGGCGCGGACGGAGTGGAGCCGCGAGCAGATCGAGCGCGCGGTGGACACATGCTTGGAGTCGTGTGGCGGGATGGTGGCGTTTGTGGGGCGACTGCTCGACGCGCACGCGGTGGAAGAAGCGGCGGCGCGGAAAGAAGTGGAGTTGGTCACGCGGGACCTGCGGGCGGACTGCGTGGCGGCGGCGGAGCGGTTGCGAACGGCGGCCGAGCGCAAGGGGCAGCGCATCGTGGTGAGCGGGGCGGAGGGGCCGGCGAGGGTGCGGGCGGACGCGACGGCGCTGGCGCAGGTGGTGGAAAATTTACTGGGCAACGCGGTGAAATTTTCGCCGGCGGGCGCAACGGTGGAGTGCACGGTCGTGGCGGGAGGCCCGGCTGGCAGAATGGGCGAAGCCGGCGAGGCGTGGTGTGTCGAAGTGCGCGACGAAGGGCCGGGCGTGCCGGCGGACGAATGCGCGACGCTGTTTCAGAAATTTCACCGCGGGAGCGCGCGGCCGACCGCGGGCGAGAGCAGCTCGGGGCTGGGGTTGTTTATCGTGAAGACGGCGGCTGAGGCGATGGGCGGACGCGTGAGCTGCGCGGCGCGTGCGGACGGGCGGGCGGGCGCGGTGTTTCGGGTGGAATTGCGGCGGGCGGAGTGACGCGGATCAACCCGGCGGCCACATCATCGGGCGCTGGGCGAGGAAGTGCACGTGGAGATGAGGGACGGATTCACCGCCGTCGGGGCCGTGGTTCACGACGAGGCGGAAGCCGTTTGTGAGGTTCAGTTTTTTCGCGAGCGTGCCGGCGGTGAGAAGGAGGTGGCCGAGCAGGGCTTGGTCGGCGGGAGTGGCTTCGCCGATGCGCGAGATGAGTTTTTTCGGGATGATCAGCAGGTGAACCGGCGCCTGTGGATGGAGGTCGTGGAGCACGATGCAGAGGTCGTCCTCGTGCTCGATCTTGGCCGGGATTTCGCGGTCGATGATGCGTTGGAAAATGGTTTTGGACATGGGGGAAATCGGACTGGGCGCGAGCCGTGGATGGGGTGCTGCACCAAACACACGAAATTCACGGAAGAGGAAAGGCGTTTTCCGGTGCCGTGAGATTCGCCGACGTGGCGAGGCGAAGATTTTCGACCGCAAGACCGCCGGCGGGTGCGTCGCCGAGCAGACGGCGATTCTCAGAGGAGTTTTGACGCAATACGGGACAACTCGTCGGGCCGTTCTTTTGCGAAAAAATGAATGGAGCCTCGTGAAACTGGCCGGATTTTGAAGCGAGGTTCATTGCGGGCGTCGCGGGCCGGTGCGGATTGTGATACTGTGTAGGTCGAGCAAGGTGCGGAGCTTACCCCCGTGCGTTTCTCCTCTCCCCACTAAACCCCCGATGGGATGAAGGAAATCAGGCCGGTGCCTGAACTCTTTCCTCCGCCCGCCCCAGACCGATCCGTCCACTCAGCCAAACCGATTACCATGAACCCCTCCCTACCCACCACCGCGCCGAAACTCTCCCGGGCTTCCGGCTTGAGTTCGCCCCGGCATGTTTTTGCCGTGCTGTTCGCCGCCCTGACTGTCGCCATTTCGATTCCGGCGTTTGCCCAGACGGCGCCGACGCCCGCCGAAGCCGACAAAGCCGGCAAGGTCGACGAACTCGTCCGCCTCGACAAGTTTGTCATCTCCGGCACGGTGCTCCCGAAGCGCCAGATGGATTCGGCGGCGGCGATCACGACGATCGATGCGGAATCGATCAAAATTTCCGTGCCGCGCGGCGGCCCCGATTTGATGAAGCTCGTGCCCGGCATCTACGTGGAGTCGGCCGGCGGCGAGGGCCGCGCCAATGTTTACACGCGCGGCATTCCGCAGGTGGGCGGCTACACGTTCGCCGGCTTGCAGGAAGACGGCCTCGGCGTCCTCTCCGAGACCGCCACCCGCCAGGTCGCCCCCGACCTGCTCACCCGTCTCACCGGCCTCGTCGCCCGCGTGGAGTCGGTGCGCGGCGGCACGGCCGGCGTATTCATGAACAACGCGCCCGGCGGCATCATCAACTTCATCAACCGCGAGGGCACGGCGGTCCGCCAGGGCGAAATCACATTACAGACCAGCGACAATAATCAGCGCAAGGTCTCGGTATGGACGACCGGGCCGATCAACGCAGACACGAACTACGCCGTCTCGGGCGATTTCCGCCGGGACGACGGCCAGCGCTACCAGGGTTTCGTCGCCAACGACGGCGGCAGTTTCGCCGGGAATATCAAACGCACGTTCGCAAACGACCGCGGTTCGCTCAAGATCAGCGCAAAGTGGCAGGACGAGCGCAACGCGTTCTACGTGCCGATTCCGCTCAAGAATGCCCGCGATCCGCAAACCATCCCCGGCGGCATCGATATCCGCCACGGTCACATTTATTCGGCCGATCTGCGTCGCGGCGTCTCGCTTGCCAGCACGCCCGACGGCTCGCGCAATCCCGATCTCGCCGACGGCGGCCACACTCGCATGAACTACATCGGCAGCGATCTTGAACTCAAACTCGGCGACGGCCTGAAGCTGAGAAACATGAACCGCTACGCCAACGTGCTTTGGAATTCCTCCATCCTCATTCCCTCCTCCGTCGCCACACCGCTCCAGACGCTGGCCAACAGCATCGGCGCCGGGGCTGGCACCCAGTTCGCCGCGGCCCTTTCCGGCGGCAACTACCGTTACCGTATTTCCTATCCCGGGACGGGCGAGGTGGTCTCCGCCCCCTCCACGATCAACGGCAACGGCCTCGGCCTCCTCCTGAACGAGGGAACCAGTCAGGCGACGATCCGGAATTTCCAGAACGACCTCCGGTTG
>JACMRG010000261.1 GCA_014376585.1 Opitutaceae bacterium | reverse complement strand
CTCGCCCAACTTCCCACCGGTCTCAGCGGTGCCCTCCTCACTCACGCGACCGTCTTCGCCGCCCTCGCCCCGCGCACCCCGCTCCCACTCACGCCGATCCACGAAGCGCCCATCGAAGGCGTCCGCCGCCTCCTCCTTCGCGCTTAAAATCATGCGCCCCGCCCTCCGGTATTTCCTCCTTCTTCTTGGCCCCGTCGCCTTCCTCCACGGCGCGCCCTTCCCGCCCGCCGCGGCACCCGCCCCCGCCCCGGAAATCGCCGCCGGCCACTCCACCTTCGGCCCCCACCCCCACATCGAGTCCATTGCCGGCGATCTTCCCATCGTCCTCACCGCTCCCCACGGCGGCAGTCTCCGCCCCGCCGCCCTCGCCACCCGCACCGAAGGCGTCACCACCGCCGACCTCAATTCCCTCGATCTCGCCCGCGCGGTCGCCGACGAGTTTTTCGCCCGCACCGGCCATCACGTCGCCCTCGTCGCGAGCCACCTCCACCGCTCCAAGCTCGACCCCAACCGCGAACTCAAAGAAGCCGCCCAGGGCGACGCCACCGCCGAGCGCGCGTGGCATGAGTTCCACGCCTCCGTCCGTGCCGCCCTCGCCGCCGCCGTCACCCGCCACGACTTTGCCTTCCTCGTCGATCTCCACGGTCACTCCCACCCCGTCGCCCGCCTCGAACTCGGCTACGCCCTCGACGCGAAACAGCTCAACCGCCCCGATGCCGCCCTCGACGCCTCAGAACTCATTACACTCAGCACCCTCGGCGATCTCCACGCCCGCCTCGCCCCCGCCGTCAGCCCTGCCGCGCTCCTCCGCGGCCCCCGCAGCCTCGGCGATCTCCTCACCACCCGCGGCCTCCGCGCCACTCCCAGTCCGCAGGAACCGCAACCCGGCCCCGAGCCGTTTTTCTCCGGCGGCTACATCGTGCGCACCTACGCCGCCGCCGCCGACACCCCAAAAGTGGACGGCCTCCAGATCGAGACCCACCGCGTCGGCCTCCGCGACACCGCCGAAAACCGCGCCCGCTTCGCTCAAATCACCGCCGAATCCCTGACGATTTTTCTCCACGAACGCTACGGCTACGACTTCCCGGTCAAAAAGTAATTCGTCCCGGCCCCCGCCCATGCTCGTCCGCTTCACCAAGAACGCCCTCTCGGCCAGAGCCGACACCCTCACCTGCATCCTTCCCGACGGCACCAGCACCGTCGGCCCAATGCCCCGGCAAGCCATCCTCCCTCACGACGCTTTTCACTACGTCGTCGAAACCACGCTCGGCTGGCGCGATGCCTTTCTCGGCCAGATCGCCGATGGCCGCACCCACGACGAAGCCACCGCCGGTTTTCATGGACCAAAATCGGCCACCTCCCGGCAAACCGGCCGCGCCCGCCAGACCGAAACGTTGATCGAGTGCCTTCAAGCCGAGCAGTGGGGCGGCGCCAGCGACCCCGCCACGTTCACCGCCAAGCTCGCCGAAACCTGCCGGCGCCGCCGTGCTGCCCCGCTTGTGCTCACCGCCGCCGACCTCGCCCGCCTGCGCATCGCCCTCCGCGACTTCGGCGCCGCCTGGCGCCCCCTCGCCCCCGGCCAGTTCCTCGAGCGCACCTTCTGATAAGGCCCAGCGCCCCGATGCCTGCGTCCGGATCGCGGTTATGCACGAGGCAACGAGGCCCGCGTTCTTTCACGGGCAACCCGTATCCCTCATCCTTTCGTAGAGACATTTTTACCATCGAGCGCACCGAATTTCGCCACCGCATTCGCAGAGCCCCATCCTCTGTCTACTCAGTGTGCTCTGGGTCTCTACTCTGCGTTCTTTATGATGCATGCCTTGGTTGTTCGGATGTGCCTGATCTGTATTAACTCCCCGGCCAGTCCCCCAATCGACGCCCTGCTTGCTCTGAAAATTTAAGTTTCTACTTTTAGCCGATGCCCGCCGCCGCCCGCAAAAAATCTCCGACCGCGCCACCTCCGCGCGCGGCAAAAAAATCCGCGCACGGCGACGTCTTCAAAAAATGGCGAGGTCGCGCCACCTTGCCCGACGGCGTGAGCGTCGATGCCTACCTCTCCCGCGCGCGCGACCTTCCCCGCCGCTGAGTTTCCCGTGCAGATCAACGCACGCACCACCCCCACCGTCCTCGCCGAATCCGACTGGCTCGCCCGCCAGTCGGCCCACGAGGCCCGCGCGCGCGTCTGGACCGATCCCCACCAAGCCCGCGCTTCCCGCGGCGAAAAACATCCCGTCCACGATTTTCTCTTCAGCTACTACGCCTTCCGCCCCGCCTGGCTCCGCCGCTGGCACCCCGGCCCCGATGTCGTCCTCACCGGCGAGTCCGCCCGCGCCTTCCTCCGCTGGCCCGAATATCGCGCAGTCACGCTCGATGACGGCTCGCCCGGCGTCGCCCTCGACCCCGCCGCCCTACCCGTGCACCGCCGTGTCTTCGTGACGTGGCTCCGCGATCTCCTGCAAACCATGCAGATCCGCCCCGCCTTCTTCGGCTGCTTCGGTCTGCACGAGTGGGCGATGGTGTATCGGCAGACGCCCGACGAGATCCGCCACAACGCCTACCCGCTCCGCTTCCCTCCCGACGCCCTCGCCGCCATCGTCGAGGCCGCGCCGATCACCTGCACGCACTTCGACGCCTTTCGGTTTTTCACCGCCCCCGCCCGCCCGCTCAACAAGCTCTAACCCACGCGAGAGACCACGCCCCAACACGAGCAACGCGGCTGCCTCCACGCCGGCATGGATCTCTACAAGTGGGCCTTCAAACTCGCGCCCTTCACGCCCAGCGAACTCGTCGCCGATTGCTTCGAACTCGCTTGCGCCATCCGTGAAGTGGACATGCGCGCGAGCCCCTACGATCTCGCCGCGCTGGGTTATCCGCCCATCGCCATCGAAACACCCGCCGGCCGCGCCGAGTATGAGCAACACCAGCGCGCCTTCGCCGCCCGCGGTGAACCGCTCCGCGCCCGACTCATCCCCCTCTGCGACCGTCTCCTCGCCGCGCACCCCGCCTCCGCGCTTTCCTCCAACGCATCGATCCACCCATTGCTCGCCGGCCCGTCATGACGTCGTCACCGCGCACCTCGACCACATCGGCATCGGCCCCGCCCTCAACCGCGACGCCATCGACATCGACAACGGCGCCCTCGGCACCGCCGCCCTCCTCGCCGCCGCCGAGCAACTCGCTGCCGGCCCGCGCCGGCAACGCCCCGTGCTCTTCGCCGCCCTCACCGCCGAAGAAAAAGGCCTCCTCGGCGCGAGCCACCTCGCCCGCCACCCGCCCGCCGCATCCACCGCTACGCCGCCAATCTCAACCTCGACATGCCTGTGATCCTCGCGCCCGTGCGCGGCATCGCCGGCATCGCCGCCGAACACACCTCGCTCGGCGCCTCCCTCGCCGCCGTCGCCGCGAAAAATAATTTCACCCCAGCCCCGACCCCGCGCCCGAACAGGTCATCTTCGTTCGCGGCGACCAGTATCCCTTCATCCGCGCCGGCGTCCCCGCCCTCTTCCTGAAATCCGGTCAACACGGCCTCGACCCCAAGCAGGACCTCGCCGCGCTCGAGGTGGATTTCCGGAAAAACCACTATCACAAGCCCTCCGACGACCTCACGCGCCCGATCCACTGGCCCTCCGCTGGCGCCTTCGCCGTGATCACCGCCGAGCTGATCCGCTCCGTCGCCGACGATCCCGTCGCCCCCGGCCTGGAAACCCGGCGATTTCTTCGGCTCCCGCTTCCGCCCCGAAAAAAAAGCCGTTAAGCCCTGAGACGCGCCGCCCAACGGGTGCGGACGTGCCTCACCCCGTTCCCATCCGCTCCAACGCCATCGCCGCCGCACTCGTGCGGTTTTCCACCCCGAGTTTCGCGAAGGTGGCCTCCAGGTGCTTCTTCACCGTCGTGAGGCCGATCCCGAGAATCGTGGCGATCTCGGGATTTGATTTACCGCGCGCGACCCAAAAGAGCACCTCGGCCTCGCGCGGCGTCAGCCCCAGCGGCTCCAATTGCGCGGGCTCCGCCTCCACGACCGGCCTCCGCCGCGCCCCGGCGGCCGCAATCTCACCCCGCCTCAGCCGCGCGCCCACCGCCGCGAGTAGTTCACTTGGCACTACGGGCTTCACCAGATAATCGTCCGCCCCGAGGTTCATCCCCGCGCGCACATCGTCCCGCTCGCCCCAGCCCGTCATAAAAATAAACGGCACATGGGCCGTCCGCGGTTCACTGCGCAGCGTCTCCAACACCCGGTGGCCGTTCATCTCCGGCATCGTGATGTCGCACACGATGAGATCCGGCACGCTCTCCCGCGCGCTCTCCACTCCCTCGCGGCCGTTGCCGGCCTCGACTGTCTCGTAGCCTTCGAGGCGCAACAAATCCGCGGTCTGCGCCCGCAATTTTGCCTCATCATCGATGATCAGAATCCGTTTCACCGCGCGGAAATTGGCGGGCCGCGCCCGCGAAGTAAAGTCGCCGGATGGGCCTCTCGGCCCACCCCCGCCGGCCCATACCGCTCCGCGCGCATCCGTGGCATCATGACCCCGTCAACTCACCGCATCACCCGAATCGCCCTTCCCTTCCCGTCATGAAAACACTGCCCGCCCTCATCCTCGCCGCCTTCACCGCGTGCATCTTCGCGCCGTTCAGCGCCGAGGTCGCCATCTCACTGCTCACCGTGGTGACCCTCATCGCCCTCTTCATCGGCGACTACCGCCGCCATTCCAGCACGCCGCTCGCCGCCGCCGCCCTCAAGAAGGCCCAACGCCTCCCGCTCGCCGCCTAAAAGCGTTCCGCCCCCCCAACTCTCAGCCCTCAACTCTCAACTTCTGCCAAGCCCCCATGAGTCCCCGTGAAATCTCCCTCGTCCAAGACTCTTTCCGTGCCGTCGCGCCCATCGCCGATCAAGCCGCGGCACTTTTTTACGCCCGTCTCTTCGAACTCGATCCCGCGCTCCGCGCGCTTTTCCACGGCGACATGCGGGAGCAGGGTCGCAAGCTCATGGCCATCCTCGGGGTCGCCGTGGGCAGCCTCGAAAAACTCGACCAGCTCCTCCCCACGGTCCGCCAGCTCGGCGTCCGTCACGCCGGCTATGGCGTCCATGACGGTCACTACGCCACCGTCGGTGCCGCGCTCCTTTGGACCCTCGAAAAGGGTCTCGGCAGCGCCTTCACCACGGAGGTCCGCACCGCCTGGACCACTGTCTACTCCACTCTCGCCAGCACCATGCTCGACGCCGCCCATGCCGCCGAAACCCAAGCAGCCTGAATCCGCCATGCACTCCCAACTCTCGACCTATACGCTCCCCGAGTGGGCGGCTGTCGTCGGCCTCGCCCTGATCATCGTCGGCCTCGTCATCGGCACCTGTTTCACGTGAACTTTCTCCCGCCCGCCCATCCCCTGCCGGCTCTCATGAAGCTGTCCCCGCGTTCCCCCTCCGCCCAATACCGGTTTGCCATCCTGCTGGGCGTCACGTTCGCCGCCACCCTCGTCGGCGCTTCCCGCGCCTCGACCACCTCCGGCGCCGCCGAGCCTCAGGCCGAATCTCGGGTCACCCGTGACCGCTACCTCGGTGAAAGGGTCGGCATGTGCGCCGACTGCCATTCCCCGCGCAACGAAAAGGGCGGCTTCATCCACGAGCGCTGGCTCTCCAATTCACCCCTCGGTTTCGCTCCCGGCGTGCCGATGCCCTGGATGCCGGTCGCTCCGCCCATCGCCGGCCTGCCTACGATGACCGAACCGCAGGCAATCTCGTTTCTCCAAGATGGTAAACGCCCCGACGGCACCGCGCCCCTCCCGCCCGTGCCCGAGTTTCGCTTCAATGCCGAAGATGCCCGCGCCGTCGTCGTCTGTCTAAAATCCCTCAAGGCCTGGGCCCGCCCACCACCCACGGCCGACCCGACTCCTCGCTCTCCACTCGCACCTCTCCACTCTCAGCTACCCGTCCTTCGCCGCCGCCGGAACGCGCCATTGCGCCCGGCGGCGGCTTGCGGCTTTCTCCGCTCCAATTTCCCCCCACGGATGCCCGACGACGCCCCGCCACCTCTCGACTCCGCCGCCCTCCAAGCCCGGCTCGCCGGCATCCTTGAGGCCGCGCTCGATGCCATCGTGACGGTGGACCACCTCGGCCGCTTCCTCGATTTCAACCCCGCCGCCGAACATATCTTCGGCTACCCCCGCGCCGCCGTCCTCGGCCGCGAGATGACCGATCTCATCGTCCCGCCCCAGCACCGCGACCAACACCGCGCCGGCATGGCCCGCGTCTACGCCGGCGGCGCGCCCAGGATGCTCGGCCGCCGCATCGAGATCACCGCCATGCGCGCCGATGGGTCCGAATTCCCCGTCGAGCTCGCGATCACCCGACTCGCCGGCGAAGGTCCGCCCTTTTTCACCGCGCACCTCCGCGACATCACCGAACGTAAACGCACCGAGGCCGAACTCCTCGCCCTCAAGGCCGACCTCGAGCAACGCATCACCGAGCGCACCGCCGCCCTCGCCCGCACCACCGCCGCCCTTGAGGCCAGCGCCGCCAGCCAGCGTGAATCGCAGACGTCGTTCGAGCGCAGCTTCCACTCCAATCCCGCGATCATGTCCGTCGCGCGCATGGCCGACGGCCGGTTCACCGAGGTCAACCCCGCCTTCCTCACCACCTCCGGCCTCGCGCGCGAGGCCGTCATCGGCCGCACCACCCTCGACCTCGGTCTCTGGGCCCGGCTGGAACAACGCGAAGAATTTTTCCGGCGCCTCCGCACCGATGGCGTGGTGCGCGACTTCGAGGCCGATTTCCGCCAACCCTCCGGCCGGGGCTTCGCCCTCCTCCTCAACGCGGACATCCTCGAACTCGGCGGCGAGCCCTGCATGCTCACCGTCGGCATCGACATCACCGAGCGCCGCCGCCGCGACCGCGTCCAGGCCGCCACTTACGCCATCTCGCAGGCCGCGCTCGCCGGCGGCGATCTCCCCGCGCTCTTCGCCGAGCTGCACCGCATCATCGGCGGGCTCCTCGGCGCCAAAAACTTCTACGTCGCCCTGCTCAACCACGACCGCTCGCTCCTCTCGTTCCCCTATTTCGTGGACGAGACCGCCACCGCGACCGCCCCCGCGCCGCGCCAGCCCGGTGCCGGCCTCACCGAATACGTCATTAACACCGCCCGCCCCCTCCGCACCACCGCCGACGGGCTCACGGTGATTCTCCGCGGCGACAGCCGCTACCGCCCCACCGGCCAGCCCTCCGCCCTCTGGCTCGGCGCTCCGCTCATGATCGATGGCCGCGCCATCGGCGTCATCACCGTCCAAGACTATCACAACCCCGCCGCCTACACCGAGGCCGACCTGCAGCTGTTAATGTTCGTCGCCGATCAGGCCGCCATCGCCGTGCATCGCCGGCAGGTCGAGGCCACCCAGCGCGAGGCCCGCGCCTATTTCGAAAAATCGTTCCACTCGAGTTCCGCGCACATGTCCATCGCCCGGGTCACCGATGGCGTCATCCTTGAAATCAACCCCGCCTTCCTCCGCGGCTCCGGCTACACCCGCGAAGAAGTCATTGGCAAAACCACCCTCGATCTGCGCGTCTGGTTCCACCCCGGCCAGCGCGACGAATTCATCGCCCGGATCCGCTCCGCCGGCATCATCCGCGATTTCGCCACCGAGTTCCGCAGCAAGACCGGCGCGGTCCGCACCCTCATCCTCAACGCCGATCTCATCGAACTCGACGGCGCCACCTGCATCCTCACCGTCGGCATCGATATCACCGAGCGCCGCCGCCGCGACCAGGTTCAGGCCGCCACCTACGCCATCTCCCAACTTGTCCTCGGCGACGGCGATCTCCCCGCCCTCTTCGCCGGCGTCCACCGCATCATCGCCGGCCTCATGCCCGCGCAAAACCTCTACGTCGCCCTCGTGAGCGACGACGGCGCGCAACACACGTTCCCCTATTTCGTGGACGCCCACGCCCCCCCGCAGGCTCCGCGCGCGCCGCAAAACGGCTTCACCGAATACGTCCTCGCCACCGGGCGCCCCGTCCTCGCCACCGCGCCCGAGCTCGCCGCCATCCTTCGATCCCGCGGCCCCCATCTACCGCTCGAGCGCCCCGCCGCCCAGCGTCTCGCCGCCCCGCTCCTCGTCGCCGGCCGCGCCATCGGCGTCATCGCCCTCCAGGATTACGACAACCCTGTCGCCTACGGCCCCGACGACGCACAGCTCCTCGGCTTCGTCGCCGAGCAGACCGCCGCCACCATCCAACGCCACCGCGCCGAAGCCGCCCGCGCCCGCGCCGAGGCCAACTACCGCAGCATCTTCGAAAACGCCCTCGAGGGT
>JACMRG010000260.1 GCA_014376585.1 Opitutaceae bacterium | reverse complement strand
GAGGGCGAGGAGGCCGAAGAGCGTCGTGGTGAGGCGGGCGGCGGTGAGTGACGGACGGCCGCCGCCGAGGGCGAGGGCGACGAGGTGGTAGCCGGGGGGCGTGGTGAGGTTTTCCGGCCAGCCGGGTTTTTTCTCGGCGAGGTGGATGATGACGCCGAGGTGGCCGGGTTCGTCGCAGAGCGCGCTGTGGGCGAAGCGGGCGTAGAGGGCGCCCCAGAGGAGAGTCAGGCTGAACGCGGCGACGAGACAGAGACGGGAGAAACGGAGTTCGGCGGCGGTGGGCGGCGCGAGGGGAGTGGGAGCTGCGGCGGGGGCGACCATGCGGGCGCGGCGAGTCGCGCGCAGATGGGCGCGGCGGGCAAATGAAAACGGGGCGCGGGGCGGCGTGGGGTGCGACGTGGAATGAACGAAAACGCGCTGGTAGGAGCGCGTCCCCGTGGCCGGCGCCTGATGGGGGTAAGGGCACCCGCCTCCATCATCCTAAAAAGTGCGGTTGAAGCACAGAGACACGGAGGCACAGAGAGGAGAAACCGGAGGATTTTCGCAAAAGACACGTTCAACTCACAGGCGACTTCCCTGGCGGTCGCGCATTTTGCGGAAGCGGATTTCTCGGTGTGCTCTGTGTCTCAGTGGTTAGCTTCCCAACGGCGCTTTTCGGATCGTTGATGGCGAAAGGCAGGTTGAAGACGCGGCCCTATTTAGTTTCTGGCCAAGGGTCGCGGGCGAGGAGTTGGGTGGCGAGGCGGTGGGCGCTGTGGAGGCCGTCTTCGTGGAAGCCGTGGCGTTGCCAGGCGCCGGCGAAAAAGGTCTCGGTGGTGCCGAGGGCGGCTTGGTTGAGCGCGGGGAGTTCGGCCTGCGCGGCGGTGGCGGCGAGGCTGAAGAGCGGGTGTTCGTAGGCGATGCGCTGGAGGACGCGGGCGGGGTCGATGGAATCGGGGCGGTTGATGGTGACGAAGTAGTTTTCGCGGTCGGAGACGCCTTGGAGTTTGTTCATCCAGTAGTGCGTCGCGGTGGAGACGGCGCCGGAGGAGCCGCGGGCGATCTCGTAGTTCCACGCGGACCAAGCGAGGCGAGTGCGCGGCATCACAGAGGTGTCGGTGTGGACGGTGGCGGTGTTGGGCTGGTAGTGGAAGGCGGAGAGGAGGCGATGCTCGGCGTCGGTGGTGTTTTGGAGGAGGTGAAGCGCCTGGTCGCCGTGGCAGGCGAGGATGATTTTGTCGAAGGTGTGAGCCGTGCCGGTGTTGGTGGTGATCGTGACGCCGCGGGGCGTGCGAATGACGGCGGTGGCGGCGGAGGTGAGGCGGATTTTTTCGCGGAAAGGGGCGGTGAGGGGGGCGATGTAGCTCTTGGAGCCGCCGGCCACGGTCCACCACTGGTGCTGGGTGCTGAGGCCGAGGAAGCCGTGGTTGTGAAAAAAGCGGAGGAGGGCGGCGGCAGGGAAGGCGAGCATCTTTTCGGGCGGCGTGCTCCATACGGCGGAGCTCATGGGCACGAGGTAGAGGTCGAAGAAATCGGAACCGTAGCCGCGGCGCCGCACGTAGTCGCCGAGCGTTTCTGTGAGAACGGGGGAGGCGGGATCGGCGAGGGCGGCGACGGCCTCTTGGTTGAAGCGGTTGATCGCGGCGAGCATCCGGTAGAAGCGGGGACGGAAGAGATTTTTGCGCTGGGCGAAGAGATGATTGAGCGAGGAGCCGCAGAATTCCAGGCCGCTGTCGGCATGGCGGACGCTGAAAGACATGTCGGTCTTCTTGGTGGCGACATTCAGTTCACGAAAGAGGCGCGTGAGGAGCGGGTAGGTGGCGTGGTTGAACACCATGAAGCCGGTATCGATGGGGACGGGGCGACCGGTGCCGGGCTCGGTGGCGGTGACGGTATTGGTGTGACCGCCGA
Source organism: Opitutaceae bacterium (assembly GCA_014376585.1). GTDB lineage: Bacteria > Verrucomicrobiota > Verrucomicrobiia > Opitutales > Opitutaceae > Tous-C4FEB. The sequence goes on along the minus strand of JACMRG010000260.1, from coordinate 17,482 downwards.
CGTAGTTGGCCGACTCGAAGAGGGTGAGGTCGTAGTCGCGTTGCAGAAAGTGGGCGCAGCCGAGACCGGCGATACCGGTGCCGATGATGGCGAGGCGAGGTTGAGGCATGGGGTGGTGTCGGAAAGTGGGCGGAAGGAGGCGGATCAGCGGGTCGGTATCGTGGTGATGGCTGAGCTACGGTTGAGGAGCGCGACTGGATGATGCGGGCTAAGTATTTCAGGCCGTTGACAGAGGCGCGGGGCTCCGGGCTGCTAGAGGAAATTGATCTGAAACTCCAACATTATGCACACAACTAGAGGGAGGCTGAGATGGTTCGTAACGGCGGTGGGCGCGCCCGCGCTAATTTTGGGTCTGATGGGTTGTGCGACGACGGGAGGGCGGCCTGACCGGGAGGAGACCACGGCGCTCAGCGAGCTACACTCCTTCTACGTGGTGCGGGCGGCGGATGAGGTGCGCGGAATCGATCAGGTGATCGTGAAAGAACTGGATCTGCTGGGGCTCGAAGCCAGCAGTGGGCCGGCGACGGCGCAGCCCGAGGGCGCGGACGGTAAAATCACCTACCTCACGATGTGGGTGGACAACGATCTGTTCAAACTGGAAATCGAGATCCGGCCGATGGCGAAGGGCGCGAAGGCGGTGCGGGCGGGGTCGTATCTGCAACGCAAGCAGCCGGGCGGGATGGTGCACGAGCTGTTGGAGATTTTGTTGCCGCCACGGAAGACCGAGCCGGTGAAAAAATAAATGAAAACGCCCGAAGCGCGCGGGCGCTTCGGGCGTGGAAAGCTATTTCCCGTCGGCTCAGGCGACAGGGGGGACTTCGCCGTGGGTCGAAGATGGAGCGGGTTTGGCGGGGCCCATGTTATGGGCCTCTTCGCTAAGGTTTTTGCGGATGGCGGGGCCGTCGGCCTTCTTCGGGAGATTCGCGGACGAGGCGGTCGCGGTGGCGACAGCCATCGCGGTGGCAACGGGGACGATGCGCCGGAGCGTCGCATAGTCGTGCGAACCGGAGGAAGCGGCACGTGAGGCGACGGCGGCCACGACGGAGGCGTGGTGGTCGGCGTGCATGCCTTCATCAAGGATTGACTGCGGGACGGGCTTGAGACCCCAGATGAGTCCGGTCCAAGAAAGCATCTTCAGGCCGTAGTAAGTGGGATCAATTTCCCACCAGTAAAAGCCGTTGCGGGTGCAGCTCTGAAAGCGGTGGTGATTGTTGTGCCAGCCTTCGCCCAAGGTGATGATCGTGAGGATAAAGCTGTTGCGGGAATCGTCGTCGGTCTTGAAGCGGCGTTTGCCCATAAGGTGGGCCATGGAGTTGATGCAGGCGGTGCCGTGGAAGAGAACGGTAGTGCTGATGAAGAAACCCCAGACGAGCATCTGCAGGCCGTTGGTGCCGAGCCCGGGGGCATAGGTTTCCAAGAGCGCGCCGAAGCCGTAGGTGGCGAAGGCGAAGAGGACAGGGACGACGAGGTCGAACCGGTTGAGCCAGACAAGCTCGGGGAATTTCGCGAGATCCTTGATCTTCGTGTAATCGGTGGGGAAGTTGCGGCGGCTGGTGATCCAGCCGATGTGCGACCAGAGGAAACCGTGGACGTGCGGCGAATGAGCATCCTCGGGATCATCGGAGTGCTGGTGATGATGGCGGTGATGGTAGGCCCACCAAAGAGAGCCGCGTTGAACGGTGGTGGCGGCCCAAAGCGCGAGGAAAAACTGACCGAAGCGCGAAGTGCTGTAGGTTTTGTGGGAAAAATAGCGGTGGTGGATGCCGGTGACCGCAAACATGCGGATGAAGTAGAGGGCGACGGCGGTCCACACGGCGACGGAGCTCCAGCCGACCCAGATAACGGCGAAGCACGCGAGGTGCAGGATCACGAACGGCATGACGCGCACGAGATCGACCTTGTCGGGTTCGTTGCGCATCTTTTCCGCACCGTCGGGACAGTGGTCGGAATCGATCCACTGCGTGAGTGCGGTGGCGGCGCGGCGAGTGAAGCTAACGGAGGTTTGGGACGAGGGCTCTGACATAAAAATTTGAGACAAGGGAACGGGCCGGTTAATAGGGCGGCAAGCCGGCTTTAATGGAAATCGGAGGAAAAATTCCGAACTGAAATTGAACGTGGGTTTTTGTGTAAATAATTCGGCTGAGAGCAGATGGCGGATGGGCGTGGGGCTCGGTCGAATTGCACGACCGGGGGTGGCGCCGGCGGAGCAATGAATTACGCGGGAAGTCTTGCGCTGACCGAGCCGCCGGCGCGGGTGAAGCGGTGGTTGATCGCGCGACGTTGGTCGGGGGTGAGCGGCGGCAGGGCGGGCAAGGTATCGGCTTTAGCGGTCGCGAGTTGCGTGCGGCATAGGGCGCGAAAGGTGTCCCAGCGCTCGGCGAGGAAGAGTTCGGCTTCGGCGCGGCGGTCGTGGCGCGTGGCGATGTCGGCGGGCAAGGGGATGGGCTCGGAGCGTGCGGTTTGACGAAGGAGGCTGCGCCACTCGGTGAGCAGGCGGTCCACATCGCCACGGCCGGCGAATTCCTGGGCGTCGACGACGTGGCGGGTGGATTCGTGCGTGGTCACGATGGCGGAAACGACTTCGCTGGCGCCGAAACCGTAGCCGGGCGGCAGGCCTTCATGGAGGTAGCCCTCGATGGTGGCGCGACGATACGTGCGTTCGCAGGTCGCGGCGAGGCGGCCAAGGCGGCGGGGGTTCGTGCCGGTGAAACGGTCGGCGGAAAAGAGATTGGCGCAGTCGAAGAGGAGCGCGTCGAGCGGGTAGCGGCGGTCCTCGAGGGCGGCGGCGAGGGCGAGGCCTTCGGGGCCGAGGTAGCAGGCGACAATGGCGCCGCGGACGGTGAGGTGGAGTTCGCGATCAAGGACGCCGGCGCGCTGCCATTGCCAAAGCGGGGTCGGTTGCGGCGAAAATGAAAGGCACTCGGTGCGGCGCGAGCAGGTGACACAAGGGCGGAAGGGATCGCGTTCGCGGCGGACGAGGCGGGCGCGGCCGGTGTCGGTGCGATGGTGGCAGGGCAGCTCGACGTGGGGCGAGAGGAGCGAGGTTTTTTCGGCGCCGAAAATGACGGGCGTGTCGGTGAAGAAACGGTGCGCGCTGGAGGCGGCGACGGTGGCGGCGGATTGGCCGGGCTGGAGTTGGCGCAGGAAAAACGCCCACGGGAGCGGCGCGGCGCGTTTCAGGCGGAGGGGCGCAGCGCGGCGGAGGCGCGGGGTCGAACTGCTGACGAGGACGAAACCAAATTCGTCGAGGCCGCGGCGACCGGCGCGGCCGACCATTTGGAGGAGATCGTGCGGCGGGATTTCGTGTTCGATCGGGCCGAGGTTGAAATGCGACGCGGTGATGAGGACGGAGCGCAGGGAGAAATTAATACCGGCGCTGAGGCCGAGGGTGGCGACGACGGCGCGGAGTTGGCCGGCCTTGGCGAGCGGTTCGATGAGGCCGGCGCGTTGGGCGTAGGCGAGGCCGCTGTGGTGATAGGCGACGCGGTTGCGAAGGAGTTTGGTGAGCGCGGGGCCGGCGAGTTGCTCCTGCTCGGGCGTGAGGGTAAGCGGATCGGCGAGGGGAAGCTCGCGCGAGAACTGGCGGGCGAGACGTTCGGCGTCGTGGCGGTGCGGCGCGAAGACGAGCACGGGGCCGAGGCCTTCGCGCAGGGCGCCGGCGATGCGGCGGGACCAAAAGCCCCCGATGGTGCGCGGGAGGCCGGCGATGAGGTCGTCGACTTCAACTTCTTCGAGCGGCACGGGGCGCTCAGTGTGGGCGACCACTTCGACGTTTCGACCGAGACGACGGAGCCAGGCGGCGACATCGGTGGGGTTGGCGACGGCGCCGGAGAGCAGGAGGAGTTGCAGCGATTGCGGGGCGGAGAGGAGCGCGCCTTCGTAGTGGTTGCCGCGCGACGTGTCGGCGAGCCAGTGGTATTCGTCGACGACGAGGAGTTGAAAGGGCGCGAGATCGGTGGGGCGGGTGGGCGCGATTTGGGTCTGCACCGCTTCAAGGGTGGCGACGATGAGCGGGGCGCCGGGGTCGATGGTGATGTCGCCGGTGATGATGCCGACGCGCCAGCCGCGGGCGCGCCACTCGGCGAACTTGTCGTTGGCGAGGGCGCGCGTGGGGACGGTAAAAAGAGCGCGGCGGGCGAAATTGGTCTGCTCGGCCCAGCGCTCGAAGACGTAGGTTTTTCCGGCGCCGGTGGGCGCGTCGATGACGACGTCGCGGCCGGCTTCGAGGGCGCGGATGGCTTCGGCCTGCCAGCGATCGGGGAGGACGAGTTTTTGAAGGCCGGCGAAAGCGTCGGTCAGCACGTCGCGAGGATGCGCGTGGTCGGCGCGGCGGTCAAATGCCGGGTGCAGATTGGCCACGGGAGGAATCCCTGCGGGATTTTAGCGGTCGCGAAAGACCGGAATATTTTGCGGAAAACCGAATTTGGGGAACCGTCCCGACAGGTGGGGCTCCCCACACGGAGCACAGCGATAGCAGGATTTTTGTAACTTTGCGGGCGCGAGTGAGTATTCACCCTAGCCAAACCGATTTTCCGTCCGTATGTTCTACCGTTTGCCTGATTACACCACCACCGATGATAGCTGCCGTGATCGTTATTTCACTTTTAACCGCCCTCGTGGCCACCGAGCCCGATGCGTCCGCAAAGGACACGGCACCGGAGCCGGCCCCGCCGCTTCCGCGTCCCGGGAAATGATCGCGGGCGATTGAGGCACGGTCGAAAGGGCGAGGGGGACGGGCTGGCGCTCCGCGAGCGGCTTTCCGAGTATCGCTGGCCAAACCGGCCGCGCGCGGAGCGCGCGGCCCACCTCTGTAGCGCCCACCTCGGGCGGTGGAGGAATGGCCCTAAATTAACAAGGGCGCACCCGTGTAAGCAGATGCGCCCTTGGTTGGTTACTTTATTATGAGCTATCAGTTAGCCGCGAAGCGGGTCCCAACGAGTGAAGCATCGACGATGTGGACGGGAAGGACGACTTTGGTCGCCACCGCCACACCACCGGACACCGCGGGCTTGAACTGCCACTTCTTGACTGCGTCCACGACGGTCTCTCCGAGTTCAGCGTCCGGGGAGGACTTGATGCTGAACGTGGAGGTCTTGCCCGTCGCTTCGACCGTGAACTCGATTTCGACCGTGAGACCGGCGTAGTCGGCGGGAACGGCGGGGGAAACCACGACGACCGGCACAGGCACACCGACATCTTTACGGCACGTCTCGAGGTAGGTCTCTTCCAAGCTCTTTGCCTTGAGGGCGGGAGCGAGGAGGGCGGCCAAGCTTAACAGGACGGCGAGTTTGTTTACGTTTTTCATGACTTATTTTCCTTTTTTATAAACTCCGCCCATGGGGCGCGGAGAGTTTGGTTACTTTACTGCTGGTTTAAGCAGCCGGGCGTCGACGAAACGATGAGGCTTCGGCGACAAACCCAGCTGTTCGGCCACGAGATGCAGAGCATTCCGCGGCCAAAGTTTCCGTTTTGGGGCGGGGACCAGCCCGGACCAGCCATGTTCGCCAACTCGCAGGCGTAGCGGTCCGGAATTTGTCGGGGTCAAACGCCTCCCATGGGGCATGCGGCCTCAGTAGGGGGAGAAAATCAAAGAACGTTTGGGGGGTTCGTTGAAAGCAAAGGACCGTATGATGGTCCGACCATTGCCAGCAAGTCGTGTGCCGTGGTGTCGCCAGATCGTCACTAAGCGCGAAGGTAAGGGACGGTCGGGGTAAAGCGGGTCGGCAGGTTATTTTAAGTCGTTTGTATGGCAAAAAAAGAGACCGACTTTTGGGAGGCCGGTCTCTTAACTTATTTGAATACAGTGGGTATTATTTCTTGGCGCCGATTTTACGAAGCGTGACGTCGCCATTCATCGTCGCGATGCGGATATCGGGACCGCCGCCGTTGATGGTGCCGCTCACGATCTTGCCGCCGGTCATGGGGGGAAGGGGTGGCATGGGGGGCAGGGGAGTGCCCATGATTGAGGCGACGCTACTACCATTGGAGTTAGCCGTGGCCTCGGCCTCGCGGGCGGCTTGGACACCTTCGCGGGCGGCTTGGGCGGCTTCACGAATCGCTTGGGCGACCTCGCGGGCGGCTTCGGCGCCGGCTTGAACGCCTTCTTTGATGGCCGCACGGATCTCTTCGTTGGTGGCGTTGTCGGAGGTGCGATCCGACGTGCGGGTGTCCTTGCCGTCCTTGTGGACAACCGTGACGCGTCGGCCGCTCTTCGGGGTTTGGGGAGCGGTTTCGGTCTTGGTGACGAGGACCCTGTCATCGAAATCGGTGAGAATGGAACCGTTTTGGGTCCGGAGGCGGACGTTGGCCTTGATGTCGGCGGGGAGGTTGAGGGCGACCTCGCCGTTCATGGAGGTGAAGGAAAGGGGCTTGCCGTCGTGGAGTTCCGTGATGCTGGCCTTGATCCCGCCGTTCATGGTCTCGACGACGGCGCCGCCGGAGAGGTTGGTGAGCTTCACTTCGCCGTTGAGGCCCTTGATTTCGACGTCGCCGCTAAGATCGGTGCAGCTGATGTCACCGCCCCAGGCGCTGGTGATGATGACGGAAGTGGATTTGGGCACGGTGAGGGTGAAATCGCCGCCCAAGCCGTGGCTCCAGTTTTCCGTCGCATCGAGGGTGATGACGTTGGCCTTCTCGAAGAGGGCGAAACTGGACGCGGCGGTGATGACGCGGAGGCCGTCTTTGCGCGGCGCGGAGGTGACGGCCTGGGCATCGGATTTGACGGTGACTTCACCATTGTCGCTTTTGATGCCGGTGATGCGGACGTCGCCGTGGGCGACGCGGATTTTAACGGTGCCGGGTTTGCCGGGTTCGGAAAACTTGATGGAGCTGCTGGTGGAATCCCCGGCGCGGGCGGCGCTGATGAAGAGCAGCGCGAGGCCGGCGGCGATGCAGAAGGAGGGGAAAAGACGGGCATTCATGACGTGATGGTTTTTTGAACTGTGTGGTTAAATGACGCGGATGGATTTCCCGGGCGTCGGCAGCGTTGTGGGTTGTGGAAAGGGTGCGGAATCAGAGTTGGGTGAGGGCGCGTTTGGCGGCTTCACGGACGTTGAGATCGGCCTGGGGGTTGGCGGAAAGTTTTTGGAGAGCCGGAGTGGCTTCGCGGTCCCGGGAGGCGACGAGGAAGTCGATCATGGAGATCTGCACGAGGGGGCTTTGTTCACGGGGCAGCGAAGTGAGGACGCCGGCGCGAACCACTTCCTGATCGGCGTGCGGGTAGAGGGCTTCGAGGGCGTTGAGGCGGACGTTGGCGCTGGGGTCGAGGGCGAGGGCGCCGATGAGGTCGTTAATGGTCTTGTCGTCGGGCTTTTCGACCGCTGCGGAAGTGAGCACGCCGCGGAGGCGCTCGTTGGAGGAGCGGGACTGCTGCTGGAGCAGCGAGTAACCGACGAGCTGGCTCATGGAATCGACCTTCTTTCGGAGATCGGCGAGTTCACGCTGGGTGGCGGCGTCTGCTGCGGCGGGCGTCGTGGTGGGAGTGGCGGAGGGGAGTGTGACGGGCGCGGTGGCAGGAATAGAGCGGTTGCCGAGGGTGAATCCCAAGACGAGGAGCGCGGCGGCGGCGAGGGGTTGGACGAGCCAGAACCAGAGCGAGCGGCCGGAACGGGTGGCAGGCTTCCGGGCGACGGGCGCAGCGGGCTCGGCGGAGGTGACAGGGTTGCGCAGGGCGTGTTGCTCGGCGGCGATGGCGGCGTAGACACGGGCACGGAGGCGGGGAGACGGCGTGGGCGCGGGCATGGCGTCGAGGGCGATGAGAGTTTGGCTGAGCGTGGTGAACTCGCGTTCGCAGTCGGGGCAGCCGGCGAGGTGGGCGCGGATTTCGCGGGCGGCGGCGGTGGCGAGGCGATCGTCGAGAAGACTGGGAAGGTGTTCGCGGATACGGGCGCAGGTCATGTGAGGGGCTCCTTTTGAAGTTTGAGATAGACCATGCGCAGGGAGTGTAGTGCGCGGTGGGCGCGGACTTTGGCGGCACCGACAGAGCATTCGAGGATGCCCGCGATTTCGGCGAAGGAGAGTTCTTGAAAGCGGCTGAGGAGGAGGACTTCGCGGTCGTCGCGATCAAGGCGGGCGAGCGCGGTGTGGAGGAGCGCGTGATCGTCGCCGGTGGAGGCGGTTTCCCCGGCGTCGGGGCGCTCATCGGCGTGATGCTGGAGATCGACGGGATCGGTGGCGTGCGGCGCGGCGTTGGTCTTGCGGAAGTGGTCCGAGGCGCAGCGACGGGCGAGGTGATACATCCACGCGGTGAAGCTGCCTTCGTCGCGATAAGTATGGCGGTATTTGAGCATGCGCTCGAAAACGACTTGGGCGATGTCCTCGGCGGCGGCGCGATGACCGGTGAGTTTTACGAGGAAGCCAAAGAGCGGACCATGATGGCGTTCAAAGAGTTCGCCGAGCGCGTCCAGCTCACCGCCGCGCACGGCGAGCATGAGCTCGTGATCGGAGGTGGGGGCGAGGGTGTCCACGGTGGCGACGAGGTCGTCTGCGGGGTGATTAACCGCGAATGAACAGGAATCGACAGGAATGTGTGGAGCGGCGGTAAACACGGGATGAGCGTTGAAGCGTCGGCATGGCGGAGGTTGCCGGAGGAAACCCGGCGGGCGGCCAATGGTTACAGAAAATTTGGTGCCGAGAGTTGCCAGCGGTGGAGGTTGCTTTTTGATGGGCGCATGAACCGTCGTGATTTCCTGGTCAGTTCGTCTCTGTTGGTTTCCGCAGGCCTCGTCGCCCGCGCGCAGTCCGCCGCTTCCGCTCCAACCGCCTTCGTCCCGAAGGCGCCCCCGGTGCCCATCGTGACCGAGTTTCGCCCGCTGCGTCGCGGCGTGGGACTGTTCACCGCGCGCGGCGGCACCATCGGTTATTTGGCCAACAAGGATACGCTCGCGGCGGTGGACACGCAGTTTGCGGATACGGCCGCATTGTTCCTCGCCGGGCTGCCGGGTCGTGGCGACCGGATGTTGGACGTCGTGATCAACACCCATCACCATGGCGACCATACGGGCGGCAACTTCGTTCTGAAGCCCTCCACCAAGACGATTGTCGCGCATGCGAACGTGCCGAAGCTCCAGTTTGCCGCCGCCGAGAAAGCCAACACGCTCGCGAAGCAGGCCTACGCCGATACCACCTTTCCCGACGTCTGGCGGCGCCAACTCGGCGATGAGATCGTGACGGCGCAATACCACGGCTTGGCGCACACGAGCGGCGATGTGATCGTGATGTTTGAGAAGGCCAACGTCGTGCACATGGGCGACCTGATGTTCAACCGCATGTATCCGGTCGTGGATCGCAGTGCGGGCGCGAGTTTCCGCCACTGGGTCACCGTGCTTGAGGAAGCGGCGAAAACCTATCCGGCCGACGCGATCTACATCTTCGGTCACGGCAACACGAAGTTTGGCGTCACCGGGAAACGCGACGACCTCTTCGTCCTGCGCGACTACATCTCGGCGTTGCTCGCGCACGTGGAAAAACAAATCGCGGCCGGCGAGCCGAAGGAGAAAATCGTGGCCACGGAAAACTTCCCAGGCTTCCCCGATTTCCATGTGCCACTCCCGAATCGCCTCGCGGGTAATCTCGGAGCCGCCTTCGACGAGCTGACGGAAAAGAAGGCGTGAGTCTGAAAACGGTGCGTATCCGCGCATCAAGTCCGGCAACGAAGCGACCCGTGGAAAATCCCCAGCCGCTTTTTTATTAACGCTGTTCGGACCCGCTTGGGAGAAACTGCGTTTTTGCGACGCTCGTATGATGTCGTCGTGACTTTTGCGTGACGGGCAGGGCGTAACCCTTGACCGCGGTTTTGGAATCCGCGCGTGGTGGCAGGCCTGCCCTTGTCCCCTGGCCCAGTCTCGCGGCCATCGGTCCGACTCTCCTGCCGGACTTGGATAATCGAGGAAACTATAACAACCCGTCGCGTTAGAAATGACGCTCCCGTCCTTTTGAAAATTCGCGCTCTTCTCTTCGTCTGCACCACCGCCTTCACGGCCTGTGCCCAGCCTGCCGCCGCCGACGTAGACGTCGTCAACGCGCCGGTGAGATCGCGCGTGGTCATGCACCCCGTAAACCATGATAGCGATGATCCCGTGATCTGGATCAACCGGCCGATCTCGCGAAGAGGCTGGTCATCGGCACCGGACCGGTGGCGCGGGCTGTGTGATGGCCTCCAATCAACAGGCCGACACCTACCGGATCTTTCCACGCGCCGACACGCGCGGGAAGCCACACGATCACCCGTTTCTCGCCAGCGTCCGGCTCTCGACCCACGAGAGCGATGGTAACGACGTCACTCCGGTAATCCTGCCGGGCTTTCCGGGCGGGCTCTTTGTGGCCATGTCCACGGACCGCACGTTTCAATTTTACGCCTGGGACGATATCGCGGCGGCGGCTTAGCTGAAATAAACGGGTCCGGATTTGGCTGACCGGCGCAAGGCGAGGCGTGGCAGCACCTTCACGCTCGCTCCCGTCGGGAGGGCGGGACAGAAACATTTCTGCGACTTTTTGCCGCCCCACCGTGTTTTGCACATGAACGATGACCCTCCAGTGCAAACTTCACCCTCGGGAGTGATCTCCCCGACCGACTTCGCCACCTTCATGCGCAATTACCAAGACATGGTTTTCAGCACGGCTGCCCGTCTCACCGGCAATGAGACGCAGGCGGAGGATATTTCGCAGGAGGTGTTTCTGAAAGCGCACCAACACTTCGCGATGCTCGTCGCCAGCCCCACCGCCGGCGGCTGGCTCAAGACCGTCGCGACCAACCTGTCCCTCAACCACCTCTCCCGCTACCGCAACCGCTGGCGCTTTTTCTCGGAACTGCGTCGTGATGATGCCGGCGCCGAATCCGAAGCGCCCGAGGTCGATTTCGCCGCGCCCGACACGTTTTTTGGCGGAGTCGATGCCGATGAGCGCCGCAGCCTGGTCGAGCGCGCCCTCGATGAACTTCCCGCCCACCAACGGGTGCCTCTCGTCCTCTATCACTTTGAAGACCTGCCCTACGACGAGATTGCTAAAAAACTCGGCGTCTCCCTCGCCAAGGTCAAAACCGACATCCTCCGCGCCCGCGCCGCCCTCGCCAAGATCATCCAACGCGCCGGCAGCACCGCCCACGAAGCCTTTAACAACTGATTCCCCGCTCGCCATGAATCCCTCTCCCGAAAATCCCCGCGATCCCCTCGAAGTTCTGATCGACCGCACGCTCCGCACCCAACCGCTGCGCCGCGCGCCGCGTTCATTGGAGGGGCGCGTTTTCGCCGAACTCGCCCGCCGGGCTGCGCTCCCATGGTGGCGGAAATCCTACGCCTACTGGCCCGCCCCCATGCGCGCCGCATTCTTTGTGCTCTCGGCCGTCGCCGCCGCCGCACTCGTCGCCGGACTTTATTTCCTGTCCCACGGCGCCTCGCGGGAACTCGCGAGCGAGGTCGCCGGCCGCTTCGGCTGGCTTTCGTTTGCGCAGGAAATTTTCTCCGCCGTCGCGAGCCGTGCGCTTGCCGTCTGGCACGCCATCCCGCCGCTCTGGCTCTACGGCGGTGCCGCGGTGCTCGCGACTGCCTACGCCACGCTGCTCGGTGTGGGCGCTGCCGCCTACCGCGCGTTCTTCGCGCCGCGCACCTGAGCCTCCCTTCAACCCTTTAAAAACCACCCGTCATGAAATCTTCCGCCCGTCCGCTCTTCGTCGGCGCAGCCGTCGCGTTCTTCTTTACGATCACGCTGGCCGCCTTCGCCCAGGAACAACCCGCCCCGTCGCCCGTCGCCGCGCCCAGTGCGGAATCCACACCGGCCGTCGCCCCTGCTGCGCCCGCACCGGCTACCGCCGCCGTCACGCCCGAGGCGGAAAAACCCGTTGCCGTGGAGAAATCCACGCTGCGCCGCATTGATGGCGACGAGCCCGCCGCGCTCGCGCCCTCCACCCCGGCGCCCGCGCCCTCCGGGAAAAAAACCAACGGCCGCGTGGTCCGCAAAAAAACCGGCAATAACGATTACGTGCGCTTCGCCGAAGACGTTCACATCGAGAGCGGCAACAAAATCGAGGGCGACGTCTCCGGCATTTTTGGCGACGTCCTGGTGGACGGCGACGTCGAGGGCGACGTCATTTCGGTCGGCGGCGACATTACGATCAACGGCACCGTGCATGGCGATGTGGGCGCGATTTTCGGCAGTGTCACGCTCGGGCCGAAGGCGGTCGTCGACGGCGGCGTGCGCACCGTCAACGGCGACACGCACCGCGACGCCGGGGCCTCCGTGGGCGGGAAGATTTCCACTTCGACCGACGGCAAGCGTAGCGCGGGTCACGGGCCGGTGCCGCTCTGGGGTCAGCACGCGCTGGGCGGGGGCGGCGGCGGTTTCCTCGGGCTCGGCTTGGAGCTGCGCTGGCTCTGGCTGTTTTCCGTGGTCTGCCTGGTCTTCTACGTGATGATCGCGCTGGTGTTTCCCGGCGGCGTCCGGCGCACCGGCGATATGCTCGTGCAGCGCCCCGCCGCCGTCGTGCTCTCCGCGCTGCTCACGCTGATCGCGCTGCCTGTGCTTTTCGTGCTCCTCCTCATCACGATCATCGGCATCCCGGTCGCGCTGCTGGCGCTGCCGGCAGGCGTCTTTCTCGGCGTGGCCTTTGGCGAGACCGCGATCTACGCCCTCGTGGGCCGCGCCGCCACGAAGGATAAGTTCCCCGTCGCAGTCTCCGTGCTCATCGGCGGAGGGGTTTTCATTTTATTCTACCTCGTGCCGGTGCTGGGCCTCGCGCTCTCGTTGCTCGTCTCGGTGGTCGGCCTCGGCTGTGCGGTCACGGCCCTGCTAAGCGCGGGTAAGAAACCCGCCCCGTCCGCGCCTCGCAGCAATCCGGTCGTTCCGCCGATGGCGCCCGCTGCGACTATGCCCGTGGGTGATGCGTCGGCCGGGTTTAGCGCGCCTGCGGGCGATTTCGCGGCGAGCGTTCCCCTTGTTACTCCGATTGCAGTCGAGAGCGCGTCGGCGACGCCGCAGTCGGCGGGTTTCGGTGCGGCTGATCCCATTACGCCACCCTTCGCGCCGCTCACGCCGCCGGTTTTCGATTCTATGCCGGAGGCATTGCCACCCAAGTTGCCCGGCACGCCGAACGCCACGTTGCCACGCGCGGGATTCTGGATTCGCACGGGCGCGGTGCTTATCGATCTCGTGCTGATCGCGATGATCTTCGGCCCGGCTGGTGCAGGTGGGCTGATTCTCCCGGGTCTCGCGGCTTACGGCGCCGTGATGTGGAAATTCAAAGGCACGACCATCGGCGGCGTCGTCTGCGGGTTGCGCGTGGTGCGTCTCGATGACCGGCCGCTCGACTGGGCGACGACGGTGGTGCGGGCGCTGGGCTGCTTCCTGTCGCTCGTGGTCGGTGGGCTCGGCTTCGTGTGGGTGGTGTTCGATAGCGAGCGCCAGTCGTGGCACGACAAGATCGCCGGCACGGTTGTGGTGCGCTCGCCTAAGGGCACATCGCTGGTCTGAGTTGCGACGAACTTAAACCGGAGAATGTCATGAGAACGCTGCTCCTGTTCTTCGTCTGGTGCATCCTCTTTGTGCTGTGCTGGCCGCTCGCGCTGCTGGTGTTGGTGCTGGCGTCCGTGGTGTGGCTGATCGCGCTGCCGTTTCGGTTGCTCGGGCTCGCGGTCAGCGGGACGTTTGCGCTGATCGGTGCGATTCTGCTGCTGCCGGCGCGACTGCTGGGCTGGCGGCGGGCGGCGGGATGAGGATGGGGCGGGGGTTTTAGCCGCATCCGTTACGCTTTCGTGAAGAAATTCCCTCTCACAGCGCACACAGAGTCCCGCCACAGAGGTTCACAGAGCACTGCACGCGGTCTTGCTCTGTGGCCTCTGGTCTCGGCTCAGTGTCCTCTGTGTCTCATGCCTTGGTCTCTTTCCGATGTGAGTTTTCCGGTGCTAGAGCGGCGTGAGTTGGGGCCGCTTGGCGCTTCGGCCATCGGCGGATGAGCGGCGCAGGGCGCCTTGCAGTAACCACGGCAGGAGATGGCGGCGCGTCCAACGCAGTTCGGCGGCGCAGCGTTGCGCGCGGGATTGTTTTAACGCGGTGGGGAAGGGTTTGCGCCACGCCGTGTTGCTCCCCGGCAACCGCAGGGCATGGGCGAGAGCTTCGGCGATGCGGGCGTGGCCCGCGGAGTTGGCGTGAATGCGGTCTTCGCTCCACAACCGGGCATCGGTGGCGACGGGATGCGCCGCGAAATCCACGAGGATCGCGCCGGAGTTGCGCGACGCCTGGGCGAGCGCGTGATTGAGCGCGGCGATGCGCGGCGCGATCAGGCGCGCGAGCGGCATCAGCGGCGTGAGATCGGGTAGTGTGAAACTGAGCACCGTCGCGCCACCGGCGACGAGCGCGCGCTGCATGTGCGCGATATCGGCGGCGACTTTTTCGGCGTTGAAGCGCGGGGCAGTCACGTCGTTGGTGCCGCAAAACACGGTCGCGAGATCGGGCCGCATCGCGAGCGCGGCGTCGAGTTGGCGCGCGCACACCTGCGCCGTGGTTAGACCGCGCACCGCGAGGTTCGCGTAGTGCAGGCCGCCCTGCGCGACGGCGATGCGTTCGGCGAGCCGCTGCGACCAACCGCGATAGCCGCCCGCTCCATCGGGATCGTCGATGCCCTCGGTCGAGCTGTCGCCGAGGGCGACGTAGCGGGCGAAGCATGGGCGCTCGGGCTGCATTGCTTGCACCTTAAAGGGTCACCGAGTGAAGCGCCCAGTTCATTGATCGATATTTTTCCAGAACCTGAGTTTCAGAAGGGATCGGGTTGGATTGTTCCCATCTCCTCCAAGATTGGCGCGTGGATAAATTTTATGTCCGGCTTGAAGCGCGCGCTGTGGCCTTGCTTCGCGGGGCGCGGGCAATTTGCCTCGGCGGATGACCAAGCCACTCGTGGGGATCATCATGGGCAGCACCTCCGACTGGGAGACGATGCAGCACGCCGCCGCGCAGCTCGAGGCGCTCGGAGTGCCTTTTGAGAAACGCGTGGTGTCGGCGCACCGCACGCCGAAGCTCATGGTGAGCTACGCCGAGGGCGCGGAGAAGCGCGGGCTCAAGGTGATCATCGCCGGCGCGGGCGGGGCGGCGCATCTGCCCGGCATGATGGCGTCGCTCACGACGTTGCCGGTGTTGGGCGTGCCGGTGGAGTCGCACGCGCTGAAGGGGATGGATTCACTGCTCTCCATCGTGCAGATGCCGGGCGGCGTGCCGGTGGCGACGTTTGCCATCGGCACGCCGGGCGCGATCAATGCGGCGCTGTTTGCCGCGCAGATTCTCGCGGGTGGAAACGCGGCGATCAAAAAAGCCTTCGCCGCGCATCGCGTCGCGCAGACGGGAAAAGTGCTGAGGGCAAAGTTGCCCTGAGCGCGCGTCGCGCGATGAAAGTTGTAGGCTGAAGGTTGAAAGACGGAGTGCCGGCTTGCCGCTTCGGGGCTTTCATCTTTCACCTTTCAACCCTCAACTTCCGACCATGATTCTTCCCGGAAAAACCATCGGTGTGCTCGGCGGCGGGCAGCTCGGACGCATGTTCGCGCAGGCGGCGCAGACGCTCGGCTATCGCGTGCATGTTTACGAGCCGCAGACGCATTGTCCGGCGGGCGCGGTGGCGAACCGGGAGGTCAATGCGAGCTACGACGATGCGGAGGCGCTGATGGAGTTTGGGCGCGGCGTCGATGTGGTGACGTATGAATTTGAAAACATTCCGGCGGCGGCGCTGGCGGTGATCGCGCCGGTGGTGCCGTTGCACCCACGGGCGGAGGTGTTGCACACGACGCAGAACCGGCAGCGCGAGAAGGCGTGGCTGCGCGCGAATGGATTTCCGCATGTCGCGTATGCCGAGGCGCTCGACGGGGACATCGCGCCGGCGGTGGCGGCGGTCGGGCTGCCTTGCGTGGTGAAGACGGCGGATTTTGGCTATGACGGAAAGGGCCAGATGAAGCTCACGACGGCGGGTGACGTTGAGCAGGCGGTAGCAATTTTTCGCGGGCGACGCTGCGTGGTGGAGGCGTGGTGCACGTTTACGTGCGAACTGTCGGTGATCGTGGCGCGCAGCACGACGGGCGAGACGCGGGCGCTGCCGGTCGCGGAAAATATCCACACGCACCATATTTTGGATTTTTCCATCGTGCCGGCGCGGATCGCGCCGGTGGTCGCGCAGGCGGCGGAGGCGTTGGCGATGCGCATCGCGGAGAAGCTCGGTGTGGTGGGTTTGCTCGCGGTGGAGCTGTTTCTCACCACGCGCGGCGAATTGGTCGTCAACGAGCTCGCGCCGCGTCCGCACAACAGCGGGCACTGGTCCTTGGACGGTGGTGAGACGAGTCAGTTTGAGCAGCACGTGCGCGCAGTGTGCGGGTTGCCGCTGGGCGATGTCGGCGTGCGCGAGCCGACGGTGATGGTGAATATTTTGGGCGGCGCGTGGAAGTGGGCCGAAGGTAAAGTCGTGGGCGAACCCAACTGGGCGGCGATCCTCGCGACACCGAAGGCGAAATTACATCTCTACGGGAAATCGGAACCGCGGCCGGGGCGGAAAATGGGGCATTTCACGGTGCGCGCGGCGGACATCGAGACGGCATGGGCGCGGGCGCGGGAATTGAAGGCGCGGTTGTAGCCGCGGGCCGAGCGGTTATGCGGGCTTCGTGGCGGCGGCGTAGTCCGCGGGTGTGTCGATATCTTGGGCGAGCGCGGGCAGATCGACGGCGGCGACGCGCTCGGGAGCGCCGTTGAGCAGATCACGCGCGCCGGCTTCGCCGGTGAGGGCGGCGAGGGCGGGGAAATGTTCGCGAAGAAGCAAAGCCGGCGCACCGTGGCGGGAGTTGTAACGCGCGGCAACGATGCTGTGACCCGTGGTGCGCTGGGCGGCGATGAGTTGTGCAATCACGGCGGCGGAAAACGCCGGTTGGTCGCAGAGCGCGATGAGGGCGGCGTCGAGGGTGCGCGAAAATTGGCGGAGCGTGGCGATGCCGGTGCGGATCGACGAGGCCATGCCTTCCGGCCATGCGGAATTTTCGACGGTCAGGACGGGCAGGCGCGCGAGGGCGGGACGGATTTGCTCGGCGTGCGCGCCCAGCACGACGACGACGGGCCACGCGCCGCCGGTCAGCGCGGCTTCGGCGGCGTGGACGATCAGGGGCCGGCCGGCGACGGGGAGGAGCTGCTTAGGTTGGCCCATGCGCGTGGAGGCGCCGGCCGCGAGGATGATGGCGCCGAAACGGAGGGCGGGAGACGACGACGGTGATACCTGCGGGGGCGCCTTGAAGGACGGGTTCACCGGGCCTCCGTGCGAGGTGAACGCCGAAAAGCGTCACGTATTACGTGACATTTTTCGGTGCCTAGGCGGGAGCAGGCCGTAAAAAGCGTCACGTAATGCATGACATTTTCCGGGAGGGGCGGCGGTATGCGGCGGCGGGAGTGGGCGAGGGCATGAGACGGGGGTTGGGGGGGGGGGGGGGGGGTAAGCCGGGAAGGGGGGGGGGGGGTTATGGGAGGGGGGGGGCCT
>JACMRG010000259.1 GCA_014376585.1 Opitutaceae bacterium | reverse complement strand
ATCTACCGCCGCCGCTTCGCCACCCGCTCCGACGCCACCACCGCCATCTTCGATTACATCGAGAGCTTCTATAACCGCACCCGTCTTCACTCGGCCCTCGGCTATCAAAGCCCTCTCGACTACGAATCCAACCTCAACTAAACACACATCCATCACGCTCAACGCGTGTCCGTTTTATCGGGGGAAGCACAATATCGAATCCGCCGATCCCGCTGAAGAAAGATGCAGCTTTCAGTGCGTGCTTTAGTCGGCGATCCCTCTGTGGTGCCCGAGTTGGAGAACTCACGAAAGACTGAGCTGTATTTGGAACCGGCGGCATTCTGGTAAACGTGAATTCAGAAAGTCCTATGCTGGCAACTTCTCAAATCGTTTAGCCGAGCGCCTCAGCGAGCGCTTCGATAATTTCCTCCACCGGCTCACAGCCGATGCAGAGGCGGAGGAGGTCGGGGTCGAGTTTGCTGGCGGCTAACTCGGCGAGGCCGGCGGGGGTGGTCACCAGATCGTAGTGCGCGAGATACAGGAATGGGCAGATGAGCGTCGTGGTCATGCCGAAGCTCGGGCCTTTGGGGAGTCGGAGGCGGTCGTAGAACTTTTCCAGCGAGCCGAGTTCGCGGAGCGTGAAGGTGATCATGCCGCCGGTGGCGTTCGGGTGACGGGCGAGTTTCGCGAAATTGGCGACGCTGGCGGCGTGGCGGGCCCAGAAGACTTCTTTGATGGCGGGATGGTTTTCGAGGAAGGCCACGACCTGCGGCGTGCTGGCGTGGATTTTTTCCAAGACGGTGTCGGTGGCGGCGATCACGTGGGCGGGGCGGGCGGCGTCGCGGGTGTAGAGGGGCCCGGCGGCGAGCGCGATGCGACGGCGGACTTCGGGGGCGTCGGGGCAGTCGGGGTTCACGACGGCGAGGCCGGCGGTGAGGTCGCCTTCGCTGCCGGTGTATTTGGTGAGGCTGGCGAGGGCGATGCCGGCGTGGGGGAGGATGTCGAGGTTGTAGAGCGAGGCGGTGGAGGCGTCGATGAGGACGTGGGCGCCGTGGCGGCGGGCGAGGGCGGAGATGGCGGGGATGTCGGGGGTCTGGAGGAGCGGGTTGGTGGGGACTTCGGCGACGACGCCGGCGATGCGGGGGCCGTGGGCGGCGAAGATGCGGGTGATCGCGTCGAGATCGAGCGGGTCGCGGATGTAAACGTAGTCGGCGGGGGACGCGGTGAATTTTTTGAGGATGGCGATGGTATCGAGATAGAACCAGCCGAGTTGAATCCAGACGGTGCGACCGCGGGTGGCTTGCAAATCGGCGACGGCGCGGAAGGCGGCGTAGATCGCGCTCATGCCGCAGTTGGTGAGGAAAAGATCAGTGTCGGTGACGGGCGTGGCGGCGGGGGCGAGGTGGGAGTTGAGGACGCCACGGAGGTGGCGGCGGATCTCGGCGGGGGCGTCGCCGGGGAACGTGGCCTCGGGCGAGATCGCGGCGCGCAGGCCGAGGCGGACGAGATGATCCTCGGCTTCGCGGGAGGAGATGAAGCCGCCGAGATTTTGGAGGTAGGTCTTGGCGCGGGCGGCGAGGTCGGAGTTGGCGGCGGGATGGGCGACGCCGTGGAGGCCGTGGGTATCGATGAAGAGCTGGGCGGAGGCGGGAGCGAGGTGGGCGACGAGGCGCTCGGCGATGGCGAGGGAGGAGGTGAGCCAGAGTTTATGACCGGCGAGGGCGGGGTTGGTGGCGACGAAGTGGGCGGCGAGTTGAAGTGCGAAGGGGTGGACGA
The DNA here is from genome assembly GCA_014376585.1 of Opitutaceae bacterium. Classification (GTDB taxonomy): domain Bacteria; phylum Verrucomicrobiota; class Verrucomicrobiia; order Opitutales; family Opitutaceae; genus Tous-C4FEB. The sequence continues at coordinate 18,965 of JACMRG010000259.1, read as the reverse complement.
CGAAGCGCGGGTAGCCGACGGTGAGCTGGCTCGTGATAGCAGGGTCCTTCTCCTCGTAGCCGCGGACGGAGCGCATGGTGGGCAGACTGCAAGAGACGGCGTGCGGGCTGTTCGGGATGGCTTGGCCGAGCGGCAGATGGGAAAAGGCGGACATGGGAGGAGGCAGGGAGTTGAAAGTTGAAAGTTGAAAGTTGAAAGACGGAAGAGGCGCGCGGGGCGTCATACGGGGGCTGAACGAATCGGTTTGCCGGGGCGGGGGTGGTCGCGTTGAACGGGCGCGATGAAACTTCTGTCGTGGAATGTGAACGGGGTGCGGGCGGCGCATGGCAAGGGGCTGCTGGACTGGATGGCGGCGGCGGATGCCGACGTGATCTGCCTCCAGGAAGTGAAGGCGGTGGCGGGCGACGTGCAGCACATCGCGTGGCCGCTGGGGTATGAGGTGATTTGGAATCCGGCGCAGAAGAAGGGTTACAGCGGGACGGCGCTGTTTTCGCGGAAAAAGCCGCTTTCGGTCGCGCTGGGGCTGGGCTCGGCGGAGCACGACGCCGAGGGCCGGGCGATCACGGCGGAATTTCCGGAGTGCTACGTGATCGGCGTGTATGTGCCGAACGCGCAGCCGGAGCTGGCGCGACTCCCCTTCCGGCAGGACTGGGACCGGGCGCTGCTGGCGTATGCGAAAAAACTGGAGAAAAAAAAGCCGGTGCTGCTGTGCGGCGATCTCAACGTGGCGCATGAGGAGATCGACCTCGCGCGGCCGAAAGAAAACGTGGGCAACCCCGGTTTCTCGGATCAGGAGCGCGCGGGGTTCAGGACTTTCCTGGACGCGGGGTTCATCGACACGTTTCGCGAATTCGAAAAAGGCCCGGGCCACTACAGTTGGTGGACGTATCGAATGGGGGCGAGGGCGCGCAACGTGGGTTGGCGCATCGATTACGTGATCGCATCGGCTTCGCTGAAGGAATCGTTGAAGCGGGCGTGGATCGAGCCGCACGTGATGGGCAGCGACCATTGTCCGGTAGGCGTGGAGGTGAAGTTTTAAGCGGCAGGCGCGGACGGTTTGTCGCTTTTGTGCTGCACGGAACGGGCAAATCGCTCCATTTGCCGGCACCATGAAAATCCTGTTGAAGATTTTGGGCGGACGGGCGGCGCTGGCCCTCGTGCTGGTGGTGGTTTCTTTTTTTATGCCGCGGACGTTTCGCGTGGAACGCCCGGTGGTGATCAAGGCAAAGCCGGAGGCGGTTTACGCGCTCGTGGCGGAACTCAAGGCGTGGAAGGACTGGGGCGTGTGGTATGAGCGCGATCCGGCGATGGTGATCGCCTACTCGCCGGCCACGACGGGCGCGGGCGCGTGGACGGAGTGGCAGAGCAAGTCGCAGGGCAGCGGCAAGGCGACGATCAAGGAGATCGCGGCACCGACGCGGATGGTCTACGACTTGGAATTTAAAGACGACGGGATGCTGAGCACGGGAAGTTTTCTGATCACGGGCGCCGAGGCGGGCGCGGTGCGCATTTCGTCGGTGATGGAGGGCGATCTCGGGATGAATCCCATCGGTCAGCTGATGGGTCCGATTTTGGACAAGATGCTCGGGCCGGACTTCGAGGCGGGGCTCGCGAAGATGAAACGGATCGCGGAAGGATCGGCCAAGTGAGCGCACGGGCGCGGCGGGGTTTCATGCTGGCGGCGGCGTGGGGTGCGCTGGCGGCGGCCGGGGCGGGCGCGGCGGAGCGGTTTGCCTTCGTCGCGCTGGGTTGCATGCCGTATGGGCAGGAAAACTTCACCGCCTACGAACGGCTGCTCGGGGAGATCAACCGGCACGGCCCGGCGTTTACCGTGCATTGCGGTGACACCAAGAGCGGGAGCGAGCCACCGACCGAGGCGTTTCTGAAAAAGGTGCACACGTGGTTCGACACGCTTGAAGGAGCGGTGATCTACACGCCGGGCGACAACGAGTGGACGGATGTCCACCGCAAGAATAACGGCAGCCAGGACCCGCTGGTGTGGCTGGGCAAAGTGCGCGCGGAGTATTTTTCCGAGGAGCGGAGCATGGGGCGCGCGCCGATCGCGCTGGTGACGCAGCGGCGGGAGCCCGGCGCGGAGAAATTTGTGGAGAACGCGCGGTGGACGCGCGGCGGGGTGGTGTTTGCGACGGTGCATGTCGTGGGCAGCAACAACAACCGCGTGACCGGCACGGAGTCCGACCGCGGGGCGGAGGAGCTGGCGCGGGCGGCGGCGGAGTTCCGCGAGCGCGACGCGGCGAACGCGGCGTGGGTGCGGGCGGCGTTTGCGGAAGCGCGCGCAACGGCGGCTCCGGGGGTGGCGTTGTTTTTTCAGGCGGAGCCGTTTGGGACGGCGAAGGCCGCGTCGGGATTTGAGCTTTTTCTCAAGACGGTGGAGTTGGAGGCGAAAGCGTTTGGCAAGCCGGTGTTGCTCGTGCATGCGGACGAACACCGCTACCGACTGGAACCGAAGATCGTGTTTCCCGACGGCGTGCGGCTTGAAAACGTGACGCGGCTGGAGACTTTCGGCGCGGGCGACATCCACGCGGTGCTCGTGACGGTGGACCCGGAGTCGCCGCAGGTCTTCCTGGCCGGGCCTCTGCTGGTGCCCGGCAATGCGCTGCCGGTGCTGCCGCGCCCCAAGCCGCCGGCGGCGAAGCCATGAGCGCCGGGCGTGCGGCGTCTGCGGCGGCGGAATTGAAAGCGCTCATGTCGCGCGCGCCGAAGTTGACGCTGGCCGTGGCGGAGAGCGTGACGGCGGGGCACGTGCAGGCGCGGATCGCGGCGGTGCCGGGAGCGTCGGGGTTTTTTCTCGGCGGTGTGACCGCCTACACGCTGGAGCAGAAAGTGAAATTGCTCGGGGTGAACCGCGCGGCGGCGAAGAAGGCGAACTGCGTGTCGGCGGCGGTGGCGGAGGAGATGGCGCTGGGAGTGTGCGGATTGTTCGGGGCCGATGTGGGCGTGGCGACGACGGGCTACGCGGAGCCTGCACCGGGGGACGGCGTGACGACGCCGATGGCGTGGTGGGCGGTGGCCCACCGGCGGCGCGGACGGGTGGCGATGATTTTCAGCGGGCGCGTGGAGTGTCCGGGCGAGCCGCGGGTGGCGGTGCAGGAGATCGTGGCGGCGGCGGTCTTGGGGGAGCTGGTGACGTATCTGCGGGAGTGGCGCGCGGGGGCAATGTAGGGCGGGGTTGCCGAACCCCGCCGCCGTGGGAACGGGTGCGCTTTGGATTGAGGCGGGGTGGGCGCCCGGCCCGGCATCAATCAAGACGGAGGCGGGGTTCGGCGACCCCGCCCTACAACGATCAGGTCAGAGAATTTTGAAAAAACTCGATCACTTCGCCGCTCGGGCCTTCGCAGAAAAAGATGCGGATCGGCACGGGGACGTGGGCGTTGGTCGGGGCGATGGTGACGTCTTTAGGCTCCGTCGTAATTTTCGCGCCGGTGGCGCGGACGAGGGCGGCGACTTCATCGAGGCGGGTGGTGCGGAGCGCGAAGTGGATCACGGCGCCGTTGGGCGCGGGGGCGTAGGTGAGGTCTTCGAAAACTTCCAGGTAGTTGCCATCGCCGCTATCGAGCATGATGGCGCGGTTGGGGGCGGTGCGCCACGCGATCTTCTCCGTGAAGCCGAGCGTGGCGCAGTAGAAGGCGAGGGTGCGGTTCCAGTCGCGGGTTTTGATGCAGACGTGGTGGAAGCCGGAGATGAGGGGAGGCATGGGCCGGAGTTGAAAGTCGAAGGATGAAAGTTGAAAGCGCGGAAACGGAGGGATCCGGGCGCAAAAAAGGCGGGCTGAAAAGGCCCGCCCGATGAAGGGTCGCAGCTTTTAGGGCGCGAGCTTCTGCACGAGGTTCATGAGGGGTTGCACCTCGGCGGTGGGCTTCACCCAATCGCTGTAGAGAAGCTCGGGGGCGGAATAGTTGGTGTTGTAGAGCGTGTGGTTGCTCTCGTCGTCGCGGGTGACGAAGCCGGCTTTGATGGTGGCGCCGGCGAAGACACCGGTGGATTTGGTGTAGGCGAGGAGGGGGGCGTCGATGACCTTATAATCCGGGTTGTGCGCTTCGGCGGCCTTGGGGCCGATGACGGCCTTGGCGTCGACGCCGAGGCGGAAACGGCCTTTGAAAAGCAGGCGGGGCGTCTGGTCGTCGGTGATGACGTAGATGGTCTCAAGGGCGTTGGCGCCGATCTGGAAGCCGATGCTGGTTTCACCGGCGTTGATGAGGACGGGGAGGCTCCAGCGACCGGAGGCTTGTTTGACCATGATGACGCCGTAGCCGGCCTTGACGCCGAAGATGAGGCCCGCCTTGAACTGGTTGGTGATGATCAGACCCTTGGCGCGGGCGAGGACGCCGGCGGGGATCGCGTAGCGGGGATCGCGTTGAAACTCTTGGAGAACGGCTTCGCACGATTCGATGTTCGTGACGAGGTCGGCGCGGGGTGTCTTTGCGACGGCGCGGACGGGCGCGAGGACGCAGAGCGCGGCGAGGAGCAGCGGGAGGAGTTTTTTCAAAGCGGTGAGCGGAGACTGCATGGCGGGGGACGTAAGCATGATGAGGCGGAATTGGGAAGCGCGGAGTGAGTCCCGGCGCAGCGGAGGAAAAGCATAAATCACAAGGGGCAAAGTTCCCAAGGACCGACTGCGAAACGCGCAAGATGTGCCACGGGCAACGCGGGCGCCGTTAATTTTTTGCGTGGCAGCCGGGGCGCGGGCGGTTCCCGACGCCGCGAGGCGTCAGTCAAGGCCGCGCGCGGTGAGTTCGTCCTCATCCCAGCCGAAGTAGTGGCCGAGTTCGTGGAGGTAGGTGAGGCGAACTTCGTCGCGATAAACCGCGCGGTCGCCCTCGGCGTAGTCCCAGAGATTTTCGACATAAAGGATGATCTGGGGCGGGCTGGGCTGATCGTGGGCGAGTTCGGTGCCGTGGGGATCGCCGGTGAAAAGCCCGAGGATGTCATCGGGGAGACCGTCGGCGATGATGTCGGTATCGGGGAGGGCCTCGTAGTGCCCGGGCACGGCGAGCGCGAGCGGACGCAGCTGGGGCGGGAGCGAGCGCTGGTTGGCGGTGACGGTGTCGGCCGCGAGCGTGGTGAGCTGGGCAAACGTCATAAGGCGTTGCGCACGGTGATCAGGGGCGCAGCTCGGTGGCGAGATCGAGCTTCTCGAAACGCTCGCCCAGCCACCAAAGACCGCACCACACCTCGGCGCTCAGCACGACCAAGGCAAGGAACGTGGCGAGAATGACGGCGGCGCTGGCGCCGATGAGCCATTGGGAGGCAAAGATGACGAGGCCGGCGCCGATCACCGCTGGACAAAGCGCGAGGAGGATCACGAGGAGCTGGCCGAAGACGAAGATGAGGCGCTGGCCCATGACATCGATACCGCCGCCGCGTTGGCGCGTGGCCTGAAACCACGCGGGGAAGAGGAGAGCGGCGGCGTTGGGGATGATGAGCTGGAGGGCGCAGAGAACGGGCACGGTCGCGGCGATGCAGAGGCCGGCGGTGACGCGGAAGCCGGGCGTGAGCCACGCGATCGTCGCGGCGCGGGGGCCGAGGGCGAGGGCGGCGGCGAGGAGCGCAAGCCAGAGTAGGCCCGTCAGGATGACAATGGGCGTGAGGGTTTCTCCGAGCAAAACCTGCCAGCCGGCGAGCGGGTAGGTTTTCAAGATATCGGAGTTGGGCAGATCGCTGCGCAGATCCTGCCGCGCAAGCTGTGGTCCGAGCATGAGGGCGTAGGCGGCGAAGATCGCGGCAAACCCGCTGATGACCGCGGCGAAGGCGCCGCTGGGGTCGTGGCGCACGATCCAGGGCACACCGACCGTGATGACCAACGCCGCACCAGTCCACACGCGCCAGTGAAAATACGGCCGGGTGCCAAGGAGATTTTTCCAGAGGAAGGCGAGTTCGGGGCGACCGCGAGAGCGGAGGCGAAACGGTTCGCGGCGGGCCTTGGCGGGAGCGGAGCCGATCGCGCCGCCGCTGCGGAGACGGGCGGTGCGGGCGGCGCGTTTTTCGGCGTAAGCCATCGAGGCTTCCTCGAACGAAACCTCCTGGCGGGCAACCCAAAGGTAGTGGGCGACGAGCAAGGTGACGGCGGGAGCGGCGGCGCGGAGAAAGGCGACGAAGTCGGGCGCCAGGAAGGGCGCGACGATGATTTTACCCGGGATCAGCAGCCAGTGGAGCAGGCCGGCATCGATCACTTGGGCGAGCCAGGTGGCGAACGTGCCGGGGCCGAAATTACCCGCGGGAAAAGGCGGCGCGTTGCGCCAGAGCGACACGGCCGAGACGATGACGACGAGCGTCACGGCGCCGAGCAGCACAAACCGGCGACGCCACGCACTGACGCCACGATCGATGAGTTTTGTGATCGTGAGCGCGGCGCCCGTGAAGTGGAGGTTGAGCGTGGTGAGGATCAGCCACCAGCCCAGGACATGCGTGAGCACTCCCCCGCCGAGGAAGTTGGCGCCGCGAGAGAAAAAAGTGAAGAACACCGCGGAGATCAGGATGCGCAGTTGGGCGCCGAGCAGGCGGAAGTGGATGAGCTTGCGACGCGAAATCGGCGCGGGGAAAAGAAAGGCGACTTCCGCTTCGGTGAAGGCGAGGCCGGGTTTCTCGGCGGGCAACGCCCACGTGAAAAGCAGGATCACCAAAATGGCGGAGGCCCCGAACACCCCGAGCACGGCCGGCAGATCAAAGCTCGGCAGCGCGGCGACGGGCAGGCCGCGCGGCGGGGCAAAATGCGGCCCGGTCGAGCCGCCGATAGAGCGGAAAAAAACGAAGTAGAAATACGCGGCGCCGACGATGGCACCGACCAGATACTTGGGCTGCTTCAGGCGGCGCAGGCGCGAGAGCAGGAGATTTTTGAGCGACGTGAGCCGCAGGTAAAGCAGGGCGCCGAGCATGGGCAACAGGCGGGAGGCGGGAGTGGAGAGGCGTGAGGAGGAGGGATCAGTTTTCCGTGCCGCCGGTGGCGCGGATAAAAATTTCCTCGAGGCTCACGCCGGTCTCGCCCTGCGCGAATTGCGCGGAGATTTCCGCGACGGTGCCGTGCGCGATTTTTTCGCCTTTCTTCAAGATGAGCACGTGGGAGCAAACTTCTTCGAGGAGGTGGAGCAGGTGCGAACTGAGCACAATGGCGGCGCCGTCGCGGGCGCGACGGAGGATGGAGTCCTTCATGCGACGGATGCCGAGGGGATCGAGGCCGGTGAGCGGCTCGTCGAAAAACATCACGCGGGGGCTGTGCAGCAGGCCGCAGGCGATGGCGAGTTTCTGCTTCATGCCGCGGGAGAGCTCGCCGGGGAGCTGATCGGCTTTTTCGGCGATCTCGAGTTCTTCCAAGAGCGGTTGGGCGATGGCCTCGTGGTTCGCGACCCCATAGATGCGAGCGACGAAGTTGAGGTGCTGGCGCACCGTGAGGTAGTCGAAGAGGCGCGGCTCATCAGGGAAGAACGCGAGCTGGCGCTTGGCGGCGACGGGATCGGTGGCGAGGTTGACGCCGCCAATTTGGATGGTGCCGGCGGTGGCGGGGATGATGCCGGCCAGGCTGCGGAGCGTGCTGGTCTTGCCCGCGCCGTTGGGGCCGACGAGGCCGAGGACCTCGCCCGGTTGCACAGTGAACGACAGGTCGCGCACCGCGGTGAAATCGCCGTAGCGCTTGATGAGGGCCGAGACTTCGATCATGGCCGGCGACGCTGCGGAGGAACCTGGTGGCGGGCAAGCTCGCCGCAAAATTCGCGTAACCACAAAAACCAAGCGGCGTCTTTTCAGCAACGTCCTCAATTGTCCCGTAACCTCAAAGAAAATATTCTCATGAAAACCTCTCCAAAATTAGTCCTCACACTTCTTGCCCTCGGTCTGGGCGTCACCGCTCCGACGGCCCGCGCCGCCAACCAACCCACCGTGGAGGTCGCTCCTCAAGTGACGCCTGAAAAAAGCCACCATCCCGTGGCGGAAAAACGGGTTAAAAAGGCGGTCGCGGCGCACGACAAGACGCTCACCGAAAAGCTCAAGCTCACCGCCGAGCAGCAGGAAAAACTGGCCGCGCTGCGTAAGGAACAAGGCGAGGAATTGAAGGCGGCCCAAGGTGATCGCGGCAAGCTGCGGGAGGCGGCGGTGGCGTCACGCGCCCAAGTGCGTGCGATCCTCACGCCCGAGCAGCAGAAAGAGTTCGACGCGATGCCGCCCGAAGGCCGCGCCGGCAAGAAGGCCAAAAAGGGCGAGCAGTCCTGAGCCTTCGCCAAGAATTGTCAGGGGTAGTGGGTGCCGCCGCGGTGAGTAGACCGCGGCGGCACTTTTTTTGGGTGTGGAAAAGGGTGACGCGGAACTGACGACGCGGTTCCGTGCGGGCGGCGTAACTATTGGCCGGTCTTCTCGTCATACTCCCTGTCTGTCCGCCTTCCGCGGCCAGAAGAAATCAACCCAACCTCAGTGTTTGTTTCCCCATGAAATCATCCCTCCGCAATCTCCTCGTGGTGCTCGCCCTCGGCGCCGCCGTGCTTCCTATGGTCAGCGTCGCTCAGGATGCGCCGCCCCCTGAAAAACAACGCGGCCCCGGCGGCCCTGGTGGCGGCCGTGGCCGCATGACCCCCGAGCAGCAGGTCGAGCGCCTCGACAAAGCCCTCAGCCTCACGGCCGAGCAAAAGACCAAGATCGCGGCCATTTACAAAGAGCTGGCTGCGGCAATGGAAGCGATTCCGGCCGAAGAGCGCCGGGAAAAGATGATGGAGATGGGCAAGGCTACGCGCGAAAAAGTGCGCGTCACGCTCACCCCCGAGCAGATGAAGAAGTTCGATGACATGCCCCCCATGGGCGGTGGTCGCGGCGGTTCCGGTGGCGCGCCGAAGAAGGAGAACTGAGTTTACCTCACGACCGGTTATTCCGGTCGTGGCGCGGTCCGGCAGACCGTGGATAAAATTCCAGACCATCGTCAGCCTTCGGGTTGGCGGTGGTCTTTTTTGTTTTTCGACTGGGCGGCCGAGGCGCGGTGTCGCAGCGTGCGCAGATGTCGGAGCATAGGCGCATCGTGATTGTGGGCGGCGGGGCGGCGGGATTTTTCGCGGCCATCGCGGCGGCGGAGGCGTTGCAGGCCGGAGTGGCCGAGGGCGCGGGTAGGGATAAGGGCGCGGGCGGAACGGTCACGTTGTATGAGGCGACGGCGCATCTGCTGGCGAAGGTGCGGATTTCGGGCGGCGGGCGGTGCAATGTCACGCATGCGTGTTTCGAGCCGCGGGAGTTGGTGAAAAAATATCCGCGCGGTGGTCGGGAGCTGATCGGGGCATTCTCGCGGTTTCAGCCGTGCGATACGGTGGCGTGGTTCGCGGCGCGCGGCGTGGAACTTAAAACGGAGGCGGATGGACGGATGTTTCCGGTGACGGATGATTCGGCGACGATCATCGCATGTCTGCAACGCGCGGCGGCCGACGCGGGGGTGCGCGTGGTGACGGGCGTGGGCGTGCGGGGGGTGAAAAGAATTTCCGAGGTGGCGGGATTGGCGGTGGAGCCGGTTGACCCCAACCGGCCGGGGAGTGACGCGGGCGGGGAAAGCGCGTTGGGGTCGACGCGCTCCACCTTTCGCATCGAACTGACGACGGGAGAAACCGTGGCGGCGGAGCGGGTCTTGATCGCGACGGGTGGGAACAAGTCGTCAGCGGGGCTGGTGATCGCGGGGGGCGTGGGGCACGGGATCGAGCCGTCGGTGCCGTCGTTGTTTACATTTAACATCGCGCGGGATGCACGGCTGGAGGGGCTCGCGGGGGTGGCGGTCGAGCGGGTGGAGACGAGCGTGCGCGGGACGAAGCTGCGCGAGCAGGGGCCCTTGCTGGTAACGCACTGGGGCGTGAGCGGGCCCGGGATATTAAAACTCTCGGCGTGGGGCGCGCGGGAGCTGGCGGTGATGGGTTACAAATTCACGTTAGTCGTGAATTTCGCGCCGGCACACACGCTTGAGACATTGGTGAAGGAATTGGCGGCGGCGCGGGACAAAAACTTGAAGAAGCAGGTGACGACGTGGAGCCCGGTGGCGGGGATGCCGCAGCGTTTTTGGGAGCGGCTCGTCGCGGCGGCGGGGATCGGGGCGACGACACCGTGGACGAATGTCGGCAACGCGGCGCTCGCGAACCTGGCGGCGCAGGTGTGCGCGGCGGAATTTGCGGTGAGCGGGAAGAGCACGAATAAGGACGAGTTCGTGACGTGCGGTGGCGTGCGGTTGCGCGAGGTGGATTTTCGGACGATGGAGAGTCGGCTGTGTGTGGGGCTGCACTTCGCGGGCGAGGTGCTGGACATCGATGGCGTCACGGGTGGCTTCAATTTTCAGGCGGCGTGGACGACGGGATGGTTGGCGGGTCGGGCGATGGCGGGAGCGGAATCGTGAGGTGAAGCGATGCGGTGCCGGAGGATTTTCAGCTGGGAATCACACCTGAGTGGGTTCAATTTCCCGGTGATGAACGAGTCACCCCGCAAAATCTGGTTTGCGGCCAAGGCCTACGGATTAGGTTGGGGATTGCCGCTGTGTTGGCAGGGCTGGGTGGTCTATGTGATCTATAGTGCGCTGCTTTTCGGTGGGATCGCCGAGATTCTTGTGGTGCGGAGAATGAATGCGGGCTGGCTGGTTTTATATACGCTCGGAGTGTCGGTGTTCCTGTCGCTCGTCTGCTGGCTCAAGGGGGAAAAATTGGCGTGGCGGTGGGGCGGAAAAGAAGAGGATTGAGATGGGGAGCAGGGTGAGCGGCGACTTGACCGGGCCTTCGCTTTCGACAGGTTTCGGGCATGGGCCTTCTTGAGATGAAGCAGCGGGTTTCCCGGCTTTCGCAGCGCGACCGGGGCGAACTTCAGACTTATTTAGTCAGGCTGAAGCACGGCACGCCGGGATGGAAGCGGGCGACAGCAAAAAAAATCCGCGACATGCAGGCGGGCAAATTTACGACCATCGAAGCGCTCGAAACTCGATTCGCTCGTGGCTGAATTCCCGGGCTACCGGCTGGTTTTTTCCGATTCGGCGGAGACGTTTTTCATTTCGCTGACACGGCGGCGGCAACGGAAACTTTTGGATCGCGCACACGAATGGGCGGCGGATCCCTTCCTCGCGCCGGATTTTCGCGATGTCGATGCGGACGGGCGTGAACTCGCGCACGTCCGGGTGGACGGATTTATTTTCATCTACTGGGTGGATCATGCGGTGAAGCGCGTGATGGTCACCGATGTTGATGATGCCGAGTAGGCACGCGCTTCTATCACGCGCTTTCCATGACCTCCTATTGGCAACTCTTGCAGCTCATCCTTCCGGTCTTCGCATTGATCGCGATCGGGGTGGTGGTGCGGCGGGTGCATTGGATCGAGGGCGAAGCGGAGACGAGTTTGCTGCGGCTCGTGGTCAACGTGTGTTTTCCCTGCCTGATTTTTGAGTCGATCACGGGCAACGCGGCGTGGCAGGCGGCGAGCAATGTGCTGCTGCCGCCGCTGATGGGCTTCGCGATCACGGCGCTGGGGTTTCTCCTGGCGCGGGGGGTGGGTAAGGCGGCGGGGCTCACGGTGGGCACGGGGTTGCGGACCTTTGCGCTCACCGTGGGCATCGCGAATTACGGTTATCTGCCGCTGCCGATCATGGCTGGAATTTGGGGGCCGGAGAACCGGGGCGTGTTATTGGTTCACAACGTGGGCGTCGAGGCGGCGCTCTGGACGGTGGGTGTGCTGGTCTTGAGCGGGCTGTCGCTGCGCGAGGGCTGGAGGAAGCTGGTGAGTCCGATCGTGATCACGCTCGTGGTGGCGGTGGGGTTAAACCTCGCGGGCGCGGCGCCACATCTGCCGAAGATTTTCACCGATCTCGTGCATTCGTTGGCGGTGTGCGCGATCCCGCTCGGGCTGTTGATGACGGGGGTGAGCTTGGCCAGCTACCTGGGCGATGTGCGGGCGTTGGTGCATCCGAAGATCACGGTGCTGGCGTGCGTGGTGCGGCTCGGCGTGTTGCCGTTGTTGATTTTGGCGGCGGCGAAGTGGCTGCCGTTGTCCATCGAACTCAAGCGCGTGCTGGTGGTGCAGGCCGCGATGCCTTCGGGCGTGGTGCCGATCATCGTGGCGCGGCATTACGGTGGCCAACCGCTGACGGCCGTGCAGATCGTGCTGGGAACGACGGCGCTCGGGCTGCTGACGATTCCGCTATGGCTGCGGGTCGGGCTGGCGTGGGTGGGGGTATGAAAAGTGGGGTAAAACCCCACGTATCGCCGGGTTGACCGCCTCCGCCAGGCCGCACTCACTCGCCGGCACTATGGAATGGCTCACTGATCCGCAGGTCTGGATTTCACTGCTCACGCTCACCGGGCTCGAAATCGTGCTCGGCATCGATAACGTGATCTTCATCTCGATCCTCGCGGGCAAACTGCCCAACGAGCAGCAGGCCAAGGCGCGTCAGCTCGGCCTGATGCTCGCGCTCTTCACGCGCATTTTGCTCCTCTGCAGCATCTCGTGGCTGATGAGCCTCACGAAGGTGCTCTTCGTGTTGCCAATCCTCGGCGCGGACATCACGGGGAAGAGCCTGATTCTTTTGCTCGGCGGGCTTTTCCTCATCGGTAAAAGCGTGGTCGAGGTGCACGAGAAACTCGAAGGCGAGGACGGTCACTCGACGGCCGGCAAGAAAGTCGCGTCATTCAGGGCCGCCATCGTGCAGATCCTGCTGCTCGATGTGGTCTTCTCACTCGACTCCGTAATCACGGCGGTCGGCATGGCGAATCAGCTCTGGATCATGATCACGGCGGTCGTCGTCGCACTCGGGGTGATGCTGATGTTTGCGGGCAAGATCAGCGACTTCGTGAACCGTCACCCGACGTTGAAGATGCTGGCGTTGAGTTTCCTCATCCTCATCGGCGTGACGCTGGTGGGCGAGGCGCTCGGGCAGCACATTCCGAAAGGATACATCTATTTCTCGATGTCCTTCGCGTTTGGCGTGGAGATGCTGAACCTCCGGCTGCGGGCGAAGAGCAAGCCGGTCGTGCTGCACCAGCCATATCGCTGATTCGCCCGCGGCGCCTCGAACCTCGGACTCAGCTTGTGGGCCTAGCGCTACTTGGAGGGTAACTGAGTGGCGAGCGTGGCGGCGACATGTTGCGAGAGGAGTTCGTAGCCGCGGTCGGTGAAATGGACATCGCCCGGCTTCTGGGTCTCCGCAACGTAGGGCGTGATGAAGGCGAACAGATCGTCAACCGGGAGGCCGTGCGCTTGGGCGACGCGGGCCGCGACGACGTTGCGCGCGACGATGGACTCGGGCGTCTGCTTTTTCGAATCGTCGCGGGGGACGGGCGTGGTGCTGGCCCACATAATTTTTGCGCCGGTTTTTTGCAGCCGGACGATGATCTCGCCGAGGCGCTGCTCGTAGTCGGCGAGCGGGGTGGCGCGGTCGTGGATGCCGAAGTTGAAATAGATCACGTCCCATTTGCCGGAGCCGAGCCACACATCGAGTTTCTTGAGGCCATGGGCGGTGGGGCCACAGTTTTCGGGCGCGCGATGGACGTTGGCTTTGCCGGCGAGAGCGCGCCGCACGCCGAGGGTGTAGGCGCGTGAGACGGAGTCGCCAATGAGGAGAACGCGCGGCAATTTCGGATCATCTTCAACGTAGTCCCAGCCGGTCGAGACGCCTTTGACGAAGTCGCGCTTGTAAAGCGGGAGGTAAAACGCGTCGCCGAGATTTTGTTCGAGGAGCGTTTCCCACGCCTGACGCTCGGGCGAAAGCGTGGCCTTTTTCTGTTGGTAGAGTTCGTTGATGCTCGCGGCCTCAGCCGCTTTTTGCGCGGCGTCTTCCGGCGTGTTGGTGGTGGTCGCAGGTGCGAGGATTGGCGCGGGCTGCGCGGCCCGGATGGGGGCGAGCAGGGCGAGCAACAGCGTCGCCAGAGCGGAGAAGGGAAGTTTCACGACAGGGAAGTGAGCGGTGATCGGTCGAGTGCGGCGGCGACGCGGGGCGGCCTCAGAAAGGCACGGTCACGGCGAGGGTGTAACTGCGCGGTGCCTGATACCAATAGTTGTTGGGCACCGTGACGCGCGCGGGGTTGGTCACGTCGCCATTCGGTGCACGCAGAATGGTATTCGTGTAGCGGACCTTGTCGTCGTCGAAGAGATTATCGATGCTGAGATTGAAGCGGAGTTCGTATTTCTTCGTGACGCGCCAGTTGTAGCCGAGGGTGGCGGTGCCGATCCAGTAACCGGACGCGTAAACGATGGAGTAGGCGTCGACCTTCGGGTCATCGATGGCCGCGGCGGGATTGCCGGGATTCACAAGGGTATCGGCGCCGCGATTGCCGATGACGGTGCGGCCACGGTAGCGGGCGCCGCCGCCGAAGCGGAGACCTTTGAAGCGGCCGGTCTGAATCGAGTAGTCGGTGAAGATATTCGCGGAGGTCGTGTTCTGGCTGACAACCGTGCCGGGGACGATGCCGAGACGCGCGGCGAGGAGCGTGTTCCAAGCGGCGACGGCGGAATTGACGTCAGGCGAACGCGAATCGACGGGAATGGAACCGTCGACGGTCGCCACACCCGCGGCGTCGATGAGGCCGCCGGCGTCGGTCACGATTTGACGGAAGACGGCGAGGTTCTTGTCGATGAAGGCGCCGGTCTCGACGCCGGAGTTGGTGGAGAAGGCGCGGGCGAGCGCATAGTTGGCGGAGAGGCGCCAGGCCTTGGTGAGATTCGCGACGGCCTCGAATTCATAGCCGTTGGCTTTTTGCTGACGACGGTCGGTGAACACCGAAGGGAGGGGCTCGATGCCGCGGATGTTGCGACCATCGGCGGAGAAATCACCGACCGCATTGGCGTTGATGATGGAGTTCATCGCGCCGCCGGCGTTGGCGGGGGCGCTGGCGGCTTGGTTGGCCTCCTTGGTGAAATAGCGATTCAGGCTGAGGCGGATGCGCTGGTTGAGCAGGTTGAGACGGATGCCGGCATCGACGCCTTCGGAAACGGTCGCGGGAAGCGGCGTGCCGAACAGCGTGGGCGTGACGGCGGGAAGATTATAGGTCTGCGCGTAGTTACCATAAACGCTGATCCACGGCGTAATGTGATAAACGCTACCGGCGGAATAGGTGGTCTTCGTGCCCTCGATGGGCGGTGGGGAGAAATCGTCCTTGAAGCGATCGCCGGAGTATTGGGCGAGACGATTGCCGGCGGCGTCGCGGGGGCGTTTCTCGGCGGGCGTGACGGGACCGGTGAAGTTGCCGTTGGCGTCTTTGGGGCGGTAACTGAGCTTGAGATAGTCGCTCGGCGCGGCGGCTTTGAAGATGAGCGCGTCGCCGTTCCAATTAGTGGGGTAGTCGCGAATGGCGGAGTTGTATTCGACCTTGTTGGTATAGTCGTCGAAGCGGACGGCGCCCAGGACGACGAGCCGGTGCTTGAAGAACTGCGCGTTCATCGCGAGCAGTGCGTAGTTGTAGGTGGCTTGGGAGTTGGAATTCACCTCGGGGCGAGAGGTGTCGTGGGTATAGAACGGCGTGACTTCGCGCGTGGTGCCGAGGACGGGGTCGATGAGCTGAACCTTCCCGAGCTGGGGAAGAGGACGGCCGGCGTCGCTCCAGTAGTAACGATAACGGATGAGATCGACGAGCGACCAGCGGCGGGGGTCGGGATCAATGCGGGCACCCAGCAGGGTGAGTCGGCCGAGGCTTTCCTGAACATTGGTGCCGAAGAGGGAGTTGAACTTGAAGTCGCCGAAACGCGTTTCCTCCACGTAGGCGATGGCCCCGCGAATATTTTTGGCGTCGGTGCCGCGTGGGTTTTGCTGGCGGACGGCCTCGCTGTAGGGCTGGAGAAAGTTCGGATTGGGCGCGCCGTTGGGGAGGTTTTTATTGATGTCGATCAACGTGGTGACGAGGCCGCGGTTGAGGGTGATCTCGGCGGCGCGGAAGCTGTAGTTCTTGTCCAGGGCGAGTTCGAAGAAGAGCGACTTGCCGATGGAGTGATTCAGATAGAGCGCGACGTCGCGGTAGCGCTGCCAGAAGACCGGCGCGTCGAATGACGGAGAGAACTCGCGACTGGGGATGCGGAATTTCGAGCCGCGGATCGCGTTGTTGAAACGTTCGCCGGGGAGATTGAAGGAATTGAGGAGGTCGGCGTTGGCCGCGTTGACGGTGGTGCCGGCGTAAAATTTCCCGGCGATGGGCACGGCGGTGTTGGCACCGGCGCCGAGGGTGATGGCGGTGTTTTGGTAGTTCATCACGCCGTTTACGCCCGATGACGGTGCGAACACGTAGTAACCGGCCGACGCGTTGCGGGTGATACCGCGGGCGTTGTTGTTGGTCGGGGTGGCGGTGATCGGGGCGTCGAAGGTCGAGCTGCCGTCCCAGCCGGCGAAGCTGTCGTTGATATTGGAGAAGCCGGACATGCGGCTGTTCTCACCGTATTCGCCCTCGAGGCGGATCTCGGTGTTGGCGCCGAGGCGGGTGCTGCCGGTGAGCGAGATACCTTTGAGCTTCGAGTAGTCGCGATCCCGCCAGCCGCGGCCGTCCTGCCACACGGCGTTGGCGCGCACGGCGGTGTTTTTGCCGAGGGGTTCGTTGATATCCATCGAGACGCGCTTGGTTTCCCAAGAGCCATAGGAAGCGCGGAACTCGCGGATGGTGCGGCCAAACTTGGCCTGCTTCGTGACGACATTGGAGGAGCCGGCGATGTTGCCGTTGCCGAAGAGCACGGAGTTCGGGCCGCGGGAGAAATCGTAGCGATCGAGATTGTAGCTGTCGAAGTTGAGATAGAACGGGAAGAAATTGCGCTGGGGCGTGCTCGCGCCGGTGCCACGCGTGGTGTAGGTGACGTTGGCGGCGAAGGTGAGGTTGGCGCCGTTATCGTTATTCGCGTTGGTGTTTACCGTCCAATTGATGGCCTGGTTCAGATCGGTGAGATTGAGGGCATCGATAAATTCGCGCGTGATCACCGAATAAGCAGCGGGGGTATCGGCGAGATCGCTGGCCAGACGGCCGCCAGCGAGGGAACTCGTGGCAACGAAGCCGACATCCTTGTCGGTGCTCACCGTGAACGGCGACAGGGTGATGGGCACCGCTTCAGTCTTATTGGTGGACGCTGTCGTTAAAATCGCCGGGGTGGCCGGCGCGACTTGAGCGTGCGCGACAGAGACGAGCATCGCGATGATGAGCGATGAGGCCAAGCGAGCGGCGCAACGGTGGGGTAGGGTGGAGCAGTTCATCGGTGGGGTAGGGGTGGGAGCAGAGCGCGCTACAGGGGAAGTGCGGCTGCGAGTCGGACTATACGAAAGCGAAGTTTGGTTTCGATTTGTTTGCTGCGTTATGGTAACGCAGAGGTCGTTGAAACCCCCGACAATCCCGAACCCCACCGCAGAAACGCCCGCTACGCTCCGACGAATTGCCAAGCTCGCAGGCGTAAGTCCGATGACCGTGTCGCGGGCGTTGGGGAATCGTCCACGTGTTTCGGAGGAGACGCGGCGCAAGGTTTTGAAGATCGCTCAGCGTCTCGGCTATCGCCCGGACCCGGAGATCACGAAGCTGATGCATTATTTGCGCCGGCGAATTCGGCCACAGTTTCAAAGCGTGATTTGCGGAATCACGAATTGGCCGACCGAGACGAAGCCTGCTTACTTTGGAGCGCTCCTTGAAGGTGCCGAGCGTCAGGCGCGCGAGCGTGGCTACGGTTTTAGCGTGATGCGCTTTGCGCCGCAGACCGGTGGGGCCGCGAGATTACAACGCGAACTGCGCACACGCGGAGTGCAGGGATTGCTGCTGCTGCCGCAGCGGTCTCCGCAAGATTTGAGCGAGCTGCTCGACTGGCGGGAATTTTCAACAGTGGCGGCGAGCGTTTCAGTTGTGGGGCCGGAAGTGAATCGCGCCTCGCCGCATCATTTTGCGAATACACTTCAGCTGTGCCGGGAACTCACCCGGCTGGGGTATCGCCGCATCGGGCTTGTGATCGACCGTGGACAAGACTCACGCGTTAACCACGGATTTTCGGCGGCGGTCGTTTCACACGGTTGGCACGGCGCGGGAGAATCGATGGCGCCTTTGCTGGTGTCGGGCGATTTGCGCGAGAAACTTGCTTCTTGGTTTAAGCGCGAACGGCCCGATGCGATTGTCACGAGCGATGAAACGGCGGCCCGTGAATGCGCGCGTCTGCTTCGGCTCAAGATTCCGGGGCCGGTGGGGTTTGCCTGCACGAGCGTGCAAGCGAGCAATGATGCGGAGCCCTTGATTGCGGGCATAGACGAGCTGCCGGCGGAGATCGGGGTGATGTCAGTCGATTTACTCGCGAGCATGGTCGAGCATCGTGTGCGCGGATTGCCAGTGGCGCCGACCTCAACATTATTGTCTGGACGTTGGCGTCCCGGGACTTCGTGCCCTAGAAGGAAGCAACCACGTCCGGCGCTTGCCTGACAGGTTACTCTTTGACGACGAGTTGGTCGCGAAACTCGTCGCCTTCGGGGCGGTCGTTGCGGCGATCGGCGCGGGCGCGGCTGCGCTCGCGGAGCATGCGGTCGAGTTTGTCGATGAGCAGGTCGAGGGATTTGTAGGCGTCGTCACTCTCGACTGCGGCGATGAGGTCGGGGCCGCTGATTTCGATGCGGCCCTTGGCGATAAAACGGGCGTGCTCGTGCTTGGTGTGGTCGTTCTCGAGGTCGATGCGGACGCGCACGAGATGATCGTCGTGGCGGAGGAGTCGTGCGCCTTTCTCGAGGGCGGCGGTGCGCAGGGCGGGGGTGAGGGTGAGATGGATGCCGCGCACGAGAATTTTTTCGGCGAGGGCGGCTAGGTTGAGTTCAGGGGCGGGGCTGGAGTCGATTTTGAGTTTCATCGCGAGGTTGGACTCGCGCTGCGGTCAGGCGTTCGGTGGAAAAATCCGCGGTGATTCAAGCCGAGTGGGAGCCAACGAGAGTAGCCGGGGTGGCTGACCCCGGGGCCTGCAAAACACGGCTGAAACATTGCCCGGCCCGGGTCCACGACCCCCGGTACCACCAACCTTTAACGGCCTCAGCGGTTCTT
>JACMRG010000037.1 GCA_014376585.1 Opitutaceae bacterium | reverse complement strand
GGCCCGCTCAAACATCCACAGGGCGAAGCACGTCAACCACGGGCCCAGCAGGCTCGCGCCGATTTCGCCGAGCGCAGGATCGGCGCCGGGTGCGACGCACGTGAGGCGCGCAAGCCGCGCGGTGGCGGCTAGGCGACCGGACAGGCCCGCGGTGTCGTGCCGGTAGGCGAGGAGGCGTTGCTCGCAGAAACCGAGCGCGGTGTCGCGCACGGCGAGGGTGCGGAAGCCCTTGGCGCGTGGGACGGTGCCGTCGGAATGGGGATGGTCGCCGATGTGCAGCACCTGATCGGGTGGCAGGTCGAGCTCTTCGAGCAAACGGTCGAACAAATCGCCGCGAGCCTTGGTCTCGCGAAATTCGCAGGAGACGAGCACGACATCCTCGGGCCGGGCGAGGCCCTGGTCCGTGAGCATGGATCGGACGACGGAGGCGGGGAGATACATGTCGCTGACAAACGCGACGGGCAGGCGGGCGCTGCGGGCGGCGTCGATCCAAGCGCGGACGTGGGGGACGGCCACCATCGCGGAGCACTCGAGGCTGATCTCCAACAGTTCGGCGGCGATGCGTTGTTCGTCCGACCAATCCAGCCGCTGCGCCAAGACGGCGTAAATCTCCGAGAGTCGAGGCTCGTCTTCCGGCCGTTGGCGCCGGGCTTGAATTTCGGCCTGCACGCGCAGGTGAGCGAAGCGCTCCGGCGCGAGCGTCGCGAGGCGTCGCGCGACCAGCGTGCTGCCGAGCTCGGCAAATAGGTCAGTGGGGCAGGCAAACGTGCGGATCAGCGCGGTGTCGAAGACATCGAACGACACGGCGCGGACCGCGGGCTCCGCCAGCAACGCCTTGAAAGCGGCCGAATTTAGATCGGAGCGCATTGCAGAGAAGGAAGCATGATGTGGCCCCAGCCGGATTCCCAGCGGGCGAGGACGCCGGAAGGTGATTTCGGAGGCAAAACCTCGAAGTAGAGCACATCGGTGACGACGTCGTATTCCTGGCGGTCGCCGATGAAGTCGCCGTGGCCGGCCGCGAGGTCGAGGTGGTAGCGGCCGGGCGCGAGCGCGGGGTTCGGGAGCCGGACGCGCCACGTGATGCGGCTGTCAGCGGCGCCCCAGCAGTCGGTCTCGGCGCCGAAACTACCACCGACAGCGGAGCCGTCGGCGGCAAACACGGTTGTGCTGATCCGGAGTTTGCTGATCGGCCGTGCGACCGACAGCTCGACGTCAAACTCGATGTCGGCGTCGCTTTGGAAGACCGGCGTTGATTTCAAAAAGGAGAGGCGCTCGATCCGCGCGTGGCCGGTGCCGGGCCATTTGCGGGGGAGCGGGCCGGTGACGTAGTTCCGCACCAGGTGGGTCTCGAATTCCTCGACGTAGAGGTCGATGGCTTCGGAGGTGGAGCCGGCGAACTGCACCCGGCCGCCCTTCAGCACGACGGCGCGGGTTGTGAGCTGGCTGACCGCGGCCATGTTGTGGCTGACGAAGAGGACGGTGCGGCCGTCGAGCCGCGAGACGGACTCCATTTTACCGAGACACTTGCGCTGGAAGGCGGCATCGCCCACCGCGAGGACCTCGTCGATGATGAGGATCTCGGGCTCAAGGTGCGCGGCGACGGCGAAGGCGAGGCGCACATACATGCCGCTTGAGTAGCGTTTCACGGGCGTGTCGATGAACTGGTCCACTTCCGCGAACGCGACGATCTCGTCGAACTTCCGGCTGATCTCGGCGCGCGTCATGCCGAGGATGGTGCCGTTGAGGAAAATGTTTTCGCGGCCGGTTAGCTCGGGGTGGAAGCCAGTGCCGACCTCAAGGAGGCTGGCAACCCGGCCGCGAAGATGGATTTCACCGGCGGTGGGCTCGGTGATGCGGCTGAGGATTTTCAGCAGCGTGCTTTTCCCGGCGCCGTTGCGGCCGATGATGCCCACGATGGAGCCGGGCTCGACCGTGAAGTTCACCTCGCGCAGCGCCCAAAACTCACGAGTCGCGGGGCCGGCCGGGGCGCGGCCGAGCAGGCGTTGGAGCTCGTCGCGAAAGGTGGTCATACCGACCTGGCCGAGTTCGTAGCGTTTGGAGACCCCCTGAACTTCAATGATGGGACGGGACATGGGAAAAAGTTCAGGCGAAATCGACGAAACTCCGGGCGACGCGCTGGAAGAGCAGGACGCCGACGACGCAGAGGACGGCGCTGATCGCTGCGGAGCAGCCGTATTGGGCCGCGCTCACGCTGTGGGTGCCGAGGAGCATGGAGCGGAACCCCTCGATGATGGCGGTCATGGGGTTGATCACGGCGAGCCATTGCCATTTCTCGGGAATCTTCGAGAGCGGGTAGATGATCGGCGACGCATACATCCAGATCTGCACGAGGTAGCTCGCGAGGTGCGTGAAATCCTTATACTTCGCCGAGATCGACGAGAGGATTAGCCCCACGCCGAGCGCGAGTAGCGCGGTGTGCAGGACGACGAGCGGCAACGCGAGGGCCCAGACGCTGGGACGGGAGACGACGCCGGAGCCGGTGTATAAAAGGAAAACATACACGACCACGAACGAGGCGAACTGGATGGCGAACGTCAGTAGATTGGAGACGACCACCGATAGTGGCACGATCAGCCGGGGGAAGTAGACCTTGGCGAAGAGATTGATATTCCCGTGCAGGGTGTTGCCCGTGCTGGCGAGCACCTGCGAAAAATACGACCAGGCCAGCAGGCCGCAGAGGTAAAATAGAGCCGGGTGAATCCCATCGGTAGGCACGCCGACCACTTTGCCGAAGACGAGGATGAAGATGGTCGTGGTGATGAGCGGGTTGATGATGAACCAAGCCGGGCCGAGGATCGTCTGCTTGTAGCGCGACGTGAAATCGCGGCTCACCATCTCGCGCAGCAGGTCGCGGTATTGGACGAGGGCGCGCCAATCAAAGTGCAGCCAGGATTGCCGGGGGCGGATGATGACGTCGTAGGTCGGGCTCAACTTGTTCATGAAAGGGGGGCAGGGACGGCGGAGGCGGGCGTTGGGACAATCTCGGTGGCGCCGGCCCAGCAGAGGGCGGCGAGCGCGAGGGCGTTGAGGGCGATGGCCGGCATCTGGAACGGGAAATCGAGTTGGGCTTGCAGGAGCAGCGCGGTGAGCGCGCAGGCGGTGGCAATGCCGACTTGGCGGTGCAGGGGACTGAGCCACGACCGCACGCGGAGGACGGCCACCACAGCGCCGGCGAACAAGCCCCACCAGCCGAGCGCGGCCGGCACGCCCCACTCCACGGCGAACTGCAGGACGTCCTGATGGGCGAACTGGAGGAATTGGAAAAACGTGCGCACGAACGGATCGTCGGTGTGCTGGCTGGCCGCGCCCATCCAGTTGGCGGGCCCGTGGCCGGTGAGAGTGCGGTCGGAGATGGCGCGCAAGGCGGTGCGCCAGCCTTCACCGCGGTCGCCGAGCCAACCGCTTTGCGAAGTGTGCGGAATGAACAGGTCGTCGCGGACGAGCGCAGGCCAGGAGGATTCGGCCGGAGGGATCGGCGCGGACACGATGGGAGCGGAGGCGAAAACGAGCTGCCAGCGCGCGCGGATATCGGCGGTCCGGCCGGCTGCGGCGATGAGCAGGGCGACGGCGACGGCGATAGCGGCGAACCACCACGCGCGTCGCCCCAGTGGTTTTAATTTCAACCCGCGCAGCAGAAACGGAGAGACGAAGAGCGCCGCGACCTGAGGAAACCGCGAGACGTGGCTGCCGTGCGCCGCGATGAGCACGATGGTGGCGAGCGCGCCGGTAACCGCGAAGGCGACGGTGAGCGGAGTCGCCGGCGAGCGGTCCCACGCCAACCATGTGAGCGCGACGGCGAGCGGCCACGCCGTATTAAAATACGCGCCGGCGGCGGTGTGATGATAGAACGTGCCGCAAAAATTTCCCGGCATGCGGCCGCCGTCGCGCCAGTAGATGCCCGTCGCGTGCGTGTAGTTCTGCGCGAGCGCCAGTGCGGCCACGACGACGGCGGCGGAGGCGAGAGCGAGGCCGAAGGCCAACGCCCATCCGCGCGTGCGGGCGAGGTCGATGAGCGGGAAAGCGGATACGGCGAGCGCGAGCGTGAAAGCCACGGTGTTTTCCGGTGTGCGCCAGACGATGCTGAACGGCCAGCGCGCGGCGGCACGGGCGAAATGCGTTTGGGTGAAGGAAGACACGGGAGTGGCGAGAGCGAGGCCGGCGAGCCACGGGAGCGCGGCGACGAAGAAGAGAGTGACCGTGAGGACGACAGCGGCGGGCACTTGGGGGCGGCGGAGGCTGAAGACGCACGAGAGACACCAGAACAGCGTCGCCGCAAAGCAGCCGCGCGTGATGAACTCCGCTCCGCCGGCGCGGGTGGAGCCGAAGTTTAACGGCGCGTAAATCAACAACCCGACAAAACAGAGGCCGGCGGCGAAACGGAGGACGCGACCGAATTGGGCGGTCGCGGTCACGCCTTGGGCTGTTCGACGTAGGCCTTGTAGTAGTCGGCCGACTGCGTGCCGTAGCCGTGGTAGCCGTAGGTGCGTGCTTTGCTTTCGGGCAGTTGGTTGAGCACGACGCCGAGGACGGAGATGCCCGCGCCACGAAACCGGTCGAGAACTTTGCGAATCACGACCGCCCGCACGGTGCGGTAGCGGCAGACGTAGATCATCTCATGGCAGCAGCGCGCGAGCATAAGGGCATCGGGAAAGATTGCGGCGGGCGGAGTGTCGAAGATGACGATGTCGTAATTTTGAAACAAAATCTGCAGGGTCTCACGACGGCCGAGATGATCGAGAAGTTCGGTCGGGCGCTCCGAATTTCGGCCGGCGGGGAGCAGATCGAGGTGGTCGCTAACATGGACGATGCCGTCGGGCGAGGCCGGGCGTTGATCCGGCGGGGTTTCGAGCCAGTCCACCCAGCCGGTGGAGGCTTTGATTCCGAAGTAGCGGTGAAGGGTGGGGCGACGCAGATCGCAATCCACGAGGAGTGTGCGCCGCTTGTGCGCGGCGAAGACCGCGGCGAGATTGCTGCAGAGAAGACTTTTGCCCTCGGCGGGCACGCTGCTGGTGACGAGGAACGCCTTGGGAAAACCGAGCGGCGAACGCACCTCGATCTCGCTGAAGATACCGCGGTAGGCCTCGGCGAGATCCTGATTTTTTTGCAGGCGGAAGACCTGCGCGCGTTCGGCTTCGCCCATTTTGCGCATTTTTTTAACGACTCCGAGGAGCGGCTCCTGGAGGGAATCCTCCACTTGGGCCGGAGTGCGGATACGCGAGTCCATCAGGCCGATCGCGAGCGGGATCAGAATGAGCAGCGCGAGCCCGGAGGTGCCGGCCTTGACCGTGATTTGCATCGCGCCGGTGTCGGACGGCGCGTCCGGAATCCAAGCGGGATCGAAGATCGCGATGTTGGTGTTGGCCATCTGGCTCGTGATGGTCGCTTCAGTCAGCCGATCCATGATCCGGGTGTAAGTGGCGCGCTTGGCGTTCGCGTCCTGCTCAAGGAACTTGTAGTCCACAGAGATTTTGTCGAGTTCGCGCGCCTGACCCTCCGAGCCGACGGTCTCCGCCTGCAGGCGCTGGAGATATTGGGCGGAGACTTCATAGCGCGCGTTCAGATCCGCGATGGCCTTGTCGATGCTTTCCTTCAGCATGCGGCGCGTCTCCTGCGCCTCGATTTCGTTTTGTTTGATCTTGGGATGCTGCGCCCCGTAGCGCTCGGCGAGCATGGTGCGCTGCGAAAGGAGTTGGTTGAGCGAGCTGTTGAGGCTGCTGACCTGACCGGCGGAGAGGATCTGGGGAATCTCGAGAAGATTGCGGCCGCCGCGCAGATACTCACCGATTTTGTCGATCAGGGATTTGGCGTCGATCTGGTCGAGCGTGGCCCGCACCACGGCGGTGCCAAGGGATGACATTTTCTGGAGGACGACGTTTTGGGTCTCACCGATGGCGGCGAGATTGTGTTTGGCGCGATAGGTTTGGAGCGCGTTCTCCGCGGCCTCGACCTGCGTGCGGGTTTCCTCGGCCTGATTTCGCAGGAACACGATGGCGGAGTTGGTCCGGGTGTTGGCGCTGTCCAGATTGTAGTCGATATACTTCCGGGCATAGCGGTTGGCGATGAGCGCGGCGGCGTCCGGTGAACGGTTGGCCGCCTGGATGCCGATGATGGGCGTGCCGCGGCGTGCGAAGACGGTGACATTGGGGCGGATAATACTCGCGAGCGAGGGCAGGGGCGCGCTAGGACGCAGGGGATCGATGTAAGCTTTCTGGACGACTTCAGTCTCGGCGGGACTAAACGAGGCGAGGACGTAGTCGGCGAAGGTCTTACTCCGCAGTTGCTCCATGTGAGTGTTGAGTTCGGTGGCGGTCTGGAGGCTCGTATCGACGACTTCCTGGATGTTCAGCACGCGGTCCTTGCGCGCCTCGAAAAGAAGTGAAACCTCGGTGGTGTAGATCTGCTCGAAGTGGGGGCGGAACCAAACGATGAGCCCGGCGGCGATCAGACCGATGATGGCGCCAATCCACCAGCGCTCGGCGAACATATCCCAGAAATCGCGCGGCGTCCGACGCAGCGTCGGAGTGGACGACTTGGCGGCGGAGGGAGATCGTGGCGTGGTGTTTTCGGTGGTGGTCATAGCGCGGAAAGTTAAAAGAGCCGCTCTGGAACCCAGATGCGGTCGCCGGGGTAGATGGAAAAATCGGCGCGGTCGCGGCCGGCGCGGCGGCGACCGGAGATGACGCTGTCGAGGTCCACCGTGAGGATTTTTTCATTCCCGTCGGGGAGGCGGCGGGAAATGGTCACCGCCTCCGCTTTGGAAATCGGCAAGAACCCGCCGACCCGCGTGATAACTTCGACGATATCGAGACTGGTCGTATCGCGCGGGAACACGACGGTGCCGGGGGTGCGAACCGCGCCGAGCACGGATACTTCGCGGGGGAAATAGGCGATAACCGTGAGGGTGACGACGGGGTTCTTCAGGAGTTCCCGCTCGCGGTAGATTCTTTCCAGCGCGACCTCGGCCTCGCGCACGGTTCTGCCACCGAGGGTGATTTCACCGATGAGATAGGCCCGAGCTTCGCCCGCGCGACCGAGAGTTTGATTGATGGCCAGATCGGGCTCGTTGTAAACGGTGATGCCCACGGTGTCGCCGGGACTCAGATGATAACTGGGATCAGTGACGGCCGATGGGGTGCGAAGCGAAGGGGCCACGGGTTCCGAAGCCGGCGCGGCGGAGACCGCGCCCACCACGAACGCGAGTGCGACAAAAAGACGGAGATCGAATGCAGTCATGACAAAACAGGATTTTAGAAGCGATGGGCCAGGCTGAGACTGACGAGGTGGCGGTCGTAGTTGGCTTGGCGCAGAGTGGAGGTGGCGCTGCTCAGCCGGTAGGAAGCGGTAGCCGTCCAAGTTCGTGCAAAGAGGTAGTTCAACCCGGCATTGAAGAGAATCGTCTCATCGCTGCGGTTCACTCCGCGAAAGGTGTCCCAGTTATAGCCGGCGGACACGCTCCCGGTGAGATTGTAGCGGATCGTCTGCTCCAGCCCCAGTAGGAGCGAACTCGAAACCACGGTGAGGTCGTCCACGGAGAGCCGCTGACTGCGGATGGCGGAGAATCGGACTACCGTGTTCGGCCGCGCCTGCCACCCGAGGCTTAGCAAACCGGCCAGCGTCTTGTTGCCGGTATCGTTCACGCCCGGCGTGGAGGATTCCTGGTAGCTCAATTCGAATTTCGATTTGATCTTGGGGAAATACCGCGGAGGAAGAAACGGCCCGTCGATGCTCGCGGTAAAAACCGGGCCGCTTTGGCGGGTGACCCCGGTCGAGGTTTCGGACCGTGAACGGTTGAGCACACGATAGCCGTAGCTGACCTGCGCCCGGATGAGGTCATGGTAAAATGCCCGGCTGAGGCCGGCCGCGACCGAATAGGATTTCTGATTCAGGCCGGCGCCGCGCAGATTGCGCCCCGAGCTGCGGGTTTCGTCGTAGTTCCCGATCAGGTGCAGGTTGTTGCCGACCAAAAAATCTTTGTAACCGAAGCGGAAGACGGTGGCGAGGAGCTGTTGGTCGCTGGCGACGTCGCGCTCGGTGTCGGTGTAGTCAACGTTGAGGGCCACGTCGGTGCGCGGTCCCGTCACGAGTGCGCCCTGACCGCTGAAGGTCGCGGCCTTGGCTTTGATGCGGGCGTTGATGTCGGAACTGGCGTCAGAGCTCTCGCGATAGGCGGCCGATACGGACCCGGAAAAATTGCGAGCCTCCGCCGCGTTGGTGCGCAGCATTGCGACGGCGTCCACATTGTCGGCTTTAAGCTGGGTCTGATCCGCGTAGCGGATGAAGGAAATTCCCGCGCTGGCCTCGGCGTCAATTTGACCGGCCCGGCGGGCGAACAAGACGCGCGGGGCGAGCGTGCCGTAAAAGTCTTCCGTCGCATCGCGCCGGCCGAAAACGTTCGAGTCGTAGGTCGCCGTCGCGACCGCCGTGAAGTCGATTTCGCCGCGGGCGAACGGAATGCCGGCCAAGGCGGGGCTCGTTAAGGCGGACAGCCCCAAAACTATCTTCAATGTTTTCATGGTAAGCATTTTTTTGAAGCAGTGGCTTCGATGCGCGAGCGATCCGCATCAAGTGCAGGGGCGCCGGCGTGCAGATTTTCAGATGCGGGTCCCGAAGACGGAAGTATGCGGCCACACTGCCGCCATTGACCTCATCTCCGGGGAGACTGAGGGGTGCGAACCGACCGAGTTTATCTGGCTTCAGGCAACCCGACCGATGTAATCGCACCCAAAGTGCGCAAGGCAGAGGGCACGAGTTTCGGCAGCTCGATCCGGCTGATCAGTTGATCGGCCGGGAGACTGATTTCTACGTTGTGACCCAAAAGACTAAGGAGGACGCACACGCGATCATGCCCGGCCTCAAACTCACGAACGCGGCCTTCGGTGCCGCGGAAACAGCCGCCGGCCACCCGGACCCAATCACCCGCTTCAAAGACGGGTGAAATCGCGGCGACGGCAGGCTCGGCGTGGTGACGGAGATGAGCGATCGTGCTGTCGTCCAAGCGCGGCGGCGGACCACCGAACGCGACCAATCCGAGGACTCCGCTGGTGCTCATCACCCGGCGCACTTGGTCGGGATAGCGAAAGCGAGCGAACAGATATCCGGGAAAAAGAGCCTCGGTGGTCACGGCCACGCCGCCCGTTTTACTCTCTCGCCGCACGCGAATGCGGGGGGCGAACGCCTCGACTTCCGCGCGGCGCGCGAGGTTCAGGGCGGCCAGATGTTCGCGACGACCCGCTCCGCGCAGGCAAAACCAACCGAGCCCGCACGCATCCAATAGCGGTCGCAACACCGCTGCCGACAAGGGCTGGGCGGCCGGAGGGGTGAGGACGAGTGGTGCTGGCGACAGGGCGAACATTACGCTGAGCACGGTTCCGCTTCCGGGTGATTGATAGCAAGCGGCAACACCCGTGATGAGCTCCGATCAGGGTTTCCCTGATACAAAACAGGGGGGGGGGCGCGCGCTCAAAACAGCGACCGCCTGATTACGTTCTGAAGCACGTTTGCATAGAGTGCTGTCATCCCGTTCGGAGAAAAAAATTATGCTTAAAAATCGACAAGACGGACTCATCGGCCTGCACGGCACAGTCCTGCTTATCCTCGTCGCGGCGGCCTTCATCGGGTCGCTCCTGTTGGTCGAGACGCGTGGCTGGATTCGCTTCAACCTCGAGGTCAACTGGGGTCTCTATCTCATCGGCGTATTCGTAGCCATGGCGTGGATCCACTACAGCCTGCGCGGGGCGGGCGACCGGCTGGGGGCGTTGAATTGGCGCGAGGCGATACGTCTCACCGCGCAACAATTGGTGCGTCTCATGGTGGTGCTGTTCACCCTCGCCTTCATCATGAAGGACGTGGAGGTGTCGCGGGCTTTTCTCGTGGGCTTTCTTTTTGTGGCGGCGGTTCTCCTCTTCTCGGCTAATTTCTTTTTGGCCCGGCTGCTCTCGGTCGTATTTTTCCGGCGCCAGCGTCTCCGCACCGTGATCGTTTCTTCCCGCGCTGAAGCCCGTCTGTTGCAGGCTTGGCTGGCGCCCCGCGGTCATCTCGGAATCGACGCGATCGGTTTTGTCACGCCGGACGCCGACAACGACGCAGGCGACGCGATGCGCCTCGGCGGACAGGCGGATTTGATCGCCATCATCACGCGGCATGCGGCGGATCAGGTGGTGTTCTCCCAGGCGGAATTCTCACGGGAAGGAGTGGCCGGCATCGTGAGCGCGGTCGAACGGGCGCACTGCCGCGTGCGTTTCTTCGTGAACATGCAATCCGTTTTTGGCGGCAATCCGGAGATGATCGAACACAACGAGCACTACGCGTTCGCCGCGTCCACCCGCGAGCCGTTGGAAAATCCCCTCAACCGGGTGCTCAAGCGGACGCTTGATATCGTCGTAGCCCTGCCGGTGGTGCTCCTGGTGCTTCCGCCGCTCACGCTGGCCGTGTGGTTCATGCAGCGCCGACAGTCGCCGGGCCCGACTTTTTACCGACAGCTGCGTTCCGGCCTGAACCGTGAGCGTTTTTACATCTACAAATTCCGGACGATGCACCTCGGCGACGCCCGGCTCTGCGGGAAGCAGGCCGCGGTCAACGATGCGCGAGTATATCCGTTTGGTCGTTTTTTGCGACGCAGCAGCCTCGATGAGATCCCGCAGTTCCTGAACGTGATCATGGGGGCAATGAGCGTGAGCGGACCGCGCCCCCACCTGCTGGAACACGATGAGCAGTTCGCCCGACTCGAGCATGCTTATTTCAAGCGGCATTTTGTGAAACCCGGCATCACCGGTCTGGCGCAGAGCAAGGGCTTTCGCGGCGAGCTGCTCGCGTCCAGTGACCTCGCCAACCGAGTTCGGTATGACGAACTCTACGTGACGAACTGGTCGCTCGGTCTCGATGTGAGCATCTTGCTCAACACCGTTCGTCAAGTGGTTGCACCTCCACGTTCAGCCTACTGAGCATATGCGCATGTTTCACCCTCGCGTGCCCGGCACCAAGCGCGGCTCCGCCGGTAACCCCAATCAGAAGGCCGGCGCATGAGCTTTCCCCTCAAAGGCTGGAAATATGTCGTGATCGAGCATCCCGACTTTCCGGGCTTGGCTGTGCCGGTCTTGCTGCCGTCGAGCGGGCTGGAGCACAAGGTGGTCGCAAAGATCGGACGGCCGGTGAGCGCGGGGTTTTGCGAGGTCAACGACATGGGGGTGAAAGCTTGGGGCGAAAGTTTAAGCCTGGGTCTGTCATGCCGCGGCGAGGCGGATACGACCCTGTTGCGCCGTTCCTTTAGGGCCTGTTAACACAATTGCCAAAGTGGGGTAGAAGTGTAGGCAGGAGGAATGGAACTGACCGAGGCGCATCTGCAACGAATCCAGGACAGTTTGCCCGTTGAGCGGGGCAATGTGAGCATGGAGGTGCTGAACT
>JACMRG010000258.1 GCA_014376585.1 Opitutaceae bacterium | reverse complement strand
TCGTCTGCGGCACCGCCGGTCTCCCTCACATTTTGGTGCGTTTCTACACCAACCCCGACGGCGTCGCCGCCAAGAAGACCACCATGTGGGTCATGATTCTCATCGGCGTCTTCTACGTGTTCCCGCCCGTCTTCGGCGTCATCGGCCGCAACCTCATGCCCGAGCTCTACAGCGGCGTAGGCGCCAAGGGCACCGACAAGGTCGTCCTCGAACTGCCCACGCTCATCAGCGCGAAGTTCGGCGTCGTGGGCTCCATCCTCAGCGGCATCACCTGCGCCGGCGCCTTCGCCGCCTTCATGAGCACCTTCAGCGGCCTGCTCGTATCGATGACGGGGGCGCTCGCCCACGACGTTTACGGCCGCATGTTGCGCCCGAAATCCACCGCCGAAGAGCGCCTCCGCGCCTTTAAATTTGCCGCCGTCCTCATCGGCGGTGTCGCCGTCATCCTCGGCTGCTTCGTCGAGCCGCTCGAAATCAACTTCATGGTCGGCCAGGCCTTCGCCATCGCCGCCGCGAGTTATTTCCCGCTGCTCTTCATGAGCGTGTGGTGGCGCGGCATGACGATGAAAGGCGCCGCCACCGGCATGTTGACCGGCGGCCTCTGCGCGCTCGGCGCCGCCGCCCTGACCAACCTCGGCACCCTCGCCCTCGACAAAGGCCCGATGGGCAAAATCTTCTCCCGCTTCGCCCCGCTTAACGATTTCTGGGCGCATCACCCGTTGCTCCGCATCCTCTGCGAGCAGCCCGCCATCTGGAGCGTTCCCCTCGCCATCGGCCTCATGATCGTCGTTTCCAAAGCGACCGCCGCCCAAGTCCCCGCCGATATCCGCATGAAGATGCTCGTCCTGCATGCCCCCGAAAAACTCGGTCTCAAGCAGGAATACATCCAGGAGCAGCACGCCGGCCTGCCCGGCCACTGATACCGCATCACCAGTTTTTTGATTTCGCGCGAGCCGGGGTAGAGCCGGAACCTTGTAGCACTGTTGGCCAAGGGCAGAGCCTTCACGCAAGCTGCCCTTGGCCGGCGGTGTCGGGCAGGGGCGGGCGGCCGCCCTTCCCTCCCCGCCTGCGGTCAGTCCCTTTCGGACCTTGGGCCCTCGAGCCCGTCCCGGAGCACCGACGACCGCTGGCCCGCTGGCAGTGACTCGAACCGTTGCCCGAGCGATGGCCTTATCCAGACCACCAGCTCGTCTAACGGGGAGGAGTCTGCCATGCCCACTGATGCTTTCTATGTCGGAGTCGATATCGTTTGCGCCTTCGCCCAAGTCGCCCCCGCCGCGCCTTCATCGTCCGCCGCCGCGTCGGCCGAACAAAAACTCCGACGGCGCCCTCGTCCTCTCTCCGTTTGAGGTCTCCGCCAAAGGTGACATCGACTACCTCGCCACCAGCTCGCTCGCCGGGGCGCGGCTCAACGCCGCGCTCAAGGATACGCCCGCCATCATCGACGTATTCACCAAAGAATTTCTCGCCGCCCTCGGCGCCACCGATCTCAAGACCGCGATGGCCTACGCCAACAACAGCCAGGAGGACGTCGGCGACAGCATCCGCACGATCAACGGCCTCGAAGGCGTGGCTGCGGGCGCCGCGTTTCAATTCCGCACGCGCGGGATGCCCGGCACGCGCGCCCGCAACTACTTCGACACCCGCCTGCCCATCGATCTCTACATCGTGGACCGGCTCGACGAATCCCGCGGGCCCGACTCCGTCCTCTTCGGCATCGGCTCCGCCGGCGGTATCGTCAACAGCACCACCAAGCGCGCATCGCTTTCCGATCCCGCGGTCGAAACGAATCTCCAGGCCGGCGCCTACCGCCACCTTTACACCGCGCTCGACGTCAACCAACCCATCATCCGCGAAAAACTAGGCGTGCGTTTTAACGCCGTCCATCGTGAGCAGGGCAGTTGGCGCGACTATCTCGCCACCCGCAAAAGAGGCGTTCAGGGCGCCGTCACCTTCCGGCCGTTTAAGCACACGGAGATCCGCGCAGACTACGAGCGGGGCGATCTGCGCGGCCCGATCAACCGGAATTTCCCGGCGCGTGACGGCATCACCCGCTGGTGGAACAACGGCCGCCCCACCAGTGCCAGCGTGGGCACCGCGCCGCCCACCGCCGCCGAAACCGCCACCCGACTCTCCCGCCTCACCACCGCAGACCGCGTCCCCTACGTCTCGAATCAGGGCGGCTACGTCATCGATGCCCGCAACCGCTTCTTCACCGTCGGTCGCAACAACGGCGCCGTCCGCCTTGATCCGGGCCGCATGCCGTTGACCGCGAATCTCACCGGCCCCGGCGGCCGCACCAGCAGCGACTACTACGTTTACCCCGCCGTCACCGAACAGCGCATCACGGAAAAACTCTTCGGCGAGATCGCCTTCAACCGGCCCGACGGCGACGCCCCCCGCCACCCCACTCCAAAGGCATCGACGGCGGCATCACCCTTGAGTCTTTCAAGGGGAAAATCATCACGCGCCTCAGCTACTATAAACCCGTTTCCGAAAACCAGGTGAACGCCATGGGCGTGAACAACGCCTTCACCCCGCGCTCCAACACCGTTATCGGCGTCCTCGACGATCTCGACGGCGACCGTAACTTCTCCGACCGTATCCATACCCCCGCGCCATTCGCGAAGTATTCCGAGCTGCGCCCTCAGGCGGTCGCGTTGGGCGACACCCTCGATTCCGAATCCTCGGGCTACGAAGCGCGCATCACCGCGAACCTCACCGCCGGCCGGCGTTTCAGCCTTAACTATTCCTGCACGAATCAGGAAAAGGTGAATACCTACCCGCGCACCCGGCCGCTGTGGGACCACGTTTACGCCTTCGTCGAAGACCTCCAAAACCGAATCCCACCATCGACGTGAACGCGCTCGCGGGCGCCAGCGGCGCCACCCTCGGCCCCTCCTCGCCTTGAATGTCACCGACCTCGCCAACCGCGCCATCGACTTCGAGCAGTCGCTCGGCAACCGTAAGCACAAGGCCGACATTTTTGGCAACTACCCGTTTCAACGCACCTTCCTGAAGGGTGCGATGATCGGCGGCGGCGCCCGCTATCAGAGCGCCATCAACGCCGATCTCGACACGGCACGGCGCAGCCACGAAGGCGGCGATTTCATCATCGTCGACGCCATCGCCCGCTATCCCCTGCGCTTTGGATTTCTGGATCGCCGCATCCGGGCGTCCCTCCAGATCAACGTCCGCAATCTGCTCAACGAGCGTGACCCCATGGTGCCCCGCTCCACCGCGACGGCCCGACGATTGCCCGGGCAAATCTCCAGACCCCGCGCGAAGCGATTTCCCCATTCGTCGCGAAATTCTGAGGCCGCCCTGGGAGCATTCGCCGAACTGCACGGCCAACGGAGCGAAGGTCTATCGTTCTGAAAAATTCCGCACGCGATCGCATCCCCGTGGGCAATCGCGGCGCATCAAGCGGTTGCAGCCTCCCGCGCCAAGCGCATGCGTCGACCCTTCCACAACGTCGAGTCGCCGGACCCTATCCGACCCGATCAAATCCTCCATGAAAAGCGCCGGTTTGAAGTCGCCGACGCCACAATTCCTCGCGACCCCGCATGGCTCTCAAAATACTTCGGGGCCTCTGTCCGCGGGCATCTTTGGTCCCTAGCTCATGGATGGACCGCCCGCCAAAAAAAGGGAAGCCATCCGGGAGCGAGAGCGACGTGGAAACCCGCAAGCCGGTAGATCCGCAAAAATAACGAAGTGCCCGGGGCCGGACTCGAACCGGCACGACCTTACGGTCAGGGGATTTTAAGTCCCATGCGTCTACCATTTCGCCACCCGGGCGGGTGCGCAGCCTGCGAGCAAAACGCCTCACCTCGCGGGAGCAAATTCATTTGCGAATCCGTATACGCCCTTACCGCACCCTCGATTTGCGCTCTACCGCGCCCTACCTGCCGATTGACGCCG
>JACMRG010000257.1 GCA_014376585.1 Opitutaceae bacterium | reverse complement strand
GCGAGACGTTGAAGCCGCCGGGGCGGGAGAGTTTTCGCGTGGAGGGTCCGCGGGAGTTGCGGATGATCGAGGCGAGCGGGCGCACGGTTGAAGCGATGTTTTCCGATCAGCAATGGTATCAGCCGGAGCGCTCGCGTTTCGATTACTGGCGCTGGAGTCGCGGTGCGGCGGAGGTGGTGCTGCGCAATCCGCACCCGTTCTCGGTGATGACGGACATCGCGTTTGACCTGAAGAGCAGTGATGAGCGCAAGGTGGTCGTGCGGGCGGTGCCGAAAGCAACGGCAGATGCGAAGGGAGTGGTGCTGTGGTCGGGGGAGACGGTGCACACGTTGCGCGGTGTGCTGGTGTCCGGGGTGCGGCTGCCGCCGGGCGATACCGTGTGGAAATTTGAAACGGACAAGGCGGCGCAATTTCCGAGCAATGGTGATCCGCGCAAGGTGGCGTTCAGCCTGCGGAACATGGAAATTCGCATCATGGCCAAAGTGCCGGTTGGGGAAACGGGAAAGCCGTAGAAGGCGAGAGTTTGCCCGCGAAAGGCGCGGAATCTCGCGAAACCCGGCGGGCGGAAGTCAGATTGAATCAGAAGCCGGCAATGGCTTCGAGACGGCGGCGGTAGCGGGCGCCGATGACGGCGGGAGAAAAGCGCTCGGTGATCGTGGCCCGGGCGGCGGCGCCGAGGCGGGCGCAGAGGGCGCGGTCGGCGAAGAGCGTGCGCAGGTGGGCGGCGGCGTGGGCGATGTCGGGATCGGCCCAGGTTTGGCCTTTGGCGTAGGGGCCGTGGTTCTCGGTCAAGGTGACCAGGGTGGCGCGGACGGGGCAGCCGTTGGCGATGTTCACGAATTCGGCGGTGGCGGACCAATCGGTGGAGATGACAGGTTTGCCGAGAGCCATGCACTCGGCGACGGCAAGGCCGAAGCCTTCGGATCGGTGGAGGGAGATGAAGACGTCGCAGGCGGCTTCGAGCGCATAGATGTCGGCGCGGGAGAGTGTGTCCGTGATGAAGTGGATGCCCGGGATGGCGGCGGCGAAGGCTTGGAGGCGGGCGAAATCGGATTCGTTGCCGGCGAGGTTTTGGACTTTGACGACGAGGTTCGCAGCGGATGAGGGGAGACCTGAGTCGCGGAAGGCGGCGAGGGCGGCGCGGGGATTTTTACGTGCGGCGTAGGAGTTGAGATCGAAGAGGGTGAGGAAGAGAAACGAATCGGTCGAGAGGTGGAGGCGGGCGCGGAGGGTGGCGGTGTCTTCGGCGGGCGCGGGGACGGTGATGGCGTGGGGGAAGGTGAGGACGGGGAGCGGAGATTTTTCGGCGATGGCGGCGCGGGCGAAATCGCTGGGGCACCAAATCTCGTCGTAGTAATCGAAGGCGGGAACCCAGTCGTCGGGGAACTCGGGGAGTTCCCAGGCGAAGTAGGCGATGTTGTATTTACCGGCACGGAAATTTTTCCCGTGGTGATGGTCGATGTCGCGCGAGGCGGGCGGGTCCACGTGGATGATGTTTACGTCGTGCGGATTTCCGTCGATGAGGCGCGGGGCGTAGGTCTGGTCGCCGAGGCGGTTTTTGCAGTTGAGCTTGAGCGGGACGAGGGCGGCGGGGATGTGGGCGGCGTCGGCGGCGCGGACCATGCAGCGGGCGGATTCGCCTAGGCCGAGATCGGCGGTGATCCAGCCGGTGATGTTGATGCCGAGGTGGGCGTGGCGGCGGACGAACTCGGCGCGAAAGGGCGCGTGGCGTCGGGAGAAATCGTAGATGAGTTCGCCGGTGGCGCCGGGGGCGTCCCCGGCGGTGGTGAGTGCGGTGACGCGGAGGGCGCGGTTTTTGTTTTGGGCGCGAAAGCGCTGGAGCGGGCCCAGGCCGGAGATGGGAG
>JACMRG010000256.1 GCA_014376585.1 Opitutaceae bacterium | reverse complement strand
GGCATCAAGGCCGAGGCCCATGGCGTTGAAGAACGGGCGGCCGTTGACGGAGCCGGTGTCCACGGCGGCGACGCGACCGCCGACGGCGGCGACGAGTTCGAGGGCGGCGAGGGGTGCGAGCGGCAGGCCGAGGTGGAGGGCGAGGCCGTTGCCGGAGCCGCAGGGGACGAGGGCGAGGGCGGCGGGTGAGTGGAGGAGGGCCTGGGCGACCTCGTTCATGGTGCCATCGCCGCCGACGGCGACGACGCGGAGACAGCCGGATTGAACGGCGGCGCGGGCGAGCTGGGTGGCGTGGCCGGGACCTTCGGTGGCGACGAGGTCGGCGTCGAGGGCGCGGGCGGTGATGAAATCGCGGAGCAACGGAAGGAGGCGGGCGTTGCGGGCGTGGCGGCCGGAGACGGGATTGAAGATGAAGCGGGTCTTCATGGGAGGGCGGCGGCGGGAGCGGCGGGAGCGAGGGCGACGGAGGTGGAACTTTGAACTTCCAACTTCGAACTCTGAACTTCGAATGAGGAAGGGGCTGAGAGAAGATGCTGGGCGATCACACGGGCGGCGTCGTTGCGGACGATGGGGGCGAGGTTGGCGCGCCAGCGGCGCCAGAGAGCGCCATGATCGGCGAAAGCCTCGCGGAGCGTAGTGAGGACGGCGGCGGGGGTGGTGGCGAGGGCGCCGGCGCGGGCGCGGCGGAGGAGCTCGTAGTTGCCTTCCTCCTGGCCGGGGACGATCTGGTTGACGATCATCGGGCAGCGGGCGGCGATGGCCTCCTGCACCGTGGCGCCGCCGGCTTTGCTGATGACGACATGATGCGTCATCAAAAGATGCGGAATTCGGTCGGTCCAACCGAGGATCTGCGCGGGCAAGGTGCGGTTGGCGGCGAGGAGGGTGAGTTCGCGGCAGAGGAGTTCATCGCGACCGACGGCGATGGTGACCTCCCACGCGGATTCTTTCAGGAGGAGGCGGGCGGTTTCGGCAGCGTGATTGGTGCCGGAGTTAATAATGTAGAGGACGCGGGGGGCGGTGTGGGATGCCGCGAGATCGGGCGGCGAGAGATGGGCGGCGTTGTCGCCGAAAAAGGCGGGCACGGGAAATCCGCTGACGTGCAGGCGCTCGGCTTTGACGCCACCGCGGCGCATGACCCCGGCGGAGTCTTCGTTGGGGACAAACCAGCCGGCGGCGCCGGCGCGCCACCAGAGGGAGTTGATGCTGATGGAATCGGTGACGACGTTGAAGTGCGGCGGAAGCGCGTGGCCGTCGGCGGTGAGGCGGGCGAGGAGGAAGGCGTAAACCGGATACGTGCTGCAGAGGACGGAGGGTTGTTCCTCGGCGATGATCCGGGCCAGGAGGCGGCGCTCGCGGCCGAGCAACCAGAGGCAGCGCGGAACGATGTTGGACCGGTCGATCCAAGCGTAGAGACGGCTCCAGAGGCGGGGGGCGCCGTTGATGGTGCCGAGGTAGGCGCGGCGGCTGAGGCGGTTGAAACGGGGGCTGGCGAGAGCGAAGAGGTCGACGACGCGGACGGTGCCGGGACCGTGGGCGGCGTCGCACGCGGCGGCGAGGGCGCGGGCGGCGGCGTTGTGGCCTTCGCCGTAGCCGGCGGTCAAGATGAGGATGCGCGCGCGCATGATTTGATGTGGAATGAGGTTAAAGTCAGGCGAGGGCCGGGGTGAGTTGGGCGGGGCCGCGGGCCTCGGCGACGACCGTGGCGAGGTCTTGCTCGAAGCGGGTGATGACGGTCTCCCACGATTGGGGTTCGACCCTGGCGCGGGCGGCGACGCGGAGGCGGGTGCGGAGGGCGGCGTCGGTGGAGAGGCTGACGGAGGCGGCGACGAGCGCGTCGGGTTGATCGCAAGGGACGGAAAGGCCGGTGACGCCGTCGCGGACGAACTGGAGCGCGGCGGCGTAGTGGAACCCGGCGACGGCGAGGCCGCTGGCCATGGCCTCGGTGAGGACGTTGCCAAAGGTTTCGGTGAGGCTCGCGTGGATGTAGATATCGGCCGAGGCGTAGTGGCGGGCGAGGTCATCGCGCGCGATAAAGCCCGGGAATATACCGGCGGGAAATTGGCGTTGGAGGGCGAGACGCAGCGGGCCATCGCCCACCAGGACGAAGCGGATGCGCGGCACGGCGGCCCGCATAGCGGCGTAGGCCCGCAGGAGCAGCGGGTAGTTTTTCTCCGCGGCCATGCGGCCGGCGTGGATGACGACGGGATCATCGGGCGCGGCACCCCAGAATTGGCGGAGGGCGGGTGAGCGGCGGGCGGGGCGGAACTGGGTGGTGTCCACGCCGCGCGAGAGCACGGTGAGATCGCGGAAGCCGAGTTGGGCAAGTTCGGCGCACAGTTCGGGCGTGGGGGCGAAGGTGCGGCGGGTGCGGTTGTGGACGTGACGGAGCCAGCCGAGCGTTAACTTGTGAAAGGCGCCGAAACCGTAGTGGCGCGTGTAGGCGTGGAAGTTGGTGTGAAAACTGGAGGTGACGGGCAGGCCGAGGGCGCGGGCGGCGGTGACGGCGGAGGCGCCGAGCGGGCCTTCGGTGGCGACGTGGACGAGATCGGGACGATCCGCGAGCCAGCGGCGGCGAAGCGTGTTGCCGGCGGGGAACCCGGGGCGGAGCAGCGGGTATCCGGGGATGGGCAGGCCGGACATGGGCACGACCCGATACTCGGGATGATCGTCGGCGGGCGGGAGGTCGCGGCGTCGCGGCCGGTAGATAGTGACATGGTGGCCGCGGCGGCCGAGTTCGCGGGCGAGCACGCCAAACGTCATCGCCACGCCGTTGATTTCGGGTGGAAAGGTTTCGGTGATGAGGGCGAGTTTCACGGGAAAGGGCGTCGAGTCGGGTGGGGCGTGGATTTTGGCTTTTGTGCATAAATACCCTGTCGGCGTGGCGAAGCCGTGGCGGTTCAGTTACAATTACGCGAAATGCCAAAAGAGTGCGGGATGGGCGCAATTCGTGGTTGCACAGCGCCGGGCGGTTTCTACGGTCGGCGTTTTTACGCGAATGCAGTCTCATGGCCCGAAGCGCGTCTATACACCGCACTCCCTCGAGTTTTGGTTTGGAAAACTCGAAAATGACTGGTCCGAGCGATTCAGCTCCACCCAGTTGGAGGTGGGTCGCCAAATCTATCGCGACGGTCAGGTGCGGGAGCTGGAGCTCACCGACCGCGATGCGATCGTCCACCGCAGGGTGGACAAGAAGGACGAGTATGCGGTGATCGAATGGCCGGCCGGTGACGATGGCTTTTCGGTGCGTTCATCGACGACCGATATGGAGCTGGCGCACGCACTGGCGGTGGCGGGGTTGCATGAGATCGAGGAACTGGTGGCGGACGAGATTTCGCCGTTGCCGGAAGATTTGCCGGGGCTGCACGGGGCGGATCACGGTTTGGGTCACGGGGCGGGTAACGGGCACACGACCGCCCACGTGCCGGGCCCGGGCTTTGTGGGCCGCGCCGGGCCGATCCATGTGCCGCCGACGGCGCACTCACACAGTTTCGCGCCGGGCAACGGCCACGCGCCGGTGCGGCCGCATGTCGCGCCGGCTTCGCGGCTCAGCACGGCTTCGAGGCCGCTGCTGTTGGTTTTTAAAACGAAGACGGCGGGACTGACGTTTCAGGCTTTCTGGGTCGATGCGGACAAGAAGCGGCACCCCGCGCTGGGGCCCGAC
Organism: Opitutaceae bacterium; assembly: GCA_014376585.1. Classification (GTDB taxonomy): domain Bacteria; phylum Verrucomicrobiota; class Verrucomicrobiia; order Opitutales; family Opitutaceae; genus Tous-C4FEB. The sequence goes on along the minus strand of JACMRG010000256.1, from coordinate 19,702 downwards.
GCGCACGCGAACGGCAATGGTCATGTTTCCTCGGGTGAGCGAGCGAAGCTCATCGGGCTCGCGGCCTATGCCCGCAAGGCGCACTTCCACTATCATCAGGAAACGGGCGCGTATGTTTTGGAATCGCTGGTGGAGATCCCGAATTTTCTGAAAACGACGCTGTCGCCCTGGCGGCGGATGTTTGCGATCGAGCTTGATGAGAAGGCGGCGAATCTGGTGAAAGGCACGCGGGCGATCGAAATCGAGGCGATGGCCGAGCGCGTGCCGAGCGGCGAGGGCGGTAACGGTGGCGGGGAACACGCGACGCTCAACCTGCGTTGGATTTTTCGGGCGGGCGAACGCATGCTCACCGACAGCGAGGTCAACACGCTGCTGAAGCGCAGCGGCCAGCCGGTGATCATCCCGAGCCTCGGCATCGTGTCGCTGCCCGCGGACCGTTGGGAATCGTATAGTGCGTGGCAGAAAAACATCATGGACACGCAAGGTGCGCAGGCGGCGGCCGGCGGCGGGTTGTCGCCGTATCTGGTGTTTTCCCTTTTCAACGACACGAAGCTGAAGCTCTCGCTTTCGCCGGAGATGGAGGCTTGGCGGCAGCGCGTGTTGGCCCCGGCGGAGGCACCGCCGGAACTGCCCGAGCTGTTGCGCCCCTATCAGCGGCGCGGCGTGGAGTGGATGCATCACCTGTGCGAGGTGGGCTGTCACGGCTTGCTCGCGGATGAGATGGGACTGGGCAAGACTTTGCAGGTGCTGGCGCTGCTCGCGACGCGAAGAATCGCAGACCGGCCGTGCCTGATCGTATGTCCGGCGAGCGTGGTGCCGGTGTGGCGCGAGGAGATCGCTAAGTTCTTCCCGTCGCTCACGGTGGATGTGCTCAAGACGGGGCACGATTTCACCAACCAACCGCCGGCGGCGGTGTGGGTCGCGAGTTATACGCAACTGCGCAAGCATCGCGCGCTGCTGGAAGGGACGGAGTTTGGTTATGCGGTTCTTGATGAAGGGCAGTTCATCAAAAATCCCGACGCGAAGATCACGCAGACGTGTTTCGCGGTGCGCGCGCGACACCGCATTGTGCTCACCGGCACGCCGCTCGAAAATCGTCAGCTCGATCTCTGGAGCATCTTCCGTTTCCTGCTGCCGGGGCTCTTGGGTTCACGCGCGGCGTTTGAGTCGGCGCTGATCACGGACCGCGAGGCCACGCTCGCCCGGCTGCGCACACAGCTGGCGCCCTTTATTCTCCGCCGGACGAAGAACGAGGTCGCAAAGGAACTCCCGCAAAAGGTGGAAATGGATCTGATCTGCCCGATGACCGATGTGCAGCGCACCGAATACGCGCGCATCTGCGCGGAAGGACTCGACCGCCTCGGCGACGACGTCGGCTCGGCGATGCGGGAAAAATCTTTCGGTTTCCTCGCGCTGCTCACGCGGCTGCGGCAGACCTGCTGCGACCCGGACATGCTGCCGTGGATGAATTCGCCGTTAAGCGATTCCGGTAAGATCAACCTGCTGCTTGAGAAACTCGCCGAGATCGTCGGCAGCGGGCACAAGGTCGTGATCTTTTCGCAGTTCGTGATGTTGCTGGATCGCGTGCGCACGGCGCTCGCCGCGCAGTTCCCCGAGCTGCCGCGGTATGAGCTGACGGGCATGACGCTCGACCGCTTGAAGCCGGTGCAGCAGTTCCAAGGCACGCCGGGCGCGGCGGTGATGTTGGTTTCGCTTAAAGCGGCGGGCACGGGCATCACGCTGCACGCGGCCGACTACGTTTTCCTACTCGATCCCTGGTGGAATCCCGCGGTCGAGGCGCAGGCGGTGGACCGCGTGCACCGCATCGGCCAGACGAACACGGTTTTCGTCTATCGCATGGTCACGGCCGGAACGATCGAAGAGCGCATTCAGGCGCTAAAAGCCTCGAAGAAGGATCTCTTCGACAAGCTCATCGGCGGCCTTGGCGGCGATTTCGACCTGAGCCAACATTTCTCATCGCTCAGGGGCCTCGTCTCCCTGACCGCACATGCCGAACAAGAGCAGGAGCAGTCGCCTTATACGCTGGATTGAGCGGGCGGGGTCGGAGCAATTGGCGGTGTGTCGGCGAGCGACGGCTCGACCGCGAGATGGGTGCTTAAATCGGAGTGGAACAGAGGTCGGCGCACTGAGTCTGTTCCGGCGGAATTAAGATTTTTGACCGCGCGCTTGTTTCAAAGCGCGAGATGATCACGCTCTCCTTTGCATTGAATACACCGACCGAACTCATCGCCGCGCCCGACGTGGTCGTGACCGATCTCCGCGTCACTTCCGGTGAAGAAGCGATTCGCGCTCTGCACCAGCGCCTGCGGGCCGCGACGCCCGACGTGAAGGATGCGGCGCAATTTCTGAAAGATTTGTTGGAGCGAGCGGCGATTTCCTCCGTGTGCATTGCCGCCGATGTTGCCTTGCCGCACGCCAGAACCGTCGCGGTGAGCCGAATCGTGCTGGCGGTGGCGCGGACGGCCACGCCGGTGACATTTGATGCCGAGCACCCCGGGGTGCGGCTGGTTTTTCTCATTGGCACCCCCAAAGCGGCCGTGGCCGAGTATCTGCAGACCGTAGCCGCGCTCTCGCGGTTGCTAAAGAATGCGGCGACACGCGCGGATTTGCTGGCGGCGCCGACGGAGGCTGATTTTCGCGCGGTGCTCGCGCGCGCGCAAAGGCGATGAACGTAGTCACGGATCCCGCGAAGCTCCTGCTGGAGCGGATGCTGCGCCTGCTGCGCTGGCGCGTGTGGATTCAGGAAAAGCTTCAGCCCACGGAATGGCAGGTCACGCTGCTTTGGGCCGGATTGGTAGGTTTTCTGGGGGCGCTGAGTTCGTTGGTGTTTAGCGGGCTGGCGGAGGGTGTGCATCAATTACTCACCGGATCGAATGCGGGCGTGGTGGAGTCGATGAAGCAGTTGCCGTGGTGGGCGGTGTTGGTGCTGCCGGCGGCGGGCGGGCTGCTCGCGGGGTTGGTGCTGATGCTGGGTAAACACCTCACGCGCGGAGAGAGTTCGACCGACTACATGGAGGCGATCTTGATCGGTTCGGGCAACGTGCCGATCCGATCCAGTCTGGTGAAGAGTGCAGCGGCGCTGTTTTCCATCGGTTCGGGCGGCTCGATCGGGCGCGAGGGTCCGATGGTGCAACTCGCAGCGGTGATGGCATCGTTCCTGGGGCGCTGGCGGCAGTTCACGCCACCGCAGTTACGCCTGCTGGTGGCGTGCGGCGCGGCGGCTGGGATTGCCTCGGCCTACAACGCGCCCATCGCCGGGTCGTTTTTTGTCGCGGAAATCATCCTCGGCACCATCGCGATGGAGAGCCTCGGACCCCTCGCGGTTTCGGCGGTCGCGGCGGCGCTCACCGTGCGCGTGCTCACGAGCGAGGCGCAGCTCTACAAGGTGCCGGAGTTTAAACTCAATTCGCCGCTGGAGATGCCGGCTTACATCGCCCTCGGGGTGATCGCGGGGGTGTTGGCGCCGTGGTTTTTGCGTTCGCTAAAACGCTCGGAGGGTTTGTTTGTCGCGACGAAATTTCCGCTCACCGTGCGCCTGATGCTCGGCGGCTTGGTGGTCGGCGCGCTGGCCATTCAGGTGCCCGAGGTGTGCGGCAACGGTTATTCCGTGGTGGTCAATATTCTCAACGGCCGCGTGCTGTGGACGACGTTGTTCGTGATCGTGGTGTGCAAGTGGCTCGCGACGGCGGCGTCGTTTGGCTCGGGTGCGCCGGGCGGGGTGTTCACGCCGTCGCTGTTCATGGGCGCGAGCGCGGGCTATCTTTTTGGCTTCGCCATCAATTCGGTGTGGCCGGGCGGGGCGGGGGACCCGCGGGCCTTTGCGCTCGTGGGCATGGGAGCGTTTCTTTCCGCGGTGAGTCACGCGCCGGTGATGGCGGTGATCATGCTGTTCGAGATGACGCTGAGCTACGACATCATCCTGCCGCTCATGTTGTGCAGCGTCGTCGCCTACTACACGGCGAAGGGCTTGGAAGGCCGCTCTCTTTATAGTGAAGCGCTTAAAAAAAAGGCGGCGGAGACGCCGGGCGGCTCGGCGTTTGGTCTGGGTCAGGTGGCGGAGCTGATGAAGCGCAAGCCACCGACGCTGCCGCGGGGCGCGCACTTTGCCGAGATCGCGCGGATGTTTCTCTCGATGCGCGTGAACAACCTCTATGTGACGGATACCGAGGATCGTTTTCTCGGCGCGGTCTCGCTGCACGACATCAAACCCTACCTCGGCGAGCCCGAGCTGGCGGAGCTGGTCATCGCGAGCGATATCCTGCGCGAGGATTTCCCGCGGGTGGCACCCGATGCGACGCTGAGCGAGGCGTTGGGACGTTTTCTCAATTTCGAAGCCGAGCGGCTTCCGGTCGTGAACGGCGAAGGCAAGCTGCTCGGAAGTCTGGCAAAGGGCGATCTGTTGCTCGCGCTGGTGGAAATGCGGAAAAAACCTGTGGCGGCGTGATTCGCCGGGCGGGGTAAGCGCGGCCGGTTTAGGCGACCGGTTGGACGCTAATTCTAGCCGCCGGGAGGGTGTTTTGCGGCTTTGTCACCATGTCGCCACCAGTTCGTAACAATTGGAGGCTAGGATACGGGCGTTTTCATCACGCAAACACCAAATCCTACACTCATGTCGCTCAAGAAATCCCTCTGGCTCGCGCTGCTCGGCGGCGTCTGCCTCACCGCCGGTTCGGCGCTGGCCCAAGACAGCGGTCCGCTCATTGATCTCCTGGTCAAGAAAGGCATCGTCAACGATCAGGAAGCTGAAGACCTGCGCGTCGCGCTCGTAAAAGATTTCGCCGCCAACACCTCGGCCGGCAAACTCAACCTCAGCTCGTCGCTCGTGGAGTTCAAACTCTCTGGCGATCTCCGCATGCGCTACGAATCCAACGCCCAGGTGCCTGAATTGGCCACCGGCGCCGCGCCTTTGGTCAACGAGACCTCCCGCCAGCGTTTCCGTTTCCGTTTCAATGGTGACGTGATTCTCCAGAAAGGTTGGAACGCCGGTTTCGCGCTTGAAACGGGTCAATCCAACGATTCGGCCAACCAGACGTTCACCAGTGCGGCTGACGACTACGGCGTCTATGTCGCCCGCGCCTACGTGGGCTGGTCGCCCAACACGAACTGGTCCTTTGTCCTCGGCAAACAGAAGAATCCCTTTTACACGACCGAGATGCGTTGGGATGCCGACATCAGCCCTCAGGGCGTAAGCGAACTCTACAAATACTTCATCGGCGCGAAGGACACATTCGAGCTCCGCGCCATGCAGCATGCCATGGAGGACCGCGCCGAGGCCACGCCCGGTCCCGCGGGTCGCGACACCTGGATGTTTGAACAGCAGGCGGTTTACACGCATTGGTTCGCCCCCGGCAATCTGAGCAGCCTCATTGTGGCGGCGGGATATTCGGCCTACAATCAGTCCACGATCACCGCTTTTGTGGCACCCAATTCGGCCCCTTACGTCGGTTCGGTCCGCGCGCAAAACTACGGCACGCTCGCCGGCGAAGTGAACCTTGCCAACGTCAACGGTGCGGGCACGGCGTTCAAAATTTATTGGGATTCCTCTTATAATTTCACGGGCGCCACGCGTGCCTACAAGGTTTACAACCTGAATCCCGCGGTCTTCAGCAAGGGTTCCACCGCCTGGCTCGCCGGTATCGGCTACAGCTACGGCACGGGCAAGGTTCAGGGTGACTATAGCGCCAAGCTCGACTACCGCGAAGTCGGCGTGACCGCCGTTGACCCCAACACCAACGATTCCGACTGGGGCTTCAGCAAGACCAACCAGAAGGGTCTCAAGCTCGCGCTCACCTACAACGTCACCGATTTCGTGAATTTCAACGTGACCTACTTTGACACGAAGATCATGCAGGAAAAAATGACCTTCGCCCTTGGTAATCTCAATCGGTCACACGAGCTCCTCGTTGATCTCGTGGTTAAGTTCTAATCTCCCTTCATTCCCTCAATCAGACTACACTCAAGTCCCATGAAAAAATCTCTCCTCATCTTCGCCGCGCTCGTCGCCGCGTCCACCGCTTCCGCCCAGAAGCTTGTCATCAAGGGTTCCGACACGCTCGGCGCCAAGCTCGTCCCCACGCTGGCGGAGGAATACAAGGCCAAGCACTCCAACGTCTCCTTTGAGATCGCGGCCGAAGGTTCCACCACCGGCATCGCCGCCATTATCGACGGCACGGCGCAGATCGGCATGTCCTCCCGCCGCGCGAAGACCACCGAGGTCTCCGCCGCGCAGGCCAAAGGCGTCAGCATGAAGCCCACCATCGTAGCCCACGACGGCATTGCGATCATCGTGAACGCCAACAATCCCGTCGGCGCCCTGACCCCGCGTCAGGTCGAGCAGATCTTTGCGGGTGACATCACCGATTGGTCAGCCGTCGGCGGCGCCGCGGGCAAGATCTCGATCTACACGCGCAACACCTCGTCCGGCACCTACTCGGATTTCAAGGACCTCGCGATGAAGAAGCGCGACTATGCCTCCTCCTCCCAGAAGATGGCCGGCAACGAGCAGATCACCTCCGAAGTGGGCAAGAATCCGTCTGGTATTGGCTATGTCGGCCTCGCCTACGTCCACGACGCGGGCATCAAGGTCGCCTTGATCGACGGAATCCTCCCCAACAAGGAGACCGTCCTTTCTAAAAAGTATCCCTACGCCCGCCCCACGTTCTATTATACGAACGGCGAGCCCACGGGCGAAGCCGCGAAGTTCATCGAATTCACGCTGAGCGACGAGGGCCAGAAGATCGCCGAGAAGATCGGCTTTGTCTCCGTCCGCTGATCGTCATCATCATGCCGCGACCCGAGGCCCGCCTGACCCACCGTCAGCGGGCCTTTGTGTCACTTCCAGTCGCCGCTTAATTTACCGCTTCTACGCCCTTCATGGATTCTCCGCATTCCGTTCCGGCTTCGGACTTCTTGGTCAATAATAAGCGTATCCGTGTGCTCGGGTTGTCCTTCGATGACGCCGTTAAAATCTTCTTCGGCGGCAACGCCGTCGTCTCGGTTGTCGTCCTCGCCCTCATCACCTATTTCCTCTTCCAGGAAGGCTTCGGTTTCTTCGGGCAGAACCACCGCAATCTTCTCACGTATCGCCAAGCCGGGCTCGAATACGTTGATTTTATCCGCACTCAGGAAAGCGGCCACACCGCGCTCACGCGCTACCTCTCGGATCTGCGTCTGCGGCAGTATAACCGCCTGACGATCGACCAAAAACAATCGTCCGCCGCCGCCAATCAGTCGCTGGCGAGCTTTGATGCTTTTGCCGCGCAATATGGCGACGCGGTCGAGCCGATCCGGGGCCTGGTTTCCGATCTCACGGAACAGGCGACCGCGATCAAGACCAAGTTCCTGATCGCCGAGGATAAGAAGGTCGAGCGCCAGCAGCTTCTCGCCGCGGGCAAGTCCGCCGAGGCCGCCGCCGTGAAGATCGAGACCGTCGATTTCGCCACCGAACTCAAAGTGCTCACCGGCACACTTCCGGTTTACAAAGAGACCAGCGCGGAATTCGCGAAGAGACTTGATGTCGCGCTCACCAACGCGCCCGCGATGCCCGCGCCGGAACTGGCCGCGCGGTTGGACCGGTTCCGCCAGTTGACGCGTGAATACGTCGCCACCTTTCCGGCGACAACGGGGAGCTTGGAGACGTGGGACTACGCCCGTCCTGTGCCGTGGTATCAGTCCTTCACGGCTTTTCTGTTTGGCCGCGAATGGCTGACGGCGAGTTTCTGGCAAGATTGGTATGGCATCGTGCCGCTGTTGATCGGCTCGCTGATGGTCTCGCTCGTCGCTCTCGTCATCGCCGTGCCGCTCGGGGTCGGATCGGCGATCTACATCAACCAAATCGCGTCGATGCGAGAGCAGCGCTTCATCAAGCCCAGCATCGAATTCATCTCCGCGTTTCCCTCCGTGGTGCTCGGCTTCTTTGGCATAGCCGTGCTCGGCCAATTTCTCCGCTGGCTCTCGCAACAACCGTCGCTCGCCTGGGTGCCTGGCTTTCCCTTCAGCGAACGCCTCAACATCCTCACCGCCGGGTGCCTGCTCGCGCTCATCGCCATCCCGACGATCTTCACGCTCGCCGAGGATGCGCTTCAGAATGTGCCCAAGGCGTTCAAGGAAGCGTCGTTCGCCCTCGGGGCGAGCCGCCTGCAGACGATTATCAAAATCGTCGTGCCCGCCTCGCTCTCCGGCATCATCTCCGCCGTGCTGCTCGGCCTCGGCCGCGTGATCGGCGAGACGATGGTGGTCCTCCTTTGCGCCGGTAACCGGATCGCCATTCCCGATTTTACGGCCGGTCTCGCCGTGGTCACGCAGCCCGTGCACACGATGACAGGCATCATCGCCCAGGAAATGGGTGAAGTCGTGCGCGGCAGCATTCACTACCGAGCGCTTTTCGTGGTCGGCATCGTCCTCTTCTTCCTCTCGCTCGCGATCAACTTTATCGCGCAAAAAATCGTCCGCAGATACCGGATCTCCATCGGCTGAACCATGAGCGCGCCCACCCGCCACGTTTTTCGATCCCGGCCCAGTGCCGCCCGTCGCTGGGAGACCGGCGCGCTGTGGGTGTTCCGCAGCTCCACGTATCTCGTCTTGCTGTGCGGCGCCCTCGTCTTCGGCCACATCGTCTTCAAAGGATCGCACACGGTGTTCACGAAGCAGGCGCCGTTTATCAACGTGCCGTTTCTCACCGAAGCGCCCGAGTCCCTCTACGTCTTCGAATACAAGGGTGAAAAAAAGGAACTCGGCGACCGTGCCTTCCGGGCGTTCAAAATCGAGCACCCCGAAGCCAAGGACGTGAAAGCCGAGAGCTACGTTTACTCCGCCGGCGGAATTTTCCCCTGCATTGTCGGCACGGTGTTACTCGTCGTCGGGTCCATGATCATCGCCCTCACCCTCGGCGTGAGCGCGGCCGTTTATCTTAACGAATACGCGGTGCAGGGCCGCGTCGTGACGGCCATCCGGCTGGCGATCCTTAATCTGGCCGGCGTGCCTTCCGTCGTCTTTGGCCTCTTTGGGCTCGGGCTCTTCGTGATATATCTCGACTGGAATGTCTCGCTGCTTGCCGGCTGGTTCACGCTCGCGTTCATGGTGCTCCCCGTGGTCATCACGGCCTCGGAAGAGTCGCTGAAGGCGGTGCCCAAGGGATTTCGCGAGGGCTCGCTCGCGCTCGGCGCGACCAAGTGGCAGACGATCCGCAAAAACGTGTTGCCCTACGCTCTGCCCGGCATCCTCACCTCGTCGATTTTGGGTATCGCCCGGGTCGCGGGTGAGACCGCGCCGATCATGTTTACCGCCGCCTACGTGGTGCGCGACAAGCTTCCTTGGCAGGGACTCACCTCGGTCAGCGATTTCTTTTTCCAAGGCGTGATGGCGCTGCCGTATCACATCTACGTCGTCAGTTCCAAGATCCCGCAGAACGAATACACTGAGCGCGTGCAATATGGCACCGCCTTCGTCTTCCTGATGATCGTCGCCCTGATCGCCACCACCTCCATCGTGCTCCGCAACAACCTCCGCAACCGTTACAAATGGTGACCGCTCCCATGACCGCCCTCACCACCTCCGCTTTCGCCATGGACATCGGCACCAGCTCCGCCACGCCGCCCACCGCCCGTCCGGTTTCAACCGTGCCCACTCCATCCGTGACCGCACCCACCGGCACCCCGGCCTCCGCCGGGCCCATCCTGATCGACATTGAACACGTCGATTTTTTTTACGGCCCTTCGCAGGCGCTTCATGACATCAACCTCAAGATCGAAGAAAAAAAGGTCACCGCGTTCATCGGCCCCTCCGGCTGTGGCAAATCCACGCTGCTGCGCTGCCTCAACCGGATGAACGACCTGATCGACGGCACCCGCGTCGCCAAGGGCCAGATCAAGATCCGTGGTGTCGATATTTACGAGCGCAGCGTCGATGTAATCGAACTCAGGAAGCGCGTCGGCATGGTCTTCCAAAAGTCGAATCCGTTTCCAAAATCCATCTACGAAAACGTCACCTACGGCCTCCGCCTCCAAGGGCGCTCCAACAAGGCCGACCTCGACGCCGTGGTGGAAAAATCCCTGCGCGGCGCCGCCCTCTGGGATGAAGTCAAAGACCGTCTGCATACTTCCGGTCTCGGCCTGTCCGGCGGTCAGCAGCAACGCCTGTGCATCGCTCGCGCCATCGCGGTCGAGCCCGAGGTCATCCTGATGGACGAGCCCTGCTCGGCGCTCGATCCCATCGCGACCGTCAAGGTCGAGGAACTCATCCAGGAGCTGCGCACGCGTTTCACCATCGTGATCGTCACGCACAACATGCAGCAGGCCGCGCGCTGCTCCGACAAGACCGCCTTCTTCTACATGGGGAAGCTCATCGAATACGCCGACACCCGCGCGATCTTCATGAACCCCGCCAACGCGCAGACCGAGGCCTACGTCTCCGGTCGCTTTGGCTGATCCCGAAACTTTACCGACATGACCCATTACTCCGAAGAAATGACGCGGCTTAAAGAGAGCCTGCTGGCGATGGCGAGCCACTCCGAATCTGCCGTCGCGCGTGCCATGCGCGCCCTCGTTGAACGCGACGACGCCCTCGCCCGCCAGGTGCAGGAGGACGACAACATCCTCGACCAATACGAGGTTGAGATCGACGACATCGCCATCCACCTCCTCACGAAAGCACCGCTGGCCACCGAGCTCCGCCTCATCACCGTCGCGATGAAGGTGTCCCAAAATCTCGAGCGGGTGGGCGACGAAGCCGTCACGATTTCCCGCCGTTGCATCGACCTCAGCACGGAACCCCAGCTCAAGCCCTACGTGGATCTTCCGCGCATGGCCACCATGGCGCTTGAGATGCTCCGCGACGCCATCACCGCCTTTATCAACCGCGATCCGGAGAAAGCCCGTGCCGTCGTCCCCCGTGATGGCGACGTGGACAATCTCAACCGCCAGCTGCACCGCGAACTCTCCAGCTATATGGTGGAGCGCCCCTCGAACATCGGCCGCTGCCTCCATCTCATGGTGATCTCGAAGAGTCTCGAGCGCATCGCCGACCACGCCACCAACATCGCCGAAGAAGTCGTCTATCTCTACGAGGCCAAAGATATCCGCCACACCGCGGGCAAAGCCAATGAAACCGAAAATCCTAATCGTTGACGATGAGCCCGACGCGCTCGAGGTCCTCGGCTTCAAGCTGCGCGAATCCGGCTACTTGCCGCTTTTTGCGAAAGACGGCACCCGCGCCATCACCATCGCCCGCGATGAGCGCCCGGCGCTGATCGTGCTCGATCTCATGCTGCCCGAGGTCGATGGCCTCGAGGTTTGTAAAATCCTCCGCCGCGATCCGAACACCGCATCGATCCCGGTCATCATGCTCACCGCCCGCGCGGCCGAGATGGACCGCGTGCTTGGCCTCGAACTCGGTGCCGACGACTACGTCACCAAGCCCTTCAGCCCGCGCGAACTCGTCCTGCGCATCAAGAAGCTGTTGACGCGCGCGCAGACCACCGAAGACGTCGGCGCGCACCTCCGGCTGGGCGACCTCGATATCGATGTGCCGCGGCATCAGGTCACGATCTCCGGCCAGCCGCTCGTGCTGACCGCGACGGAGTTCAAGCTGCTGGAGATCCTGATCCGCCGCCGGGGCCGCGTGCAGTCACGTGACCGTCTCCTCCAAGACGTGTGGGGTTACGAGAACCCGATCGACAGCCGCACGGTTGATACGCACATGCGCCGCCTCCGGGAAAAGTTGGGCGATATCGCCCGCTACCTCGAAACGGTGCGCGGCGTCGGCTACCGTTGTCTCGCGGAAGAGTGAGGCGCGGGTAGGGCGGACTTTAGTCCGCTCTCATTTCCCTCGGAAGGCGGACTGAAGTCCGCCCCACTACCGATCCTTTCACGTGCCATGACTTTCGCCCTTGTTCTCTTGCTCGTCCTTGCCGCCGCCTTCGCCCTAGCGTGGTGGCTGGAACGCGCCCGAAGGATTCGCACCGAAGGCAGGCACATGCAGGAACTGGATGAGCAGCGCGTGCACCGCGAGGCCGAGCTGCGCGAGCAGACGCAGCGCACCGTGGCGCTTTTTGACCGTATGATCGAGGGCCTGATCGTCGTGGACGCCGGCGGCCGTATCCGCCTCGCCAACCGCGCGGCGGGCGAACTCTTCGCCTTCACACCACCGGCGACCGGGCGCACGATTCTGGAGGCGACGCGGCACCATGAGGTTTCCGCAATGGTGAGCCGGCTCGAACGCGAACCGGAGATTCTCGGTCATGAGCTGCGACTGGAGACCGTGGGCGCCCCGAAATTTCTTCAGGTCAACGCCCTCGCCCTGCGCGACAGCGCGGGCGGACGCGACGGCGCGATCCTCGTGCTGCACGATCTCACCCGGCTGCGTCAGCTCGAGGCCGTGCGGCAGGAATTCGTGGCCAACGTCAGCCACGAACTGCGCACGCCGCTTTCACTTATCAAAAGCGCGGCCGAGACGCTCCTCGATGGCGGCAAAGAGGATCCCGCCGCGCTCACCCGTTTCCTGCAGATCATCGACAAGCATGCCAACCGCCTGACGCTCCTCATCGACGATCTGCTCATGCTCTCTACGCTGGATTCCGGTAACGTTCGGCTGAACCTGCAGCCCGTCTCGTTGCGCGCGGCGGTGCAGGAAGTGACGGACGACCTCAAGGCCCGCGCCGGCACGCGGGGCGTGACGCTCGAAAACGCGGTGCCCACGGGCCTCATCGCGCAGGCCGACCCCGACCGGTTGCGGCAGGTGCTCTCCAACCTGCTGGACAACGCGATCAAGTATGGCCGCGTCGGGGGGCACGCGACGGTGGGCGCGCACCTGCTCGAGAGCGGTCGGGTGGAAGTGGCCATCCGCGACGACGGTCCCGGTATCCCGGCCGACGCCTGCGCGCGGATTTTCGAACGTTTCTACCGCGCCGACAAAGCGCGCTCGCGCGAGCAGGGCGGCACGGGCCTAGGGCTTGCGATCGTCAAGCACGTGGTGCAGGCGCACGGCGGGGAAGTCCGCGTCGAGAGCACGCCGGGAGCGGGCGCGGCGTTCATCTTTACGCTCACGATGGCGAAGGCGTAGCGTGCCGGTGCGGCGCGGACGGCAACGGGGTCGGAGAGATTTGGGCGGTTCAGAGCCGGCCGTCGATGAGCGGCCAGCGGTCGAAGTCGCGGTCGAGCGGTTGGCCGGAGTCGGCGATCATGACCCAGCGGTCGGGCGGGCTCGACACGTCATACGTGAGCGTGCGGCCGCCGGGGAAAACGAAGGTGCGGCGGAGCGCGGCCTCGTCGGGGTTGGTCGCGAGCACGGCGGCGAGGAGGTCGTCCGCCGCGGGCCGGGGGAAGACGGCGAGCAGGCCCAGAGTGGGCGTCGAATAAACCGCGACGGAGAGACCGGAGCCCGCCGCGAAGAGGCGCCAGGGGCCGCGCGCGCCGTGGGCGGTGAAGCGGGCGGGCACGTGGACCGGACCGGCGGCGCAGGCGAACTGCGCGTGGACGCCGGTGTTGTTCCAGCGGCGAAAATCGGGGCCGGGCCCGGCCAGGTGGAAGACCTCCGCGAGATCGGCGGCGCGGTCGTTGAGTAACAGCACGGTCGGGCGGGCGGCGATCATCGACGCCTCGCCCCGGTGGACGCCGCCGGCACTCAGCAAAAAGCCGGGGCCGGCGGAATAAATCTCGGGCGTGGCGCCGGGCCCGTGGCCGAGGCGCACAAAGGTGCCGGGGGATTTCTCGGAGAGGAGGCGCACGGCGGCGTCCGGCGGGCGGTAGGGGAGACTTGTCGCGATGAGGGCGTGGTTGCCGGTGAGGCCGGGGATCGCGGGCGGGTTGAAGGGCCCGGGGGCATAGCTCAACCACGCGTGGATGAAAACCGTCTGGTATCCGAAAGTGAGCGACGGGGCGGAGGCATAGCCGTAGGAGCGGCGGAAGGGCGGGTAGTGGCGCAGCCCGTAGCTGCCGAGGGCGTAGCTCCAGTTCAGGTAATCGAGCAGGTCGCGGGCGGCGGCGCGCACGGGCGCGGAGGCGAAGGCTTCGAGGTTGAGCAGCGCGGTGAGCGTGTAGGCGACGTAGGGCTGGGAATTGAACTCGTGGAGGCCGCTCGCGGCGGTTTCGGCGAGCAGGGCGAGGAGGCGCGTCTCCATGCCGTTGGCGAGGTTGTCGTGGCGCGGGGCGGTGTCGCCGTGCGCGTGCAGCCAGCGGTTTTTCAAGTAACGCGAGCCCTCTGTCATGAGGATGTGGTTTTCGGTTTCCTTCGAGAGGCCGAGGGTGCGCGGGGCGGAGGTGCTGAAGGCGCCGCCGTCCTCGGTGAGCAACACGCGCACGAGGTGCTCGCGGGTCGCGGGGTAGAGCGCGGTGGCGTCGTCGCCGCAGAGCCAGAGCACGGTCGTGAAGACGGTGACGCTGAAATCGTAATCGCCGCCGGGATTGAGCGCCCACTTGGAGCCGGCCGCGCCGCGCGGGCGGAGGCCGAGCAGGTAGGCGTTTACCTCGGGCAGGCGTTCGCGCGTGAGGAGTCGCGCGAGCGCCACGCGCGGGACATCGTCTTTGCCGCGCGTCGCCCAGTCTCGGAGCGGTTTCGCCGCCCACTCGCGACGGACTTCGGCGGCGAAGGCGGAGTCGGCGTTCCAGGGCAGCGTGCGCCCGCGGGGCACGGGGATGTTGCCGGCGGGCAGGGGCACGTGCCGGTAGTTGCCGGCGCCGTAAATATAGACGCAGGTCGCGCCGAGACCGACAAGCAGGAGGGCGGCGGTGAGGCCGATGATTTTCATGGGGGCGGCGGACGCCTAGGGGGCGAAGGCCGCGCGCCAGTCGATCTGCGGCCAGTCCGCGCCGGATGTGAACGGTTGCCCGGCACCGGGGGTGCTGCGGCCGGTTTCGATTTCGACGCGCAGGCGGCGACCGAGGCTTTGGACAATTTCGGGGCGGGCGGCGGCGAGATTTTTCGTTTCGGCCGGATCGGCGGCCAGATCGTAGAGTTGGTAGGGCGGGAGGGCGGCGAGGTCGGTGCGTTCGACTTTGAGCCAGACGCCGGGTTTCGGCGTCGGTGCGCTCCAGCCGCCGGAGCCGGGCCAGAGGAGAAGTTTCCAACGGCCCTCGCGGATGGCGAAACGGCCTTCGGCGGAGTGGTTCACGAGGGAAGTGCGCGGGGGAGGGAAGGAGGGCGTGGGCGAATTCATGGGCGGGACGCCCGCGCCGCTCGAACCCACGGACGGGAGGCCCGTGCCACTGCGTAGAATCGGCAGAAAACTCATGCTGTCTTCGGCGGCGGTGTCGGGGATTTTGGCGCCGAGGAGTTCGGCGCAGGTGGCGAAGAGGTCGAGTTGTCCGACCAGCGCGTCACTGGTCGTGCCGGCGCGGATGACGGCCGGCCAGCGGGCGATAAACGGAATGCGGTGGCCGCCCTCAAAAAGATCGGATTTGTAGCCGCGGTAGCCGCCGCTGGGATCATGGTTCACACCGGTGTGCGCGGGCACGTCGGCAGCGGGGGCGAAGCCGTTGTCGGAAGTGAAAATAACCAGCGTGTTTTGCGCGAAACCGTTTTTTTCGAGGGCGGCGAGGATCTTGCCGAGGTCGGCGTCGACCTGAGTGACGAAATCGCCGTAGGCCGTGGCGTGGGTTTTACCCTCAAATTCGCGCGTGGGCAGGATGGGCGTATGCGGAGCGGCGAGGGGCAGGTAGAGGAAGAAGGGGTTCTTGTTTTTGGCGTCGGCGCGCTCGGTGATGTAGGCGATAGCTTCCGCGGTGAGGCGCGGCTGGACCTCTTCAAGTTTGAAATCCGGGGCGAGCGGGCCGGCGCGCCAGAGCTTGGGGGCGCGGCTGTCCGTCAGCGTGGCGGTGGGCAGCGCGGTGACGCGGTCCTGGGCGAGCCACACGTAGGGTGGCATGTCGAGGGACGCACTGATGCCGAAGAAGCGGTCAAAACCGTGCGCGGTTGGCCCGCCGGCGAAGGGTTGGGTGTAGTCGATGGCTTCGGGCTGCGGACCCGCGCGCGCCCAGTCGAGGCCGAGGTGCCACTTGCCGAACATGGCGGTGGTGTAGCCGTGTTCGCGGAGGAAACTCGCGACGGTGGCGCGCCCTGGCTCGATGAGGGCGGGGCTGTGGCCTTGGAGCACGCCCTGTTTGAGCGAGCCACGCCAGGCGTAGCGGCCGGTGAGGAGGGCGTAGCGGCTCGGGGTGCAAAGTGAGGAGGCCGAGTGCGCGTCGGTGAAGCGCACGCCTTCGCGCGCAAGACGGTCGATGTGGGGCGTCTGCCACGCGCTCTTGGAATTGTAGCACGAGACGTCGCCGATACCGAGGTCGTCGGCGAGGATGTAGACGATATTGGGCGGCGTGCCGGCGCGGGCGCACGCGCAGAGCAGGAGGGCCGCGAGGAGGCGGAGGATCATTTGGTCGTGAGGCCGCGTTGCTCGGAGTAGGCGAAGACGCGGTCGGCGGCGGCGAGGGCGGCTTTGTCTTGATGGACGACCCCGTAAATCGTGAGGGCGAGGACGACTTCCTTGTAGTTTACGGTTTTGGCTTTTCCGAACGCGTCGGGCTCTTTGCCGACGCCGGTGCGGGTGTTGCCGTTGACGTCAATCTCGCCGGACGGGAGCACGCGCGTGAGCTGCCAGACGACGGCGGCGGGAAGCACTGCTTCGAACTCGGGGAGCGGCACGTGGAGGGCGAGGACGGAGCCGAAAAGAATCGAGACGACGTTATAGCTGGAGTCGCGGCCACCGTTTTCGATGAAGACGCCTTCCTTGTCGCGCAGCGTGATGGCGTGGGCGATGAGCTTCTTCGACCGCGCGATGAGCTTCTCGTCGCCGAGGAAGACGCCGCAGGTGCCGAAGGCTTTGGCGGCGATGATGACGCGGTTTACCGAATGGCCGACCTTGGGGATGATGGTGTCGTAGCCGCTGTCGATGTAGTCGGCGGCGCGACGGAGCTTGGGTTTGAGGGCGGCGATGCGGTCTTTGAAATGGGCCGCGTGCGGGGACTCGGCGATCACGAGGAGCGCGCGGCCGAGCTCCTGGAGGAAAAAATAGGCGGTCTCGACGTTGGCGTCGAAGGCGGCGGAAACTTTGCCGTTGGCCGCGGGCTTGGACTCGAAGCCGCCGTCGGCGCGCTGGTGGGAGAAGGCGACGTCGATGCCGCGCCAGGCGTGGTCGGCGGCGGCGAGATCACCGGCGACGACGGCGGGGATCACGGCGCGACAACTGCCGCGTTGCGGACCGGACTCGACCCACGAGCCGTGGGCGTGATTGCTGCCGGTGAAACCTTTTTCATCGGGGATATCGCCGGCGCTGAGGGCGGCGAGGCGGCCGGGAGGGAAAGCGCGGAGGATGTCGTATTCGCGGAGCGCGGGGCGGACGGAATTCGCGGGAGCAGCAACGCCGGCGGCTGCGGTGAAAAGGCAGAGAAAGAGGGCGGCGACGGCGGGGGTTTTCATTTAGGAAATCGTGAGGGACGCGTTGAAGGGGGTGATGCCGGTGAGATAAACGCTGAGGCCATCCCATTTTGGAAGAGCGCCGCGGACTTGGGTGTAGGTGTGCTCACTCTGGCCGGGGCCGAACTCGATGGTGTCGCCGCCCATGGTGTAGCGACCCGTGCCGCCGGAGAGGATGAAGGCGTTGTCGACGTGCGCGACCGGCTCTACGCCGGAGAGTTTTCCGCCGGCGCGGAAGGCGAGTTCGATGGCGACGGGGACATTGGCGGTGCCCTCGATGGAGAAGGTGAGCGTGAACTTGCCGGCGGTCTCGGTGACTTCGACGACGGACTCGAGGTTCTGGATGTTGCTACGCGCACGGGCGGCGCGGCTGCCGTCGGCGAGGGTGCCGTTGGGCGCCATCCTGGTGTGCTCGCCGTGGGCGATCTGTTCCTTGCTGAGCGGCTGGTAGTAGGGCGCGTCGAGTTTCTGCCGGAGAATATAGCGGCCATCGCGGACCTCGAGGGTGTCGGCGTTGAACTGGCCCTTGCCAAAGAACGCGGAAGCGAAGCGCACGGCTTCGAGGGCCGCGGCGTTTTTGCGGAAGGAGAAGAGGGTGGTGTTGGTGGCGAGGATAGTGCCGCTGACGTTGCCCCGGCGGATGCGCACGAGGTTGGAATAGGAGAAATGCTTAACGTAGTCGGTGGGGAGCGGGGCGTTGGGGGGCAGAGCACGCAGCAACTCGGGCTCGGCGAGGAGTGCGGAGAGTTCGCCGCCGAGTTGATTGCGCGCAGTGCTTTCGATCTGGCGGCAGATCGCGGCGAAACGGCCGTTGCGGTCGTGCAGCGCGAGGCTGCGGTAGGAAAAATAATAACGCGCCATGCTGCCGCGGGTGTAACGGTCTTGGCGGCGCGAGGCCTCGGTGACGACTTCACCGTCGGGATGAATGTAAAAGAGCGTCATCTCGAGATTGCGGCGCACGGGCTCGAGCAGCGCGGGACGATCGAGGAGACGGGCGACCGTCGTGAGAGCGCGGTCCACGATGGGCGAGTAAACGGTCGTGCTTTTCTCCGTGTATTGGCCGTCCGGATCGAGGTCGATGTCCTCGGCGAGCCACTGGTCGATGCGGGCGACGTAGAGGGGATTCGGGAAGAGCGAGTGGGTCCACGCGAGGGCGGAGCACTCGACCCAGCGGTGATTCGGCGTGTGCACGCCGCCCGTGATAAGACCCTCGCCGCCGACGCGGATGAACTTGCCGAGCTCGGTGGCGACGGCGGCGAGCGCGGGGGTGGAGTTCGCGCGGAGGAGCTGGCAGGCGGGACTGATGACTTCGAGGATGAACGCGGTGTCAGGGTGCGAGTGGAAATTCGTGGCGTAGTAATCGACCGAGCCGTCGGCGTGCTGCGCCTTGAGCATGAAGGCGACCGCGAGTTGCAAGGGTTCCACGAGCTCGGTGGAATTGAAGTATTTCGAGGTGGGCGCGCAGGCGGCGCAGGCGAGGGCGGAGATGAAACCGGAGGTGTTTTGGGCGGTGTGCAGGCCGTATTCGTTGAGCTGCCCACCGAGCCAACGGTGGCCCGGGCGGCGCTCCTGTTTTGCGATGAGACGGGCGATCTGGGCGTCGTTGGCCCGGACGAGTTCGCGGAGAAGTTCGTCGGCCGTGTCGGGTCTCGCAGAGGCGGCGCGGGTGCCGAGCGCGAGAAGAGCTGTGGCGGCGGCGGCGGTGAGGATGAATTCGCGGCGTCGCATAGCGTGAAAGAGGGCGAAAAGACAAAGCGCGTCGGGGAAGGACGAGCTTCGTGGGATGAAGGAGGCTGCGGGGGAGAGCGGGTTGAGGTCAACGCGCTCCACCTCAGAGATCGAAGGTCGTGCTTAGAATGAACTGACGGGGGTCGACGATGCGGTAGGCGTAGGGGGTGCCGTCGGGGTTCACGGCGACGGCTTGGAGGCGGCCACCTTCGGTCACGTCGCGGATGTTGAGCTGCAACTTGGCGCGGATTTTGTCGCCGTAGAGTTTGAACTTATAGCCGGCAGAGAGATCGAGATAGGCTCGCGCCCTGTCCCAGACGGGCTTGTTGTTGTCGAGAAACAGGACGGCGCCGGTGTAGGGGCCGCTCGTTTCCGGCGCGCCGGCGAGGTAGCCGATGGAAGCGCGGCTCTCCCAGCGGACGGCGCCGCCAATGTTAAAATTTTTCAACGGGCCGGTGGTGAAATCATAGTTAGTGAGCCCGGTGAGGCGATACTCGCGCATCTGGGAACGGGGGCGTCCCTCGTTGGTAGCGGCGGCCCAGAACGGGCCGAACTG
>JACMRG010000255.1 GCA_014376585.1 Opitutaceae bacterium | reverse complement strand
TCCGCTTCACCGGCACCCTCGACTCCTTCCGCAGCTTCGCCGCCGCCAGCGCCCAAGCCTCTACGCACCTACACCGCCGCCGCCTCTGGGCGGCCTTGCTCGCGCGCCTCGCCACCGACCTCCTCCCCCTGCGCCCGGGCCGCACCGAGCCTCACGCCGTCAAACGCCGCCCCAAGCCCAATTCCCACCTCGACCACCTCCGCCACCTCTCCCGCGACCTCCGCCACGGAGCCCGCTTCCGCCGTCCTGCTAAAATTACTTGAGCGCCATTCGACTCAACCCCGACCCAACCCTGACTCGGCATCAGACTCCAACCGGAATCTTCGCAGGATCGAACTGGTAAACCGCCTTCGGCGTTTCGGGCGTCGGCGAATGAGGCACGACTTTCCAGAATTTGCCGAGCGCAGCGCCCCAGTTTTCTTGAAGCCAAGCGGCGTGCGGGCTGCCGGTGAATTTACCGTGCGTGGCAACGAGTTGTTTAAGCGCTTCGCTTTCAGGGCCGGCGGTGAGACGCTCGAGGGAGATCATCGCGGGGTTGATGCGGTCGGGGAGAACATTGCGCTCATCATACACGAACGCGAGGCCACCACTCATGCCGGCGCCGAAGTTTTTGCCAACGCGACTCAGCACGACGATCACGCCGCCGGTCATGTATTCGCAGCCGTGGTCGCCCACGCCTTCGACGACCGCGGTTGCGCCGGAATTGCGCACGCCGAAACGCTCGCCCGCCCAGCCCGCGGCGAAGAGCGTGCCGCCGGTCGCACCGTAGAGACAGGTGTTGCCGGCGATGCAGTTGTCTTTCCAGGCGTAAGTCTCGGTGGCTTTGGGACGAATGATGATCTCGCCGCCAGCCATGCCTTTCGCGACGTAGTCGTTGGCCTCGCCGTTGAGCGTGAGGCGCACCCCTTGCACAAGAAACGCGCCGAAACTCTGGCCGGCGCTGCCCGTGAAGGTGAGATCGATCGTCGCCGGTTTCAGTCCGCGGTTGCCGAGCTGGTAGGCGATCTGGCCGGAGAGGTGCGTGCCGATGTCTCGGTTGACGTTGGTGATCTTGTAGCGCGCCACGATGCGCGCGGACTTGCCGAGGATGACATCGCGCGCCTCTTGCAGGATGTTCTCGTCGATCGAGCCCTCGGCGCCGAAACGCTCGTTGCGCTCGCGCGTGTGGTAGCGGTCCATCTCGCCGGACGGGTCGGGATTGTGGAGCAGGCCGGAAAGATTCACGAACTTCGTCTTCGGGTTCGCCGGATCGTCGATCTGCTCAAGCAATTCCGTGCGACCGATGATGTCGTTGAGATTCCGCGCGCCGAGTTTGGCGAGGTAATGGCGGATGTCTTCGGCGACGGAATTGAAGTAGTTGATGACATTCTCGGGTTTGCCGCGGAATTTCGCCCGGAGGTCTTCGCGCTGCGTGGCGACGCCGACCGGGCACGTGTTGAGATGGCAAACGCGGAACATCGCGCAACCGGCGGCGATGAGCGCGGCCGTGCCGAAGTTGAATTCCTCGGCGCCCAGGAGCGCGGCGATGATAATGTCGCGGCCGGTCTTCATGCCGCCGTCGGTGCGGAGGACGACGCGGCCGCGGAGGCCATTCATCATGAGAACCTGGTGCGCCTCGGCGACGCCGATCTCCCACGCGGAACCCGCGTTTTTGATCGAGGCGAGCGGCGAAGCGCCGGTGCCACCTTCATGGCCGGAGACGAGGATCACGTCGGCGTAAGCTTTTGCCACGCCGGCGGCGACGGTGCCGACGCCGGACGACGAGACGAGTTTCACGCACACCTTCGCGCGCGGATTCACTTCCTTCAGGTCGAAGATGAGCTGCGCCAGATCCTCGATGGAGTAGATGTCATGGTGCGGCGGCGGCGAGATGAGCATGACGCCGGGCACGGAATGGCGGAGTCGCGCGATGAGCGGCGTGACTTTCGCGCCCGGAAGCTGGCCGCCCTCGCCGGGCTTCGCGCCCTGGGCCATCTTGATTTCGATTTCCTTGGCATTGGCCAGATACTCGGCGGTGACGCCAAAGCGGCCGGAGGCGACTTGCTTGATGGCGGAGTTGGCGGAGTCGCCGTTTTCGCGGATGTTGAAACGCGCGGGATCTTCGCCGCCCTCGCCGGAGTTGGATTTGCCACCGATGCGGTTCATCGCGATCGCGAGCGCCTCGTGGGCCTCGGGTGAGAGGGCGCCCAGCGACATGCCGGCGGTCGTGAAACGCTTGCGGATGTCTTCGACGGGTTCGACCTCATCGACCGGCACCGCCGGGCGCACGCCGTAGCGGAGTTTCAGGAGATCTTTGATCGCAAGCGGCTGGTGTTCGTCGGCGTTGGTTTTCCAACCGGCGAAATCCTCGGCGGAACCGCTGCGCGTGAACTTGTTCATCGCGGAGACGATCTTGGGATTCCAGCCGTGATACTCGCCCTCGCCCTTCTTGTTCACGCGGTAGTAACCCTCGTGGTGCAACGCGGGTGCGGCGGCGGCCTGGCCAATCTGATCGGGGTCAGCCGAGTCGAGCGCGGGAAAGGCGCGGGTGTGACGCGCGAACGCCTCTTCTCCGATTTGGAGATAATCGATGCCGCCGATGGGCGATGCGGTGCCGGTAAAGCAGTCGCCCATCACCTTGGCACTGATACCGAGCGCCTCGAAGATCTGCGCGCCACGATAGCTGAAGAGCGTGCTGATGCCCATCTTCGCCATGATTTTCAGCAGACCGGCACCGATGGTCTCGGTGTAATTCTTGCGCGCCTGTTCGGCGGTCACGGACTTGCTGGTTTTGCCGGTGGTCGCGAGTTCCGTGACGAGGTCGAGCGCGAGCCACGGATTGACGGCGTTGACGCCGAAGCCGAGCAAGCACGCGAGCTGGTGCACATCGCGCGCCTCGCCCGTCTCCGCGACGAGATCGCAACGGATGCGGAGGCCGGCCCGCACGAGTTGTTGATGCACGGCCGCGGCGGCGAGGAGCATGGGCGCGGCGATCTTCTCGCGCGTCGCGCCACGGTCGGAGAGAATGATAACCTTGGCGTCGGATTGCTCGACCGCGGCTTGAGCCTTGACGCACAGCTCCTTGATGAAGCGCTCCAGTCCGTAGGGTCCGCCGGCGGGATCAAAGAGCACGCTGAGCGCGACGACGTGGCCTTTGAGCGCGGGCACGCTGGCCAGTGCTGCGAGTTCGGTGTCGCCGAGGATGGGCGTGTCAACTTCGACGAAACCCTTGGTTTGCGGGAGTTCCTCGAAGAGACCGAGGCGCCCGCCCAGATACATCGTCAGCGACATGACCGATTTTTCGCGGATCGAATCAATCGGCGGGTTCGTGACCTGCGCGAACAGCTGCTTGAAATACGAATAGAGCAGGCGCGGCCGCCGTGAGAGGACGGCGAGCGGCGTGTCGTCACCCATCGAGCCCGTGGGCTCCAGACCCTCGGCGAGCGGCGTGAGGATGAGTTCCACCTCGTCGAGATCGTAGCCGAAGGCGATCGGCATCGAAAGTTGCGCACTGAGAATGGAGGTGTCGGTCGCGGGCTCGGTGGCGGTGGCGACGGAGTTCACGGCGGCGAACTGGTGCAGGTTGACGAGGTGGGTGTCGCACCACGTGCGGTAGAGCGGCCTCTCCGTGATGGCGGCGCGCAGCTCCTCGTCCATCAGGACCTTCTTTTTTTCGAGATCGATGGCGATCATCCGACCGGGCCCGAGGCGACCGGACTGCACGACCTTGCCCGGGAAGTCGAAGACCAGCCCGGCCTCGCTCGCCAACATGAAGTAACCGTCGTCGTAGATCTTGTAGCGCGCGGGGCGCAGGCCGTTGCGGTCGAGGGTGGCGCCGATGATTTTGCCATCGGTGAACACGACGGCGGCGGGGCCGTCCCACGGCTCCAACATGCAGGAGTGGTAGCGGAAAAACGCGCGCGCCTCGGGCGTGAGCGACTTATCTTTTTCCCACGCCATCGGCATCATCATCATCGCGGAGTGCAGCGCGTCGCGGCCGCCGAGCGTGAGGAGTTGGAGCGCGTTGTCGAAGGACGCGGAGTCGCTCATGCCGGGTTGGATGAGCGGGCGAAGATCGGCGAAGCGGTCGCCCCACACGCCGTGCCCGGCGCTGCGTTCGCGTGCGCGCATGAGGTTCCGGTTGCCCCTGATCGTGTTGATCTCGCCGTTGTGCGCCATCATGCGGAACGGGTGCGCGAGATGCCACGTGGGGAACGTGTTCGTCGAGTAGCGCTGGTGGAAAATCGCAAAGGCGCTCGTGAATTTCGGCGACTTCAGGTCGAGGAAAAATTTCCGGATCTGCGACGGTGTGAGGAGGCCCTTGTAGACGATCGTGCGCGAGGAGAAGGAGCAGATGTAGAAACCCTCGATACCGGCCTCGAAGACTTTCCGCTCGGAGGATTTCTGCGCGAGAAACAGCTTCCGCTCGAACTCATCGTCGGTGAGTTCACCCGTGCGGCCGACGAGCGCCTGCGCGATCACGGGCTGGGTCTCAATGGCCTTGCGACCGAGACCGCTGCCATCCGTCGGGACCAAGCGCCAGCCGAGCCACGCGAGACCCTCGGCCTTCACGGCCTGTTCCACGAGTTTCTTGCAGTGCGCCTGCGCGTAGTCGTCGCGCGGGAGGAAAATCATGCCGACGCCCAGGTCTTCATCGCGGAAAAGGGGTTTTTTGAGCTGTTCGAGGTGCTCGCGGAAAAGCGCGACGGGAATCTGCGTGAGAATGCCCGCGCCGTCGCCCGTGACCGCATCGGCGTCGATGGCGCCGCGATGCGCGAGGGCTTTGAGGGCGGCGATCGCTTTTTCAACTACGTCATGACTGCGCTCGCCGGTCACGCGGGCGATGAGCCCCACGCCGCATGCGTCATGCTCTTGATCGGGATGGTAGAGCGGCGAGGGAATGATGGTAGCCATAGGACAAAAGTAGTTCAGAAAAACAGGTCGGAAACGGGCAGGTCAATAGCCTGCACAAAGCGTGCCGGGCACGGGGACATGACCGAGAGAAACACCGTGATGGATGCAGAGTTGTAGAACCGACCGGCGGTCGACTCCCTCAGGATTTCCCGCCCTCTCTGGACGGGAAGGTTCAGTCAAACTGCCGGAGCGTCGTCAGCAGGCGGGCGTGTTCGCCGGCAAGATGACGGCGGTAGTGGCGCCACATGATGAGGGCCATGGGAATGACGAGGGCGAGAATCAGGGCAGCGCGCACGGCAAATTGGGACCAATCAACGTGGCTGACAGGCTGATTGATAAACGCCGAGAACAGGGCGGAAATCACCACCAACGGGCCGAGCCAGCGCGCGCGGCGGTAGTCGGCCATCTCGGCTTCCACGCTAGCCACGGCCAAGGTCAGCATGGCGCGCACCGACTCTCCACTGCTCCGCTCAATCGTCCTTTGCCGGCCAAGCTGCCGCAGGAGATAAGTCATCACGATGGTTCCCGCACCGAGATTGAGCAGCAGCCGCAGGAGCGAGACGGCCGGGTCCACGACAGGCGCGCGGTGCAGATTGAGGTAGAACAGCACGGGCAGGAGGAGCAGGCCGGCGGCGGTGCCCAAGGCGGTGAGTCCGAGGACGCGCCGGCGGCGGGCGAGTTGCTGGCGCATGGCGAGCTTTAGGAGGGCAGCGTCCTGCGGCGGCGCGGGCTGCTGCAGGCTCCAGGTGGATTCGAGTTCTTCAAAGTTCATTGGTTCAATTCCTCCGATAGGGTCGTGAGCTGCTGTCGGATGCGGTGCAGGCGCACGCCGATATTGGATTCTGTCAGGCCCGTGATCTCCGCCATGTCGGCGTAACCGACGCGGTCGAGGTGGAGCAAAATGAGCGTGCGGTCCGCGGGCTCGAGCCGGTGGATGCGCGCATAGAGCCAGGCAACGCGGTCCCGCTCCTCCGCCGAGGCGTTGAGATCGGGGGCCTCGACGGCATAACGGTCGAGCTTGAACCGGTAACGCCGGCGCGAGCGTTTCCAGTTCAGCGCGCAACTGTGGGCCACGCGGTAAACGTAAGTGGAGAGCTTCGCCTGCGCTTGGAAGCGCGGCAGCGCCTTTCAGATCGCGAGCATGATCTCCTGATAAAGATCGTCACGGTCGGCCGCGTTCCCGTGAAAGCGCGGGCGGTCTTCGCGACGAGCCCGGTATGTTCACGGCAGACTTCCTCGAAGAGCCGTTCAGCGTGGCCGGACATGCTTAGTTCTGAAAAACGGTGACCGGCGGCGCGAGACGGAATTCCCGCCGCAGGATGAACACTCCCGCGACTATGACTATGGCCGACAGGGTCCAGCACCAGATTGGATAATCCGGCAACCCGCCGCTGAACCGTCCCGTGACCGCCAGAAGCGGCCAGACGACGTAAAGAGCGGCCGCGTTGATGGAGACATGGGCGATGATCGCTGCGTAGAGCGAGTTGCTCCGGACGAGCAACCAGCCGAGATAACCGCCCAGCACGAAGGCCACGCTCATCGTCTGCAGTCCCTTGATCCAGTTCTCGATGGCGAACACGAAGGACGATAGGAGCAGCGCGACCGAGAGGGGCATATGCCGGCGAAACCATTGCAGGGGAAAGCCCCGGAAGATATTTCCTCGCACACCCAGGCGGCCGGCCGAAACAGCAGCGCTTTGAGATCGAAGCGGTCGTCTATCCAGTGATGCCAGTTCGCCTCATCAGCCGCGGCGCGGGACTCTGCGTTCAAGCCGAGCCGGTTTGACAGCGAGGCCCAGACGACCGCCGTGAGACTGATGAGAAAAAGCCAATAGGCCGTGCGAAAGCTGATCGGTTGACACGGAAAGGAGCGATAGACCGGCGGGGTCATGACGAGGCCTCCTTTTCGCGCGAACGGCTGGAAAGGAGCGTAACGAGAGCGAGGTCCGGGCAAGCGAACCAAAGCCAGATGAAGAGTCTCGGGCTGATGCGACGGTTGAGCAGGGTGTAATGGCGGGGGTTGATCGTTTTCATGAGGAGGGCTTGTCTCAATCAGGCACCGGACGGGCTGAATCCTTACAGAAAATCGGAGGATGCACGCCGGCCCGGGGTATGGTCGTCGCAGTCGCTTTTGCGGCGGCTTTCGTGCTCCAAAAACCCATGTCGTTTAATGGGCGATTCGTTCTCCGCAGTCTCCGGCAATCGCAGAGTTTAAGACCTGAAGGGTGCGCGAGCGCGTTTGCAGTCTACGGAAAAAAGGCGCTCCGGTTAGGGAGCGCCTGAAACTAGCGGCGTAAAGCCGCTACCGCAGCTGAGGGGCCTTACGGCAGATCCGTCGAACCCATTAGGAAGCGGTCGCATTCGCGCGCGGCGCCGCGGCCTTCGTTGATGGCCCAGACCACAAGGCTCTGGCCACGGCGGCAGTCGCCGGCGGCGAAGATGCGCGGGATGTTGGTCGTGTAGCGTTCGTGCTCTGCTTTGATGTTGGTGCGGGCGTCCACTTCGACGCCGATGTCTTTCAGGATCGACTGCTCGGGCCCGAGGAACCCCATCGCGAGGAGGACGAGTTGCGCGGGGCGCGTCTGCTCGGTCCCGGGCTGTTCCTTGGGGATGAACTGACCCTTGTCGTTCTTCTCCCACTTGATTTCGACCGTCACGAGAGACTGCAGGTTACCCGCGACATCGCCGATGAATTTTTTAACCGTGGTGAGATAGACGCGCGGATCGGCGCCGAACTTCGCGGCGGCTTCTTCCTGGCCGTAGTCCAGCTTGTAGGTCTTGGGCCACTCGGGCCAGGGGTTGTCGGCCGTGCGTTCGAGCGGGGGTTTCGGGAGGATTTCGATCTGCGTGATGCTCTTGCAGGCGTGGCGCATCGAGGTGCCGACGCAGTCGGTGCCGGTGTCGCCGCCGCCGATGACGATCACGTCCTTGCCGAGCGCGTGGATCGCCGCGTGGTCGGCGCCGCCATTGAGCACGGCCTTGGTGTTGGCGGTGAGGAACTCCATCGCGAAGTGAACGCCCTTCAGGTCCCGGCCCTCAATCGGCAGATCGCGCGGCTTGGTCGCGCCGGTGCAGATGACGGTGGCGTCATATTCTTTGAGGAAAATCTGCGCCTCGACGTTTTCGCCGACGTGGGCGTTACAGATGAATTTGATGCCTTCCTGCTCCATCAACTTGATGCGGCGGAGGACGACTTCCTGCTTATCGAGTTTCATGTTGGGGATGCCATACATGAGGAGACCGCCGGGGCGATCCGCGCGCTCGAAGACGGTGACCGTGTGACCCGCTCTGTTGAGTTGCTCGGCGGCGGAGAGACCGGCGGGACCGGAGCCGATGACGGCGACTTTCTTGCCGGTGCGCACCTTCGGCGGCTGAGGGAAAACCCAACCCTCTTCCCAACCGCGGTCAGTGATCGCGGCCTCGATGTTTTTGATCGTGACCGGCGGGTTGTTCATACCGAGCACGCAGGAGCCCTCGCACGGAGCGGGGCAGACGCGGCCGGTAAACTCCGGGAAATTATTCGTCTTGTGCAGACGATCGAGCGCCTCGTGCCAGAGGCCGCGATAAACGAGGTCGTTCCACTCGGGGATGAGGTTGTTGACCGGGCAACCGGAGGCCATGCCGCCGATGAGCTTGCCGGTGTGGCAAAACGGGACGCCACAATCCATGCAGCGCGCGCCCTGATGGCGGAGTTTTTTCTCCTCCATGTGGTGGTGAAACTCCTTCCAGTCGCGGATGCGCTCGGTCGGGGTCCGGTCAACGGGGAGTTCGCGGAGGTAGTCGATGAAGCCGGTTGGTTTGCCCATGTTTTAAGAGGAGTAAGAGGTGTAAGTTGTAAGAGGTGTGAGAAAGGCGAGAGGAGTAAGGGGTGTAAGGAGGAAGATTCGGAGATCGGGCTTAGTGGCTTAAAACTTATCGCTTACTCCTCTTAACCCTTACTCCTCTTAATTGCCGCCCACGCGGGAGGTGTCGCGGGCGTTTTCTTCGAAGGCGGCCATGATGGCTTCGTCGCCCGTAAGGCCCTGCGCGTGGGCGCGGTCCATACAAGCGAGGACGCGCTTGTAGTCCTTCGGCATAATTTTCACGAACTTCGGGAGGAAAACATCCCAGTTATCGATCACCTCGATGCCGCGCGCGCTCTTGGTGGCGGCGATATGTTTCTCGATCAACGCACGCACCTCGGCGGCCTCGGTGGCGGTCTCGATCTTCTCGATGCCGACCATCGTGGCGTTCACGCGTTTCGGAAAATCCCCGCGTTCGTCGAGCACGTAGGCGACGCCGCCCGACATACCGGCGGCGAAGTTGCGCCCGGTGTCACCGAGGATGACAACGCGGCCGCCGGTCATGTATTCGAGGGCGTGGTCACCCACACCTTCGACGACGGCGGTGACGCCGGAGTTGCGGACGCCGAAGCGTTCGCCGGCGCGGCCCGCGAGGTAAACTTCGCCGGCGGTCGCGCCGTAGAGGGCGACGTTGCCGATGATGATGTTTTCCGACGGCACGAAGGAAGAATTCGCCGGCGGATAGATGGCGATTTTGCCACCCGAGAGGCCCTTGCCGACGTAGTCGTTGGCGTCGCCCTCGATGGAGAACGTCATGCCCTTCGGCATGAACGCGCCGAAGCTCTGGCCGGCCGAGCCTTTGAAGTGGATGCGGATGGTGTCCTCGGGCAGACCGGCGGCGCCGTATTTCTTCGTGACGTCGCTGCCGGTGATCGTGCCGACGACGCGGTTGACGTTGCGAATGGGCAGCTCGGCGATGACTTTTTCGCCACGCTCAATCGCGGGCTGCGCGAGTTCCAGCAGCGTGGTGAGATCAAGGGATTTATCGAGACCGTGGTCCTGCTTCACGGTGCAGAAGCGGCCGACTTCGGGACCGACGTCGGGTTGATAAAGGATATTGGAGAAATCCATGCCCTTGGCCTTCCAGTGATCGACGGCCTTGCGCGGTTCGAGGCGTTCGACGTGGCCGATCATCTCCTCGATGGTGCGGAAGCCGAGTTGCGCCATGATCTCGCGAACTTCCTGCGCGATGAACGTCATGAAGTTCACGACGTGCTCGGGTTTGCCGGCAAACTTCGCGCGGAGCTTCGGGTCCTGCGTGGCGACGCCGACCGGACAGGTGTTCAGATGACAGACGCGCATCATGATGCAGCCCGTGGCGACGAGCGGCGCGGTCGCGAAACCGAACTCCTCGGCGCCGAGCAGCGCGGCGATGATGACGTCGCGGCCCGTCTTGAGCTGGCCGTCGGTCTCGACGGCGATGCGGCTGCGGAGATTGTTGAGGACGAGCGTCTGGTGCGTCTCGGCGAGTCCGAGTTCCCACGGGAGGCCGGCGTGTTGGATGGAGGTCATCGGCGAGGCGCCGGTGCCGCCGTCGAAACCCGAGATCAGCACCACGTCCGCGTGGGCCTTGGCGACGCCGGCGGCGATGGTGCCGACGCCGACTTCGGCGACAAGTTTCACGCTGATGCGCGCGTGACGGTTACTGTTCTTCAGGTCGTGAATCAGCTCGGCCAGATCCTCGATGGAGTAGATGTCATGATGCGGCGGCGGCGAAATGAGGCCGACGCCGGCGGTGGTGTGACGGGTTTTTGCGACCCAAGGATAAACCTTGGTGCCGGGCAACTGGCCGCCTTCGCCGGGCTTCGCGCCCTGCGCCATCTTGATTTGAATTTCTTTGGCGCTGACGAGATACTCACTCGTGACCCCGAAGCGGCCGGAGGCGACCTGCTTGATGGCGGAGTTCTTCGAATCGCCAAGTTCGTTGGTCCACGTAAAGCGCGCGGGATCTTCGCCGCCTTCGCCGGTGTTGGATTTGCCGCCGATGCGGTTCATCGCGATGGCGAGGGTTTCGTGCGCCTCGCTCGAGATGGAGCCGTAGGACATGGCGCCGGTTTTGAAGCGCTTCATGATCGCCTCGATGGGCTCGACTTCTTCGAGGGGAATCGCGTCGGAAGCCTTGAACTCAAGGAGGCCGCGGAGCGTGCAGAGATTTTTCGCCTGCTCATTGATGAGCTTCGAGAAATTGCGGAATGTCGCGAGACTGCCGGTGCGCACCGCCTTCTGGAGGTGGTGAATCGACTCGGGGTTGAACAGGTGAAATTCGCCGTCGTTGCGGAACTGGTATTGGCCGCCCGCCGGAAGGACGTGGCTCGCGACATCGCGGTCGGGATACGCGGCGCGGTGGCGCGCCAGGACTTCCTGCGCGATGACGTCGAGGCCGATGCCGCCGACGCGCGAAGGCGTCCAGGTAAAGTAGTGGTCGATCACGTCCTGCCGAATACCGACGGCCTCAAACACCTGCGCGCCGCGGTAGCTCTGAATCGCGGAAATGCCCATTTTCGACATGACCTTGACGACGCCCTTCGAGGCGGCCTTCACCATGTTTTTGCAGGCGGTCTTGTGGTCGAGATTGGGCAACAGGCCGTCTTGGATCATGCCGTCGATCGTCTCGAAGGCGACGTAGGGATTGATCGCGCTACAACCGTAGCCGATGAGCAGCGAGAAGTGATGCACCTCGCGGGCCTCGCCGGTCTCGAGGACCATGCTGATGCGCGTGCGGAGACCCTCGCGGATGAGATAGTGGTGGAGGCCAGCGACGGCGAGGAGCGCGGGGATGGGGGCGAATTCCTTCGTGACGCCACGGTCGCTGAGGATGAGGACGGTGACTTCGTCCTCCTCGATCATGCGACGCGAGATGAGACAAAGTTCCTCCATCGCCTTCGCGAGACCGCGTTCGCCGCGGGTGACGCGGAAGAGGATCGGCATCACGCCGACCTTGAAACCGGGCTGGTCGAGGCGACGGATTTTTGCGAACTCCTCGTTGGTGAGCACGGGCCACTTCAACTCGATGCGACGGCACGCGAGCGGATCGGGATTGAGGAGATTGCCCTCGGAACCGAGCCGCGTCTCGGCGGAGGTGATCAATTCTTCGCGAATACAGTCGATGGGCGGATTCGTGACCTGCGCGAAGAGCTGCTTAAAATAGTCGTAGAGCAGGCGCGGCTTGTTGGAGAGCACGGCGAGCGGCGTATCGATGCCCATCGAGCCGATGGCCTCGACGCCGTTGAGCGCCATCGGGGCAAGCACGATGCGCTGGTCTTCAAAGGTGTAGCCGAACGCGATCTGGCGGTGCAACAATGTCTCGTGATCAGGCACGGGCACCGCCGGCGCGGCGGGCAAATCTTCGAGGTGGACGAGGTGCTCGGCGAGCCACTGGCGGTAAGGGCGCTCGGTGACGAGCTGGTGCTTGATCTCTTCATCTTCGATGATGCGGCCCTCAACGGTGTCCACGAGGAACATGCGGCCGGGCTGGATGCGGCCCTTTTGGCGAATGTGGTCCGCCGGGATGTCGAGCACGCCCGCCTCGGAAGCCATGATGACGACATCGTCGGTCGTGACGTAGTAGCGCGAGGGGCGGAGACCGTTGCGGTCGAGAACCGTGCCGATCTGTTTGCCATCGGTAAACGCGAGCGCGGCGGGGCCATCCCACGGCTCCATGAGGCAGGAGTGATATTGGTAAAACGCGCGACGCTCGTCGGTCATACTCTCGTGGTAAGACCACGGTTCGGGGATCATCATCATCATCGCGTGCGCGAGGGGGCGGCCGGCGAGGACGAGGAGTTCGAGCGTGTTGTCGAACATCGCCGAGTCGCTCCCGTGCGGATTGATGATCGGGAGGATCTTCGCCATGTCGTCGCCGAAGAGTTCGGAGGCGAAGAGGGCCTGGCGCGCGTGCATCCAATTGATGTTACCGCGCAGGGTGTTGATCTCGCCGTTGTGCGCGACGTAGCGATACGGGTGCGCGCGGTCCCAGCTGGGGAACGTATTTGTGCTGAAGCGCGAATGGACGAGGCCGATGGCCGTCTCCATCGCGGGATTACTCAGATCGGGGAAATAATCGGCGAGCTGCGTCGTGAGCAGCATGCCCTTAAACACAATCGTCTTGTAGGAAAGGCTCGGGAGATACCACGTCTCGGCGCCACCGATGGTCGCGGCGCGGATCTCGGAGTAGGCGCGCTTGCGGATCACGTAGAGTTTCCGCTCGAAGGCCATGTCGTCGGCGAGGGCGGGGTTCCGTCCGATGAACACCTGGCGCATGAACGGCTCGGAGGACTTTGCCGTCTCGCCGAGCGAGGAGTTGTTGGTCGGCACCGTGCGCCAGCCGAGCAGCGTCTGGCCCTCGGATTGCACGATCTGGCCGAAGACTTCCTCGAGCTTGCGGCGCATTGTGGGATTGCGCGGCATGAAGACGAGGCCGCTGCCGTAGTGGCCGGGCTCGGGGAGCGCGATGCGGGCCTTTTTGCAGACCTCCACGTTAAATTTGTGCGGCATCTGCAACAGGATGCCCGCGCCGTCGCCCGTGTTTACTTCCGCGCCGCTCGCGCCGCGGTGGTCGAGATTGATGAGCACCTGGAGCGCGTCGCGGAGGATTTTGTGCGAGGCGCGGCCCTTGATATCGACGACGAAGCCGACGCCACAGGCATCGTGTTCGAACGCGGGATCGTAGAGGCCCTGTTTGACCGGACGCATCGTCAGCGGGCGGTTGTCGTCGAGGGGACCAGGGGTGGCGGCGGTGTCGTTGTTCACGGGATGGGAAAGAATAAGGGAGATCGGAGTCGAGGTCGGGCGTAGGCGGCGAAAGCGCAAAAAAAGGGCCGGCCTCGCTGATGCGAGAGCGGCCCGGAAGTTATGCGCGGTGAGCTCTCAGCGTCAGAAAAACCGGACAGTTTTAGTGGCCATTTTGGCATGTTCCTCGTCGGAGCAGCCCGCGTTGAGCGGGACGTCGGCCGAGGCGGCGCTGTTTTTAACGAGGTCGTTGCTGAGCAGATAATTTTCAACTTCCTCGCCGGAAATATCCGCGAGCATCACGCCGTCGACCTCGACGCAGGGCGAAAGGGGCTGGCCGGACTTGGCGACCATCTCGGCGTAGTTGGCGCGGTTGTTGATGATGTCGATGTCCTCGAAGGCGAGGCCGTGTTTGCTCATCACGGCGCGGACACCATTGGACCAGCCGCAGGAGGGCTTAAGGTAGGCTTTGATCTTCATGACGGTGAACGTGGGCGTGGACGGAAACGGCGCAAGGTAAAGGATCGGGTTTTTCCCGATCAAGCACCGTCTTTGAAAAATTAATCACAATCTTTTCATCGAGGCGCGGGCCACGGTGTCGTCATTCCTCGCGCGAAGGCGCGGCCTGGGCCGGCGGGGCGGCGATTTTTTGC
This sequence comes from Opitutaceae bacterium, assembly GCA_014376585.1. Lineage (GTDB taxonomy): Bacteria > Verrucomicrobiota > Verrucomicrobiia > Opitutales > Opitutaceae > Tous-C4FEB. The sequence goes on along the minus strand of JACMRG010000255.1, from coordinate 54,496 downwards.
AGCGGCAAGCGACGCACGCGGGTGGAGCTGAGCGTGAGGCCGGTGACCTCGCCGTTGGCGCTGCGGATAAAACGCACGAGCCCCACGCGTCCCGTGAACAGATCGCGTGCGATCGGCGTGAGCACCGCAGGCTCACCGCGCGGTGGGCCACACTCCAGTTTGCCGCTCTCGCTGACCGAGACGCGGAACGTGGCATCGAGCAGCTCACTGGAGAAAAAATCGCCCGTCAGTCCTGCGAGTTCATCGCGTGAGGGATCGTGCGGCGCGAGGCGTCGGTAAATCGCGCGAGCGAGGTGGTCTCTGCCGGGCTGGCGTCACCGGCGACAAGCGTGGAAACGCGATCTGGTTGCTCGTTTCGCCGGAGCGGAAGCGTCCGCCGCCGATCGGCACCCACAGATCGACGCTGCCGGTCTGCGTGAGCTTGCCGTCGAGGACGCTTAGGCGACGCACGTCGTCGATGCGCTCATTATAATAGGAGCCAGCGAGACGCTGCAGTTCGGCCTCGGGTAGCGCGACCGCCGAAGGCAGCGGCGTGAAGGCGTCGCCGAGGATGATCTCGGCGACTTTGCGGCTGAGCAGCGCGGGGCGCATCGAGCTGAGGTTGCAGAACACCGCGATAGCGAGGCCGTGCTCGGGAAACTGCACGACGTCGGTGCGGTAGCCGGCATCGGAGCCGGCATGGCCGACATCAAGCACGCCGCGTGGCCGGCCCGAGATGAGGCCGAGGCCGTAGCCGGTGGCGGCGCCGCGGTTGAGTTTGCCGGACGCGAGCATGGCCTCGACGAAGGCGCGGCCGCCGACGCGCGGCTCGATGAAGTTCTGCTCCCACTTCAACAGATCGCCGACGGTAGTGAAGAGGCTCGTCGCGCCGTAGGGGTCGAAGACGGGTATGCTGATTTCGTAGCCGCCACCGGCGCGCGGCTTGTAAGCCGAGGTGCGGCCGCGCACGATCTCGGTGTGATCGCTGTGAAAATGCGTCGCATTCATGCCGAGCGGCCGGAAGATCCGCGCGTCGGCAAACTCGCGCAGCGACTGGCCTGAGACGCGTTTCACACGACGGCTAGCAGCGTGTAGCCCGTGTTGCAGTAGGCGTATTCCTCGCCCGGCGCGAAATTTAGAACCTTTTGCCGAGCGGCGATTTTCAGCACGTCGCCCTCGGTGATGAGATCGTCGTCCCGCCAGCCGGCCCAGTCCAGCAGCGTCCATTGGTCGCGCAGCCCGCTCGTGTGATGCGCGAGGTGCGCGAGCGTGATCGTGTGGCCGTAGTCCGGCAGCTCCGGCACGTAACGGCGAATGTCGTCCGACCAAGACAGTTTTCCGTCGGCGGCGAGGAGCTGCACGGCCGCGGCGGTGAACTGCTTCGAGATCGAGGCGACGTGGAAAATCGAGCCGGGCGTCAACGGCACATCGTGCTCGAGATTCGACATGCCGTAGCCGCGCGCAAACACGACCTGACCGTGGCGGCTCACCGCGATGGTGGCGCCAGGTGAGCGGGTATTGTCCCACCCGGCGAAGACGGCGTCGATTTGCCTGATGATCGCGGGATCGAGCGCGGCCGTTTTCGTTTCGGCGGCGGCGACGCGCGAGAACGATGCGGGAAAAAGCGCCAACGAGGCGCACGCGAGAAGACGAACCGGGAAAGTTTTCATGGCGAAGGGAACGGAAGGACGGCGCAAGCGTGCGGTCCCGGGTTCGCCACGCAAAAACTTTCCGCTAGCCGCGTCCGAGACGCTCGCCTATCACGCACCGAATGAAAGTCCTCGTGACCGGCGCCGCCGGCTTCATCGGTTACCATGTCGCGCGACGGCTCGCGGGGACGAAACGCTGCGAAGTGCTCGGCGTGGACAACCTCTCCGACTACTACGACGTCGATCTCAAGCGCGCCCGGCTCGAGCAACTCGCACCGCTCGATAAATTTCGTTTTATCCAGGCCGACTTTGCCGAAGCCGACAAATTTGCCGCGCTCGTCGCGCACTTTAAGCCCGACTACGTCGTCCATCTCGGCGCGCAGCCGGGGGTGCGCTACAGCCTCGAAAATCCCGGCGCCTACACCCACAGCAACCTCGTGGGCTTCGCCAGCGTGCTCGAAGCCTGCCGCCGCACGCGCCCCAAGCACCTCGTTTACGCTTCTAGCAGCAGCGTTTACGGCGCCGGCGCGACGTCGCCGTTTCGCGAAGATGCCGATACCGATCAACCCACGTCGTTCTACGGTGCCACAAAAAAGGCCAACGAACTCCTCGCGCATAGCTACGCGCGCACGCATGGCCTCAATGTCACCGGCCTGCGCTTCTTCACCGTCTATGGCCCTTGGGGCCGGCCCGACATGGCCCCGACACTCTTCGCCCGCGCGCTCCGCGAGGGGAAGCCGCTGAAACTCTTCAACGACGGTAAAAACCTCCGCGATTTTACCTACGTGGACGATATCGTGGACGGCATCGTGCGCGCCCTACTCTACCCGCCCGCCAAAGCGCCCGTGCCTCCCGCGCGGATTTTCAACCTAGGCCACAACCGCCCCGTTGAGACGCTGCTCTTCGTGAAGATGTTGGAGCAACTCATCGGCCGTCCCGCGCAGATCGAACTCCTCCCGCCGCAAACCGGTGACATGTTGGAAACCTGCGCCGACCTGACCCGCGTGCAGGCCGCCCTTGGCTACACGCCAAGGGTCCCGCTCGAAGAGGGCCTGCGCCGCTTCGTCGATTGGTTCAAGAGCTACTATAAACTCTGATTCCCGCCCATACGCGTCGAAGAATTTGTCACCTATTAAGTGACAAACTCATCTGAACCTCTCCCCGCTTTTCTTCCGTCCATGAAGACCATCCTCCCGCTCGTCTACTCCAACATTTTCATGCCCGCTCGCGTGGTAGGGGCACCTGAAGCTCAAGTTCTTCGCGGGCAAATCCGTCTCCTCCGTGATCCTCGTGTCGTGCGCGATCGCATTTTTCGAGTATTGCCTGATGGTCCCGGCCAACCGCCGCGGTTACATGACCGGCCAGTTCACCGGTTATCGGTTAAAAATCATCCAAGAAGCCATCACCCTCGCCGTCTTCGCGCTCTTCGCGTGGCTCGTGCTGAAGGAAAAACTCACTTGGAACTACGGCGTGAGCTTCGGCGTGAGCTTGCTCGCCGTGTGGTTCGCCACCGCCTTCAAACCCGGCGGCACGCCACCGGCGGGGCACTGATCCGTCACCACGCATGATCTACCTCGACCACAATGCCACCACGCCGCTTCGCCCGGAAGTGTTCGAGGTCATGCGCCCATTTCTCACGGAGCGCTGGGGCAACCCTAGCAGCAGCTACGCGTTTGGTTCGCAGCTCAAGGGCGTGATCGAGGAGGCCCGCGGCCACGTCGCCGCGCTGATCGGTGCTTCCGGCCGTGAAGTCGTCTTCACCGGCAGCGCGACCGAGAGCAACAACACGGCCCTTTACGCCGCGCTCTCCGCCGACCCCGCCAAGCGTCACATCATCACCTCCGCCGTCGAGCACTCGGCTGTGCTCACTCACACCATCTTCCTCGAAAAACACGGCTACCGCGTCACGCGCCTGCCCGTGGATCGCGAGGGCCTGCTCGACATCGCCGCCCTCGAAGCCGCCCTCACTCCTGACACCGCCGTCGTCTCGCTCATGTGGGCAAATAACGAGACGGGCGTGCTCTTCCCGGTCGCAGCCATCGCCGCGCTCTGCCAGCAGCGCGGCGTGCGGTTTCACTGCGACGCCGTGCAGGCCGTCGGCAAACTCCCTATCAACCTGAAAACCCTGCCCATCGACTACCTGTCGTTGAGCGCGCACAAGCTGGGCGGCCCGAAAGGCGTGGGCGCGCTCTTCGTGCGCAAGACCGCGCCGTTCACGGCCTATCTCCACGGTGGTCATCAGGAACGCGGACGTCGCGGCGGCACCGAAAACGTCGCCGGTATCGCCGGCCTCGGCCACGCCGCCGCGCTCGCCCGCGCCGAACTGCCCGGCTACGCCACGACCGTCCAACCGCTCCGAGACCGCCTCGAAACCGAACTTCTCGCCCGCATCCCCCACGCCGAGCGCAACGGCCACGCCACGCAGCGCCTGCCCAACACGACCAACCTCACCTTCCCCGGCATCGAATCCGAAGCGTTGCTCCTGCTACTCGACCAAGCCGGCATCTGTGCCTCCGCCGGCTCAGCGTGTCTCGCGGATTCCGACGAACCCTCCCACGTCGTCCGCGCGATGAAGCCCGATGGCACCGCCTCGCGCCAGATGGTGCGGTTTTCGCTCGGACGAGAAAACACGGCGGCCGACGTCACAGCCGCTGTGTGCTCTGTAGTTGCTGCCGTCGGGCGCTTGCATCGCTAAAATACGTCGGCGCAGTGCGGCCAAACTTCCGTGCTTGTCGGCTTGTCACAACAACCGGCACCAGCACTGTTCACTCCACGCCAACCGTGACATCAGTCAGGCCCCAGAAAGTCGTTCGCCGCCGCGTGACGAAGAAAACGTTCACGCACGGCATCAAGGCGGTCCCGGGCAATCCGTTCGCCGGGCTAGAACACGTCTTTGGTTCGATCGCCCTGCCCCGCGACCCGCGCACGCCACGCGAAATCATCCGTGCCCGCATCCTCGCCGATCATAATACTTGATGCCGGGCCACTCGCCGCCGCCGTTGATCGGCTGGACGCCCACAATCTTTGGGCTACGGCGGAAATGTTGCGGCCGACCAGACCGGCACCCTTCGCCTTACTCAGGCCACAACCGTCACCCCGTAGGCGGCAAACTTTTGATCGATGGTCACGACCGGCACGGCGAGGCGCAGGGCCGCCGCGATGATGAAGCGGTCGCACGGGTCTCGGTGATGCATCGGCAGGGCGACGGCGGCGGCGCACAGCGCCGAATCAACGACCACTTCGGTCAAGGCATACCGCTCCGCCACTTCCTCCATCCACGTCTGGGCGGCAGACGGCAGCGGCAATTTTCCATCGGCCTGTTTGAGCGCGATTTCAAAGGTGCTGATGGCGCAGAACCAGCGCACCGGCAGCGTGCCCAGCCGCGCGCGCGTAGTCGCCGTGAGTCTCCGGTCGCCATTGGCGAGAAACAGCAGCGCGCAGGTATCGAGGATCATCGCGCGTCGGCGGGCCACTCGCTCTCGCCGAGTTCCTCGGTCGCATCGTAGCCGATTTTGAAGGCCCCGAGCTTGGGGTCGGGCGACATGGAAACTTTGCGACGGTGTGGCACGAGGTCGGCGACCGGCTCGCCGTTCCGGCAGATCACGAAACTGGTGCGCGTGGCCTCGATCTCCGCGAGCATACCGGAAAACTGCGTCTTGGCCTCGTGGACGTTGACCGATTTCATCGCCCGGAGTTAGTCCGCTTAGTCCGCTGCGTCAAGCGGGCGATCGTTGCCCGGTGAGTATCCGTCGGGGTGCCGTGGCCACCAAGGGCGAGCATCACGCCGCTCCGGCTCCAACCATCGAACCCGGCTATTCGGTCGAAGTATTTAACGCCATCGGCGAAACCCTCGCCGTGCTCACATTGCCCGAGTCGCATCTGGAATCGCTCCGCCGGGATGAGATTTTAAGCGTGCGGAGTCTGGCTTCGCACGCGGCGTGATCGGGTTCAAAGTTACAAAACTATTTCGCCGTATTGCGGGTAATAGCGGTAGACTGAAGCAAACTTGTTAAGATCTGCCTCCATAATACCTGTCTTTTCTCTGACGCGAACAAGCGTATCCGCTGCGACTGGCGGTCCATCCGGTAACTCAGCGTTGAGATGCCGGATTTCTTTCGGCGTTAGTTTCGGCGCCTCGATCGAGAGCGATGTATTTCCGTCTCTGAAGACAGATCCTTTCATATTACAACGCTGAGCGAGGTGTTGATCTTCGTGGGAGTAAATCAACCAACCCACCGTTAGCATCGACGCTCCATCCGCATAGCGAAAATGGAAAACTTGATCCGCGAACGCAGTGTCTGATCGCACATCTGGACGGCCATTCCGTTTGGCCAATTGCTCAGATACCTTGGCTGTGAGAACCCGCCAACAAACGCCGGCAAGTAACTTTCCCCGCAACTCATCGCCTTTTAAACCCGCAGGCACGGACATGGCGCCCACTCTCGCCTCAAACTCTGCGAGCCTCCACTTGTCCTTAATTTCAGGATCAGTCACGTCTGCTGGAGGGCGGTCAGATTCCGCGTTGACTGAGACGACAATCATGCTGCCTGAAGCGGCTTTCTGAACCACAGTCTGAAGATCCGCGATCACGGATGCATCGAGTTGCCCGTCGTAATCCAGCCAAACAATAGAACGCTTGTCCCAAGTGATAGCGTTGAGAACATCCGACGACTCACCAAATTCAATCTGCACGCAGCGGAAGGGACGGTTAAATTCAAAGCGCGTTTCATACTGTTTCTCCCGTTCGATACTCACCATCTCATGTATACCGAGCGACTGATGAAAGAGCTGAAAATCGGCGAAATAAACAGATCCCATCCCGACGTAACGATAAGAAGATAGTGGCCAGCCCAACTCCAAACGCCGGAATGCTTCGGCCATCATCTTTCGTTCCACCGATTTTGCCGGACGGACCGAGTAGTCAATTTCTCGAAAACTAGCCATCAGCGTCCCATTTCGTAGTCCCGATAGTATTCGAACGTGCGGAGACCTACTTCCGTAAAGTTCCGCACCCCCAAACTTGCCTTTACCTCATCCACTTCATCGGCCGGCTTAGAGTATTGAATCTTTTGCATTTTTGGCCCGGTGATTTGAGGAGGGCGTGGGCCAACGAATGTGAGGGCGGGCGCAATCTTCGTGATTGCGCAGTCTGCGCTACGCTCCACCGCTTTTTCGAGCGACGATGTGCTACGATCACCAGAGGCTACTTCGGCACGTTCAGCAGCTAGGTCTCTCAGGAATTTTAACACCGGCTTCGAAATCTGGATTACATCTTCACGAACCGCTCGGTAAAGCCATGAATCCGCATCGACACCCGTTTTGGTCGTCGTCCAAGGCAATTTTGACGCGTCTTCACAATCAAAGAAAACATAGCCCCGGAAAAACGCGAAATCCGGATGGTATTTTGGCATCGTCTTACCCTCACCTTCACCCCACCCCGTCAGGAGCGTTTGGTCTGCACGCACTACCATTCTCCCATTGCAGAACACATACCAACCACCGTCCATTTTCTGACGCCGTGATATTCCGGCGTATATCCGAACTTTTGCAGGATACGGGTCTGTCTCATAAAAGTTTTTCTCAAGATAAGCAGGCACTATCTCGGTCGAACTGAGCAGCTCGAGCGGATGATTGGATAGATGAACACTATTTAGCGAAATCTCCAAACCCGCGGCGAGAACAAGCGCATGTCCTTCAGACAATCCATCTTCGAGTTCTTTTAAGAAACTGTTTCTAGAAAAAGCATTTCGGGGTTCTTCAAGAAGCTGATTCACCACAATTCGCGTGCCCACAATTTCGGGATTCATCGCTGTATTTTCCACGAGAGTCTTGAATTCAAAATGCCAAGAATCTGTCTCCCCTCCTTGGTTGAGCCAATCGTCAACGTTCACATCCATCTCAAACCGACTTATTGCGGTCGCGGAATCTACCTGAAAAAAGCGCCCCAACTTAAAAAATGTGCGCTTCATGCCTACGCCAAACTGGCCCACCGAACTAGTCGTATTTGGCGCATCTTTCGGTCTTCCAAATCGGAATGCGTAATCCCGGGCGATTCCAACAGGAATACCTCCACAATTGTCTTCGATTCTAAATTCTTCTGGCGAAACTCGAATGAGAATCTTCAGGCCGCCGAAATTTCCATCCGGACGCAGGCGCTTCGCGCCGTCTACCGAGTTATCCACCAAGTCAATAATTGCGCGAGTGAGGAGCACATCACGCGTCAGCATATGGATAAAAAACTCCTTTGTAGGGGAGGCGTTGATGGTTGTTTCACTCATAGGGTGATTACGATGGCGTTAGATCCCTCCGTCCCGGTGATACTGACGCGCTTTCCCTAGACTCAGTGTGCCCGCGATCTTCACCGCGGCTTCGCCTTTTTTCAGGGCTCGCGGGAGCGTTTCGCCCAGCACGCGTTTCTGGCCGGCAGGCGAGAGCGTCTGCGGGGTGAGGTGGATGCCGCACTCGGCCAGCTCGGCAAAATCCACGGCCTTGTCGCCACTCGTCTCGAAGGCGTCGGCGTCTTGCGACGCGAGCCACACCGGAAAGCCCCACGACCGGCCCTGCCGCGCGAGCGAACCCAGGAGGCCGATCTTGCCTTCTTTCGGGAGCAGGAGGTGGGCCTCGTCCACGAAGAGCACCATCTTCAGTGGCTGCACGCCGTCTTTGGGAGAAAGCTGCGTGTTGAGGCGTTTCATCAGCAGATTCAGGATCAGCGCGACGGCGAGGCTCTTGGTCACGTCGTCGTTGCCGAATTGCTTGAAGTCGATGACGAGTGAGCGCGCCAACCATTGCTCCAACGGCACGGCTGTCTCGGCGGTGGCGAAAAGATTCACGTCGCAGATGCGTTTCAGCGTCTCGCGATGCACGCCGGTGCCGCCCAGTTTTTCCAACTCCACCAGCCAGTTCGTGAAATCGGGGCGCTCCATCGCCTGATAAGCCTCCACCAACTGGCCGACCTGCTTTGCCCCCAACTGCGGAACGAAGGCGCTGAACAACGATGCGATTTCGTAGGCCGACTGGTTGTTGATCGTCTCGCTGCTGTCGCGCCAGAGCGGGTTGATCGGCAACTCGTCGCGGATGAGACGCACGTAGCTCGCGTTGGTCTGCGACAGGAATTTTTTCCGTGTCGCCTGTTGCCGCTCGTTGTTGGGCTCATCCTCCAGCTCTCCTTTGAGATCGAAGAACACGAAGCGCACTCCCTGGCCGGAAAGCTGGGCGAGAATGTCCAACGCGAGCTGACTTTTGCCCGAGCCCGGCGCGCCGGACACCACCAGCAGCCCATTGTTAGTGCCGGGACCGTTGAGACTCCAAGGCTCGGCATCGGTGAGCAGCTTGAGCTTCACCTCCGTCTCCACCACGGCTTTGGACTTAACGGCCGAGGTGGGCGCAGCGCCGGGTGAGCGCGCTTCGCCGGAAATCTTCGAGCGGCGCAAGAGTTCGACAATGAACTTACCTTGATCGCGGCCGACTTCATCTTCCCAGATGCGGCGCATGAGCTGGCAGCCCCACTCGAAATGGCGGCGGAGTTCGTGGGTCTGTTGCGCCTCGCTGAGAGTTTTGCCCGCTCGGAAATTGAGGGCAGCCCGGATGACGGGCTCCAATTCGCCGAAGAGCGCGTCGGAACTCAGACTTTTACCCAGCGCGGCCGGCGCTTTGAAATCGCTTGGCACACCCTCGGCGAGTGCGAGGCAGATAGCGGAGCGACCCAGCACGGCCTTGGTCTCGGCGCCCACTCTCGGGTGGATGCTCTCGATGGTCTCGTCCGCTTCTTTGCTGGTGTTAAGCGCCATGTGCGATTTTCCCGACGGTGGCCTCTTTCTTGTAGAGGTAGGCTACCCATAGGTGGATCGCCCATAAAGCTGCGGCGCGATTGGAGAAATAGCCGCCGCCGTCGAGAAAGATATAATCCGCATCGCTCGCGGTGCGCCCACGCCAGCAATATTCGCCAAACGCGTGCCACAGCTCACGTCGGCTCGCATCAGTCGGGTGAGTGACGCGCTGCACGCGATACATATACGACTCGAGTTTTCCCGGCAGCCGGTAGCGCCCGATGTCCTCGGCTTTTTCAAACACCCAGCCTCTGGTATCGACGGGGACAACAAACGTGTCACCACCCGGGCGAAAATCGCCCGCTTCCAGCGCCTCCTGCAATTCCGGGCACTCGGCGACGCCACCCACCGGCTCATCGCAAACGGGAGGATCGTAGGGCCTCATAGCGTGACCTTGCGGTCGAAGTAGTGCGGCTGAATTTCCACTTCGTAGTCTTCGCTGTCCGGCTTGCCGTGAGGGATGAGAGTGTAGGCTTTGCCAAAGCGGTAGCGCATCTTGGCGAAGAGTTCTCCCTCTGGGTCGATCTCGGCGTTGGTAGAAAGCACGATGGACTGGTGACCGTCGTCGCTCAGGTAGAGTTTGCTGAGCACGGCGTCGCGCACCTCTTTGTCGAGTCGGCCGAGCGGCGTATCCACCACGAGCGGCGGCACCGACTGGGCGAGACGCCGCAGCGCCTCGTAAAAGGCCAGGAGGCGCACCTGACGTTGGCCGGCCGAGGTGTTGAGGTCATCCCACGGCACTTTTTCGCCGTTCTTGCGCACGAGATGGCAACCCCAGTGTGCATCGAACATCATGCCGCTGAATTCACGCCGGCGGCCCATGATATCGAGCCAAAGATCGCCCACCTTTTCGTTTATCTTGGAGCGCATCCGGTCGGAGGCGCGTTTCCGCAGCTCACCCGCCGCGACGCGGTAAGCACTCGCGCGAGTCGCGAGGCTGCGGCCCTTTTCGGCGAGAGCGACCGCGCCGGCATACTGGGTTTCCAGGCCAATCTGCTCGGTGAGCGCCTGCTCCAGCCGAGTCAGCTTGGCCTCGCGGTCACCGATGTCGCGCTTGAGTTGTGCCGCCTTCGCCTGCAATGCGCCGCGTTGTTCGTGCAGCGCGCGGCCGGCTCCGATGGCCTCGGTGTTGTGCATCTGCTGGCGAATTTCCAAGTCGAGGCGCGCAACGTCGGCCTCGATGAGTTCGAGTTGCTGACTGGCTTCGGCGATGTCGGCCAAACCGTCGGCTCCACGCGAAAGCAACTGGCGCACGGCCAAGCCGGCTTCGGCAGTAGCGGTCAGGTGAATATTGACGGTATCAACACCCTCGGGCGGCGGCTCGAACAACCCCTTCAGCGCCTTCTCAAGGCGCGCGGCGTAGAAACTGAGCGTATCGTCTGGCAGCGCAAATTCGGCCGGGGCGTCACTAAAAACTTTACCTTGGATAATCGGGAGCTGCGGAGCGACTGCATCGCGGCGGTCTTCCCAATTGCGGCGGCGCTGCTCGTTATCAAGTTGCACGGCCAGCTTCGCGCGCAAGTCGCCGAGGAGTTCGACGGGGAGCGCAAGTTCCCACGCATGTTGAAGCTTACCTACCAGCTTGGCTTTCGCCGTAGCAGCAGCCTCGCGGCTGCTTTGATTATCGGACAGTTTTTTCGGGTCGATGGCCCCGATGGTCTTCAGCCGGTCCTCGATATTTAGCAGCTCTGCCTCGGTCTCCAGCAGTTCGGTCGTGATGCGTTTGATCTCCAACGTCTCGCCTTGGATTTCTCCTTTGAGTCGCGTTACCTCGCCGCTCGCAGTTGCCAGTTTCGCGGTCGCATTACTCGCCCCATCTTTTGTCAGCTCGCTATTGGCTTTGGCGTAAACCGTTCGGAGATGCTCCTCCAGTTGCTCGTAGGACCACAGACCCAAAATGCGGCTGATACCTTCAAGAATATCCTTTTCGCCCAGCTGAAAATTCTGGCTCTTTTCGGCATCGAAAAAGAAGAACCGCGCAAGAACCCGCGGCATAAAGACATCACGCAGTCGCTCGATCATGTCTCCGTCTTCAATCTTGGTTTTATTGTCCGAACTTTCCGCCCATGAAATCCAATTGGGCGCTGAATTGGGCCGGAAGTGAATATCACGATGTAGAGTCAGCGTGCGCTCTTTGCCCGAATCGGCATCCCGCTGCAAAATCTTCACCCGGACCGAGCAGGTATCGGCACCCTCGCGTCGGGCCCGGCGATTGAGCAAGTGATCGAGGTTGAATTTCGTGGCTCCCGAAGCGTTGGCTTCAACGTCTTTGAGATCACCCATGCCAACTCGGCCGGCAACCCCCAGATACAATGCGCGCAGTAGGTGCGTTTTGCCCGCACCATTTTGGCCGCCAATCAGGACGTGGGGAGGACGGCGTTTATCGACCTTAAAATCGATGACGTTATGGTCATAAAACGGACCAAAATTCGTCAGCTCAAGCGACTCGATTGAAATCTGATTTGCCATCGAAAATCAGTCTTTGCTTTGGCTCGCACCCGACTCCCGCAAATCGTCTTCCAATATGCTTCGTAGCGCGGCCTGCAAACCATGGGCGCGTTGGGATTCACTATATTCGTCCACCTTGCTCACCAAGCGCAGCAGGGTGTCCGCATTCAGATTCTGTTCCTCCGCGATTTCGGCTTCCAAGCGACGCAGGCGAGAGGTTTTCCGCACGTCATTCATGGGGAGACCGCTTTGAGCATTGAGAATACGGGCGACGCCCCGCCCGTCGTCGGGGTCACGCGCCCCTTTCCACATCTGCTGGATGAGCAGCAATTCTTCATCAGTGATAAGACGAAGTTCGGTCTCTTGCTGAAGCGCAAGTAGCTCTTTCAACAATTCTTTGCGGGCCGACATGAGGAGCGGCCCCCAACTGGTGTCGGTCTGCGTGCCGTTCATGCGCACGCGGTCGCGCTGCTTATTCTCCGGGTCTTGGTAATATTGAAGGCGGGCACGGAAAGCGATGAGCGGCTCCATGCGGTCGTCGCCGCTGGCCAAAAGGCCCTCGCTGGCTTTGTCGCGCTCGACTACCGTGCAGGTCCAGCAGCCAAAGCGGGACGAACCGCAACTGGGCGTGCTGGTGTCGATATGGATGGGGCATTCGCCGCCGCCGGCATTGTTGTAGAGCCGGTAAAGCTCCTTGTGCGTGCCGCCCCATGGTGCCGGGTTTTGGAGGAGGTAAGCCCAGACCTCCTCAGTCATGAGATTTTCGATGGGGTTGGAGACGGCGACGCGGGGAAGGTCGGGGTGTTTGCGGAGGCCGTTGCGCACCTCGTAATCGGCGAGAGTTTGGGCGCGGGAGGCGCTTTCCGAACGGCGAGCGCCGAGGTGGAGAATCGCCTCACCATCGCGGCCCAGCCAGCGCTCGACGAAGACGTTTACCGGGTCGATTTTCATCCGCTGGGTGCACCAGCGAAAAACGCGGTTTGGTGGCGGGTAACCACGACCGATAATATTAACCCAGAAGCTCTGTTCAGGCGGTGGCCGCAGGAGATGGGTGCTGATGCCCAAGCCTTGGTCGTCCGACGCCCGCTGCATCTTGGCCAAGGTGCCCTCGATGGTTTCCACGACTGCGGGAATTTCCACGCGCGTGTCCGTGCAAAGCAGGTGAATCTCCTTGGTGCGCTGGTCGGCGGGGATGCTCAGCACCGCGTCAAATATCAGGTGGGCAACCAGCGAACTGTCTTTGCCGCCGCTAAATCCGATCATCCAGGGGCGCGGGTCATTGAGGTAGAGATCGCGGAGAGAGCGGGTGATTTCTGGAAACATGCGGGCGAAGGTCGGCAAACGTCGTAAGGCCGGCGGACGAAAGCAAGAGCTGGGAAAATCCGCGTTCCGAACCGGGACTTTGCCTTCAGTGTCCCGATTCGATCTCGCAACAATTCAATTTCTTTTCGTAATAGATCTTGACGGACATGGCTAAGACACACTATGTCTTACCCATCAAACCGCTTTTAGCGCAACCTTAGCCCTCAGCCCAATCCTCCCTCCCATGTCCAAAGCCGCTCCCGCCAAAACCGCCGCCGCCGCCGTCGGCCCCGTCACCCACGCCCGCGAGAAAAACATCGAGCTCGCGCTCTCCTCCATCACCAAACAGTTCGGCGACGGCTCCATCATGCGTCTCGGCTCCAACGCCAAGATGAAGGTCGAAACCCTCTCCACCGGCTCCCTTGCCGTGGACCTCGCCCTCGGCGTCGGTGGTCTCCCAAAAGGCCGCATCATAGAGATTTACGGACCGGAATCTTCCGGCAAGACCACCTTTTGTTTGAGCGTCATCGCCGAGGCCCAGAAAAAGGGCGGTCTCGCCGCCTTCATCGACGTCGAGCACGCCCTCGACCCGAAATACGCCCGCGTTGTCGGCGTGAATCTCGACGATCTCCTCGTCTCCCAGCCCGACTCCGGTGAAGACGCCCTCAACATCATGGAGACGCTGATCCGCTCCAATTCCATCGACGTTATCGTCCTCGACTCCGTTGCCGCCCTCATCACCAAGGCCGAACTCGACGGCCAGATGGGCGACATGACCATGGGAAGCCAGGCCCGTCTCATGTCCCAGGCCATGCGCCGCCTCACCGCCGTCGTCAGCAAGACCAACTGCGTCTGCATCTTCACCAACCAGATTCGCGAAAAGATCGGCGTCATGTTCGGCAGCCCGGAGACGACCTCCGGCGGTCGCGCCCTGAAGTTCTTCTCCTCCGTCCGCATCGACATCCGCCGCAAGGACCAGATCAAGACCCCCGAGGGCAAGGTCATCGGCAATCGCACCAAGATCAAAATCGTCAAAAATAAAGTCGCCCCGCCCTTCACCGAGGTCGAATTCGACATCATGTATGACGAGGGCATTTCCAAGATGGGCTCGCTCATCGATCTCGGTATCGAGCACAAGATTCTCGAAAAGAAGGGCGCGTGGATCGCCTACGAAGGCAACCTCGTCGGCCAGGGCCGCGACGCCGCCAAAGCCGCGCTCAAGGAAAAGCCCGAACTCGCCGAGAAGATCTCCAAGGCGATCATGGAAAAAGTCGTCATCACCGCCTCCGGCCCGAAAGCCGACGACGACGTCTAAACTTTTTTAAAAATATCGAGCCCCGCCCGCTGTCCTCCGCCAATCAGGTCGCACCAACTCCGTTGGCGACCTGATTTTTTATGGCCGACGCTCGCGTGAAACCTGCCGCCCCACTCAAGGTCCGTCGCCCCATCATGAAGCTCCGTTTCGCTTTCGTCTGCCTTACTTCGACCGCCGCCACGTTTGCGGCAGCGTCAGGCACGGCCGCTTCCGCGCCGGTTATGATGTCAGCCGGCGACCGTGTGCCGTGGTCCAACCTCGCCGACCTCGAACGCTACGCCGCCACCGGCAACCTCAAGGCCTGCGCCCAGCTCGGCGAGCAGCTCCTGCGCGGCGATGGCGTCGCGCAAAATATTCCCCGCGCACTCACTCTCCTGGAAAAGGCCGCCCGCGGCGGCATCGGCTCCGCCGCGTTCCGCCTCGGCATGGTTTACGACGAAGGCGACGGCGTCTCCCCAGACCGCAGCCGCGCCCTCGCCTACTTTCGCGCCGCCGCCGCCGCCGGCGAAAAGGAGGCCTTCTTTAACGTCGGCGCTGCCTACGTCGGCGCCCACGGGGTGAAGCGCGACTACACCGAGGGCCTCGCTTGGCTCATCCTCGCCACGAAACGCGGCACCGGCGGCGACACCGAGCAAACCGTGCGCGCCCGCATCCAGAAACTCCGCCACCCCGAGTGGATCACCGCCGCTGAAAACCGCGCCCCCGCCATCGAGCGCGAACTCGCCGCCAAACCCATTGATCTGCTGCCGTCGTCCACTTCGGCTCCGCCGCCGGCTCCCGCAGCGCCGAAAATTACCCCCAAGCCCGATCTTCCCGCGGACACAGTCCCTACCAAACCTGATTTGCCGGGAATCCCACTTCGCGACCTTCCGACACCCAAGCCATGAAGTCAGTGAGGCTACCGCCACCGTTAACCCGCCTCACCCACGTCCACCGCCTTGAAAGCTACGCGTATATTTTTACGAAGGGCCGAAGTTGTTTCCATGCCGCGGCCCCGCATCCCCTTTCATCGATCATCCCCCGGTTAGCGCGACTTATTTTAATTTTATTCGTTAATAATCATTACAATATAAATTTTTACTATAAGCTAATCGTGGATTGGGAGACTGCGATTGTCTCAGTTATTGACCCCAGCTCCGGCACCTGTCCTGAGCCGAGGAATATCCCAATCATATGAAAAAACTGATTCCGGTTGCTGACTACTTACTTTCCGCAAAGGGACTCATCCTACTGCCGGCGATCGGAGCGGGGTTCGCGCTACTCTTGGCCGTCGCAGCCGGAATTATCGGAGATCAATCGAGGTCATCGTCTGCTCGCCAACCCGTAATCATCGAAGGATGCTTCCCCTTGGAAGGCCAACACCCTTCGGTGCCACCGCTGGTTGCCCAACCCAATTTGAGAAAATGGGGCTCTTGGGGAGGAGCCGACGGTTTCACCGGAAAATTGACCATCGGACCCTTTGCCGCACCGGTAAAGTTGGCGTTTTACGTCAGTGGCTACCCATCCCAAACCGGCATTTCCGTAACCGCGATAAACGGGGAAAACCACGAATCCCTCGTCCTCAAGATTCCCGATATGGGCCAGGACTGGAGACTCTATGCGACCCAACTGCCCGAGTCGTGGCGCGGGCGGACGACGAGGCTTGTCGCGATCGACACCACGGGGGAATGGCGAGGCTGGGTCGGCATTTCTGAGCCTGTTTTTGCCGAAAACGTTCCGCGCGTTTTTACGCGCTCCGTGGTCGTTTTTTTAGTCTTTGGCGCCTGCTATCTCTTCCTCGTGGTCATGGCCATGCACGGGATCGGCGATCACGATCTGCTGCCCCTTCATTGGCAGGCCCTCGGAGGATTCGCCGTTACCTCACTGGTCACCTACTTGGTTTTCTGGCTCTATTTTTTCGACCCGGGAAGCGGTCATGTCGCGGTTTGCATGGTCGCCGTCGTGGCGATCCTGGCGTTTTTTCATTACCGAAAAAGACCCGCTCCGCCTATCGACTACGCCCCGGTTGTGATGACGATCCTGATCGCCTTTCTGTATCTTGGAATCACCCACTTCGTAGCCCTCGACGAGCCGCTCGACTACATCGCCCAGGCTCGCTTCCGGTATGTGCTCCCGTCGGACAACTCGTTGTCCGGTGATTTCGCCGGGATGCTTTTCAACGGCCAGGCGGCGAAAAACATCGGGACGGATTGGCTGACCAGCGATCGACCTCCGCTGCAAACCGGGTGGACGCTGCTTTGCTACGGTGCCGGGAAAATGCTGGGGTTCCCGGTCGCTGACGTCGGCGGGTGGTCGGGGTTCTGGCTGCAAATCGCCTGGGTTTCCGCGGCCTACGGCCTGCTTAGGGAAGCGCGTCTTTCCGTGCTGCGCGCCTGCGCGTGGACCTCGCTTCTCGCCTTCTCGGGATTCTTTTTGCTGAATACGGTTTTTGTCTGGCCCAAACTGTCGGCGTCGGCGCTGGGCATGGGAGTCTTCGGCCTGTGGATCGGGGCCGGCCGCGACAAAATACCCACCAAACATTTCTTGGCGGGAGGACTGTTCGCGAGCCTCGCCTGGCTGTCGCATGGCGGAATCGCCTTCTCGTTTCTTACGCTTGGCGTCTGGGCTTTCTGGCGGCTGCTACGGCGGCGCGAATGGCGCGGGTGGGGCACGGCCGCCGCGGTTTTTCTCCTGCTGGCACTCCCCTGGACCGCGTTCCAAAAATTCTACGCGCCGCCCGCGAATCGCCTGTTCAAATGGCACCTCGGGGGACAGGTGGCCGTGGACCTTCGGAGCGCTCGGGAAACCATTCACTCGGCCTATTCCCGGCTTTCGACGGATGAAATCGTCGCGGCCAAAATAAATAATTTTAAAATGCAGGTCGTCGGGCGATTCAGTTTGCTTTGGAATCTTTCGGAGCGCTCGACGACGGATCGCCGACACGAGGAATTCTTCTACCTGTTCCGGGCGCTGACCTGGTGGATCGTGGGATTGGCGCCGGCCATTTTCACCTGCTTTCTGCCGGGTGAAATTTCGTCGCGGATGCTTTGGGGGCTCCTGCTCTGGACGGCATCGACCGTCATCCTCTGGTGCCTGCTCATGTTCGACGGCGCGGTGATTCATCAGGGCTCCTACGCGGCCGTCACCGGCATCTTCATCGCTTGCAGCCTCGGGCTGGCGCGGTTTCACCGCTACACCTTTCCCCCGTTTGCGATCGTGATCGTCGCTTACACCGCCTGCACCTGGTGGGGACCTCCGCAGCAGTTGAGCGGACCGATCAATCCGGTCGCCGCTGCTATCGTCGCACTGACACTGCTGCCTCTTATCGCCCTCGGAATGGCCTCTGTCGCCGAGACCCTCGTGGCCCGTCCCCACCGGATCTATACTTCAAATCAAAACATCGCGGTCTGATTTCCCGGGCCTTTTACCACGCGAGTCGCCGGCTCTTCACGCCGTGCGTCCTATCGGTCCGAGCGGGCTTGGTATTACCCGAGACAGCCCGCGCGGAGAGCGGGCGCCACCCTTCCGAGCACCGCCCCCAACGCCGCCCTTGCCGCGCCGACGCTTCGGCGCACGCTCTTCCCTCGGTCCCGCGCGCCCGCGTGCGGACCGGCCGCCTCCATGCCACCGTTCCTCTACGAATCCCACGCCCACACCACCCTCTGCAAACACGCGCACGGCACGCCCTCCGAGTATGCCGCGCAAGCCGAGGCGCGCGGCCTCAAGGGCATCATCTTCACCTGTCATTGTCCGCTGCCCGACGGCCTCAGTCTCCAATACCGGATGTCGCCCGAGGAGTTTCCCGCCTACGTCGATCTCATCGCGCGCACGCGCGAGGAATTCGCCGGCCGCGTTGATGTGCGCCTCGGCCTGGAGAGCGATTACCTGCCTGGTTTCGGCCTCGAAACCTGGCTGCGCGAACTCCACGCCCGCGTGCCGCTGCACCACGTGCTCGGCTCCGTGCACATGCAGATGATCCCTTACAAAGCGCGCTACTTCACCGGCGATCCCCACGCCTACCAAAGCACGTATTTCGACCACGTTGCCGAGTCCGCCGAGACCGGCCTCTTTGATACCGTCGCGCATCCCGATCTCGTGAAAAACGAATCGCCCGCCGACTGGGATTTCGCACGCATCCAGCCCGACATCGAACGCGCCCTCGATCGCATCGCCGCCACCGGCGTCGCCATGGAAATCAACACGAGCGGCCTCAACAAAACCCTCCCCGAGATGAATCCCGGCCCCGCGATGCTCGCCCTCATGCGCGCGCGCGCCATCCCGGTCGTGATCGGCGCCGACGCCCACCGCCCCACCCGCGTCGGTGACAACTATCCCGCTGCCCTCAAGCACCTCCAAGCCGCCGGCTACACCGAAGTGAGCTTCTTCCTCGAGCGTCAGCGCCAGACCGTCGCCATCACCGACGCGCTCGCCTCATTGAAATAACGGCCCGAATGGACCGATCAGGCCCATCGCCTGCCGCCATTCCTGGCCTACCACAGCACTTTCACTCCGCTCCACTTGGTGATGACCGCATCTTTGCTCACGAGCGTCAGCCCGTGCTCCAACGCCGTCGCCGCGATCAACCGGTCCGCCGGGTCTTGATGCGCCCAGGTCGTGGCGACCGAGTGGATCGCGATGCCCTTGGTGATCGGCAGCACGGTCACCGTGGCGATCGCCCGCTCGAACCACCGCTCCAGCGAACCGTTGAGCGTGATCCGCCCGCGCGTCGCCAGCATCGCCGTTTCCCACAGCGAAATATCCGCGACGGCGTGACTCTCCGGCTCGGTCGTCAGCAGGAGCTGCCGGGCGCGGCGCGAGAGCTGCGGATCGTTGTTGGCCGCCCAGATCCACGCGTGGGTGTCCCACAGATAGTTCACCGCTGCGTCTCCCAGCTCTCGCCCACCGGCTCCGTTGTCAGCGCCGAGGCGTCCATCAACCGCTCGCAGCAGCCCAGCAACCCGCGCGGCCCCCCCTCTTTCGCGAAGACAAACGTCTCCCGCTTGGTCTGCACCCGGATCGCCACTCCCTTCGAGGCCAACTGCCGCATCCGGCCAAACTCGCGTTGAAAGGTCCGCATCGTGGTCTTCATGTCTGACAAATTGGCAGACATGCGTCCCGCGTCAACCTCGCCGAGCTTGCGCTGCGGTAGCGACGGCCTTGCCTTGTCGCGTCCATGTCCGCCCCTCGCCTCAACCTCTACGACCTCACCCGCGAGCAGCTGCGCGTGCAGCTGGTGCGCTGGGAGTTGAATCCGGTGCATGTCGCGCGGCTGTGGAACTACCTCTACATCGAACTCGTCGCGTCGCTCGACGCGATGCCCGAGCTGCCGCCGAAACTCCGCGCGCGCCTCGCGGCTGAGACCCAGCTCGGCGTGTTGCCCACGGCGCTGGAGACGGCTTCGAGCGACGGCTTCACCCATAAATATCTCCTCACGCTCAACGATGCCGAAAAAATTGAGACCGTGCTCATGCGTTACACGGGGCGGGTGACGGCGTGCGTGAGTTCGCAGGTCGGCTGTGCAATGGGCTGCGTGTTCTGCGCCACGGGCCAGATGGGTTACACGCGCCACCTCACGCCCGGTGAAATCGTCGCCCAGGCCGTGCACGTGGCGCGGGCGTTGAAGCGCTCGGCTCTTAGCTTTCAGCCCTCAGCTCCGGGCGGTCATCCGGCCGCCCGTCTCCGCAACATCGTGCTGATGGGCATGGGCGAGCCGCTGCACAATTACGATGCGGTCATGACCGCGATCGACATCCTGCGCGATCCCAACGGCCTCGCGCTCGGCGCTGAGCGGATCACGCTCAGCACCGTCGGCGTCGTGCCGGGTATTCTTCGTCTCGCGCAGGAAATGCGCCCACTCCATCTCGCGGTCTCGCTCCATGCGGCGACCCAAGCCGAGCGTGCAGCCCTCGTGCCCGCCGCAAAAAAGTGGCCGCTCGATGAACTTATGGCCGCGTGTCGCACCTACAGCGAGACGACCGGCCGCCGCATCTTTTACGAGTGGACCCTCATCGAGGGAAAAAACGATTCCGAGGCCCACGCCCGCTCCGTGGGCGAACTGCTCCGCGGCCTCTCCGCGCAGGTGAATCTCATCCCGCTCAACCCCACCGAGGGCTACGCCGGGGTGCCCACGCGTAGCGAGGCGGCGAAACGTTTCCAAAAAATCCTCGCCGACGAATTCGATCTCCCGAGCACGGTGCGCCAACGCCGCGGCATCGATATCGCCGCCGGCTGCGGCCAGCTCGCCGTGGTCGAGGCGAGGGCGGGCTGAGCCGGAACGATGCAGAAGACTTCCCGCGAATCACGCGAACGGACGTAAATTTCAGAGGTAAAACCCGATTCGTTCGCCATTCATAAAGTCCACTGTTCGGCGGGAGTTTGTTTCTCTCTGTTTTCATTCGCCGCCATTGGCGTTACGCGCGAGCAACTGAATTTTTCCGGCTAAGCGGGCGTGCCCGTCGCCTTCCCAACCGGCGGCGGGTGTAAGCTAGACGTTTTCGGGCGGCGTCGGGATCTCTGGGCCCGACGGTTTTCAAGGGTGTCTGCCTGCAGCCGGCCCCGGAGGGCCAGGCTCTACCTGGGCTCGCGCTGAGTTTAAAAATCCGCTTCCGGCCCGAAGTCTCGATCAGTATTACTTCTTCAGCTCGCGGAGCGCGTCTTTGGCGATCCAACGGGCGGCAGGCGAGTCGATCTTAGCAATGGCCTTGGCCTCGGCGATGGCAGCCTTGCGGAGACGGGGATTGCGTTTGCCGATCTGGCGGAGAGCCCAGTTGACGGATTTTTTTACGAAATTACGGTCGTCGATCGACTCGCGCGTGATCGCGGGGAAGAAAGTGAGGAAGACATCGTCGGGGAGATCTTTTTGATGCACGGCCAGGCCGGCCATCGTGGAAAAGGCGGCGCGTTTCATGAATTCGCCCTGGCGCGTGCTCCAGAGGAGCGCCTTGGTGGCGGCGAAGGGCGTGCGGTCCACGAGGAACGCGAAGGCATCGGTGAGCGCCCAGTTGTCGCACTCGCGCACCCAGCGCTCGGACTGGTCGCGGGTGAGACGCGCGGGATCGGCGACGAAGGTGGCGAGGATGCGGGCCTCGTTGATGTCGGACGCCCAGAGATCGAGCGCGAGGGAGTGGTCGCGACGATGCTCGCGGGCGAGTTCGCGGAGCGCGGGGACGGGGATGCCGAGCTGCTCCGTGCGCGGGGTGATGCCGAAGCGCAGCTGGCTCGCAATGTTGGCCTCGTTGCGGAGCGAGCGGAGTTGGGAAATGAGGGCGTTGGCGGACATGGCGGGCGAATGAGTCGAAAGCATCGGGAATAAGCGTCCGCAAGCAAGAGCGTGAAACTGCGGAGTCTGGAATGTCGGCAGAGGGCCTAAATAGCGCGGCCGACGATCCGGAGGGAGGGTTACTTGCGACGCGCCTGCACGGCGGCGGCGAGGGTGTCGAAGAGGGGCCGGGTTTCTCCCCACGCGAGACAGGCGTCGGTGATGCTGCGCCCATATACGAGGGGCGTGGCTCGGTGATCCTGCGCGCCGCCGAGGAGATTGCTCTCAATCATCACGGAGGAAATGGCGCGTTCGCCGGCGGAAATCTGCGCGGCGAGGTCGGCGGCGACGAACGGCTGGCGCGCGGGGTCTTTGCCGCTGTTGGCGTGCGAGCAGTCCACCATCACGTAGGGCGGGAGCTGGTTTTTGGCGAGGAGCGCGGCCGCGGCGCGGATATCGGCGGCGGAACAATTGGGCCCGCGGGTGCCGCCGCGCAGGACGAGGTGGGTGTGGTCGTTACCCGTGGTGCCCATGACGGCCGGCGCGCCTTCGCGCGTGAGCGAGGGGAACCAGTGCGGGTGACGTGCGGAACGAATGGCGTCGATGGCGACCTGGACATCGCCGTCGGTGCGGTTCTTGAAGCCGACGGGCATCGAGAGGCCGGAGGCGAGTTCGCGGTGGATCTGACTTTCGACGGTGCGCGCGCCGATGGCGCCCCACGAGACGAGGTCGGCGTAGTATTGGCCGAGGGTGGTATCGAGGAATTCGGTCGCAACGGGCAGGCCGCGGCCGGTGACATCGGCGAGGAGCCGGCGGGCAAGACGCAGGCCTTTGTTGATCTGGTAGGAGGCATCGCGGTCGGGGTCGTTAATCAGGCCCTTCCAGCCGACGACGGTGCGCGGTTTCTCGAAATACACGCGCATCACGAGCAAGAGATCGGCGGCGTAGGTGGGCGCGAGCGCGGCGAGGCGATCCGCGTAGTCGAGCGCGGCGATGGGATCGTGAATGGAACACGGGCCGACGACGACCAACAGGCGGTCATCCGCGCCGGTAACGATGGCGGCGACCTCGCGACGCGTGCGCGCGACGAGCGCGGCACCGGTGGCGTCGAGGGGAATCTCCTCCTCGAGAATGGCCGGCGCGAGCAGCGGCTTGGTCGCACGGATGCGAAGGTCGGCGGTCGGCGAAGTCATGGGAGGGGGAGCCAAGAGTGATCGGCGAAGAGTGGCGAGTGAGGAGTGGCGAGCGGAAAGCCCGACCAACGGTCGGGCCTACAGTGCAAACGTCAGGGCTCGTCGAAATGGACATGGCCGGCGTAGGGCCAGTCTTCGGCGCGCGAAACCAAACCGGCACGCACCGGGTTTTCACGCACATAGAGCCATTTCTCGGCGTGGCTTTCGCTCGTGCGCAGGAGGTGGTCTAAAAACCGGTGCTGCCACAGCGGCGGCGGGACCGCGAGGGCGGGCAGGACGGCTTTGGCGCTCCATTCTTTCCAGCGCTGAAGAAATACGGACAACGGTTTGGCCGTTACCCCGGCGCTACAGAAAAAATGCACGTGATCAGGCATGATGACGTAACGACCGATCTGCCAGCCGTGGCGTGCCCCGGCGTCGAGCCACTCGGCGCGCAGGAGTTGATGCACGTGATCGGTAGCGAGCACGCGTCGGCGCGAGTGCGTGCAGGTCGTGATGAAATAGACCGGGTTCTTCAGCCAGACCTGGGCGAGGCGTTGTAGGTGGGGATCGCGCGACTGTAACGGATCGGGCGCGGACGGCGGCATGGGGAGAAACGGAGATCGGATTTTTGTAGAACCGACCGGTGGTCGGTTATCCGGGGAAAGAATTTCGGCCCGATGGGTTGCTGTTTTTGTTTCGGAAACCGACCAGCGGTCGGTTCTACAGCGCGAGCGTGCTGCGCGCCTCGGCGACGACCGGATTGGGCGAGAGCACCACTTCGGCGAGCGACGGCGCGAGGCCGAGCGCGCGGGCGCGATGGAGCGTGGTCAGCCAGGCGAGCGAGGCGCTGGCGGTGCTCATCGCGTGCGGCGCGAGTTCGTTGAACGTGGGCGCGAGCGACGGGAGAATTTCCTTCGGTAGCAGGGTTTTCTCCGCGAGAAAAAGACCGAGGGAGGCGCCGAGCGTGTCGAGCCAGACGCGGGGCGACGCGGGGGCGGCGTAGGGCAGGCCGGATTTTTCCGGCGTCCATTCCATAAAGAGACGGATCTGCTCGTGGAGTTTGCCCAGCTCGGCGTCGGCGGTGGAGGGGTTCCAGCGCACGAGGAATTGTTTCCGCTCGCGGAATTTCTTCACCTCCCAGACGCGGAGGATGAGTTCGTGGTCGCCGGATAGTTGGCGGAGGGCGCCGGTGAAAATATAATCGAGGCCTTCGCCGCTCGAGGAGTCGCAGAGCTGGCGGAGATTTTCCGTGGTCCATTCGGCGCCAAAGATAAAGGGCCGCTTCGGGCCATCGCCGGGAGGGTGGAGGATGCCGACCGCGGCGATGGGCGCGTAGTGGGGCGAAAAATAAAACGTCTCGGCGAACCAAAGCGGCAGCGCGCGCGAGAGGCGGCCGAGTTCGTCCTCTGGTCGCGCTTGGGCGGCGAGGACATCGGGGTAGGCGCCGGGGAGCGCGAGCTGGGCGAAGGCGATGCGACGGATGCGGGGGGCCTTGGGCGGAAGAATTTTTTCGGCGAGCGGCTCGAGGCCGTAGAACCAAATGGGTTTGCTGATGCTGACGAGGTCCACCTTGGCCACGGCGGGCGGTGCGGCGGCGGGATCGGACGCGTCGCCGGCGCCGTGCAACGGAATCGGCGACGCGCCGGAGGCGATCATTTCCGCGAGGGCGTTGGAAAACCCGTGGAGGCGGTCTTCAAGTTCGGGGCGGTTCAGCTCGAAGAGAATGTCGAGGACGTGCCGCGCGGCATCGGTGTGGCGCACGGCGAGGTAGGCCTGGAGGATGTTGAGACCGGTGGCGGGACCGTGTTTTTCCGCGTCGTAGCGGGGCGCGATGAGTTCGATGATACTCGCGATGTGGCCGGTGGAGCCGAGGTCGCCGGAGATGGAGACGAGCACATCGGCGCGGTCGCCGGCGGCGGCGAGAACTTCCTCGTAGATGGCGAGGGCGCCGGGAAGGTCTTTGGTGTCGAGGCAGGCGCGCGCGGCGGCGAGGCGCGGGAGGATGTTGCCGGTAGCGACGCCGGGATCGCCGGCCTGCGGAGCCCCGGCAGGCGACGGCGCGGGGTTACTGGATGACGTTTTTTTGCCGGCGAGGCGGTCGAAAAATCCCATGGAGCGAGCAAAGCGGCCCCGCGACGGGAGGCGACGAGAAATCCATTTATCGGGCGATGTTCAGTGCACGCAGACGAACGCGGAACATGGCGAGCTGCGTGGCGGCGAAGAAGGCGGTGGGCGCACGGGCCGCGACGCAGAGGGTTTCACAGAGGGCGGCGAGTTCCGGCTCACCGAGGGCGTGCGCACTATTTTTGAAGCAGTGCGCGCGGGCTTCGAGGGCGACCCAATCGGCTCCGGCGAGCGCGGTGTCGAGGGCGGTGAGCACGATGGGGGTCTCGTAGTCGAAGATCTCGCGGGATTTTTGCCGCAGGGCCTCCGGGAGTTGCGAGCCGGTGGCGGGCGGCGCCGCGCGGCCGACCTGGCGTCGGACACAACGGCTGAGTTCGCTGAGCTTCACGGGCTTCACGAGGAAATCATCCCTACCGGCGGCGAGGGCGCGCTGACGGTGCTCGGGATTGCCATGGGCGCTCGCGCCGATGATGCGCAGTCCGGGCGGGCCCTCGGCCCGGAGGCGGCGGGCGACGGCGAAGCCGTCGAGCTGCGGCATGGCCAGGTCGAGCATGAGCACATCGGGGGCGGTTGCGCGGCGAGGACCGTGGTCACCGCGGCGGCGCCATCGGCGGCGGCGAGGCCGGTGGCTCCCTCGCTTATGAAGTGCGCGAGGTAGAGTTCGCGCACGAGCGTGTTATCGTCGGCCACGACGATGGTGACGCCGGCGTGCGCTTTCACCGGAGTGACGACAGGATCACCGACGGCGGGCGGAGGTGCGCCGAGCGGCAAGGTGAGGCGGGCACGAAACGTGGTGCCGGTCCGGCCGTCGCTCTCGACGGTGAGCGGGCCACCCACGCCGACGCAGAGGCCATGGGCGATGGCAAGATCGAGGCCCGCGCCCTCATGGTGGAGGGTGGCTTCGATACGGGTGAAGGGGCGAAAGAGACGGGCCTGATCGGCGGGGGCTATGCCGGGGCCGGTGTCGACGACGGCGATTTCCACGAGGGCCTCGTTGGCATCAGCGGTAACGAGGCGGAGGTTGACGACCACGCCGCCCTCGAGGGTGAGCTTGATGGCGTTGCCCACGAGATTGAGGAGGACCTGCCGCAGGCGGTCGGGGTCAAAGACGAGCCAAGCGGGCAACGCCGGATCGGAGTCGAGATCGAGGGTGAGCTGGCGAATGTGGGCGCGGGGGCGCAGGGAGAGGACGGTTTCCCCGACGAGGGACGTGAGCTGGGCGGGACAGGCGGCGAACGTGAAGGCGCCGCTTCGGAGCGCGCCGAGGTCGATGAGATCGTTGACGAGGCGTTGGAGGAGTTCGCCCTGCCGGCGTCCGCAGCTCGTGGCTCACGTGCGCGAGGAGGGCGGGTTTTAACTTGTCGGCGGCGAGCGCGGCGGCGGTCTGGGACTCGGTTTCGCCATGGGCCTGATCACGGGCGCGCACGAGCAAAAAGCCGACCGCGACGATGCTGCCCATGGCGACGGTCAGGCACATCAGAAGGCGGGCCGGGGCCCCTACCCTCCTGATCTGGTAACTGCCCACCTTCAGCACGAGCCAACCGAGCATCCGGCCCGGCGGGCTGAGGACGGGCTCGGCGACCGTGAGAAAAGTGCCGCGCGGCGACCATTGGGGACCCTCGACAAAACCCGCCTTGTCCGCCCAATGCTCAAGATCGGCACGGGTGGCTTCGCGCTCGATACTGATCACGCCGTTGCGACGCCGAGGATCGGTGAAGGGCAACACCCCGTTGACGACCCAACCCTGGCGAACGGCTCGGATGATGATCCATTTAAGGTCGGGGTTATCGCCAAGAAACTGTTCGAGGCGGGCTTGGACCGGCAAAAACTTCGGCGTGAGGGTGGCCGGGGCTTCCACCACCAGCGCTTTCCAAGGTGCAATTTTCGCCGGCCGGACGCGCGTAAGGCGAAAATCCGGACTAAGGCGGGCGGCCAACCCGGCGCGGTCCAGCGTGCGGAGGAAGGAGCGGTTGCGCGCAGCGAGCGCCGCGATAAATTGGCATTGAGCGCCCCGACCTGCGATTTCCACCAGAAGCTCCCCCAAGACCAGCCATCCCGCCAAAAGCCAAATCACCCTGCGGCTTCAGCGGAAACCGGCGCCCGATCCACACTCTCCGCCGGCCGGGCACGCCATGCGGCGCAGGCAGGCCGAGAACGCCCAATTGCCAGAGCGCCGCCAAGGTGCCGACCGGCGAGGCGCTCAGCCAGCGTCGCGACCAACCCAACGTTTCCGCAAGCAGTCCACTGCTCGCAAACACCGGGGAGAACGCGACGGCGACCCCAACCGCGAGCCACTTGGATCGGCCAGAACCCTCACACCAAAGCCACCGGGCGCCGATCAGGCCGGCCAGAGCGGCAAGGGCGTCAAGACCGACGACAGCACCCAAGGGATAGTCCGGCCGCAAAGTCATAACCCATAAAACCACCCCGGCCGTGACGACGAAAATGCCGCCGCCCCGCAACGGACCGAACTGTTTTCCGGCGCCCGAGGGCAGCAATGCCAGCGGGGCCGCACTGGCGACCGTGTTCAAAAAAGCCTCGGCCATCCAGGCCGGTTCGCCATCGGAGTCGGTCAGCACGAGAATGCCGACGATCTCGCAGGCCGAGTGCAGGATCGTGGCCAGACCCAACCCCATGAGCCCGCGCAGGCCCGCTCCCCGCGCCAGCAGCAGCAAAACCACCCAGCCCGACGCGACCAGAAACCACGGATAGTCCCTGACGCGCGGTCAGCCAATCGAGCCGGCCGGGATGAATTGGAGCTGCATGCAGGCTCAGGTCGACGCACCGGTTGAGCCGAGCTGCAAAACGGTATTTTGGCCAAACGCGGGCGCGGCGAGGGTCCCGGTGTCGCCGTTGCGCGTGAGCACTACGAGGAGCACGGTCTCGCTTTTCGGCTGGCCTACCCCGCCAGCCGAGAGGTTGAACGAGGAAGAGAAGCCAAGGTGACTCCAGCTCAAGACTCCGGCCGGGCTGAAATGAAAATCCAGGGTGGTCGCCGGCGGCGGGCGCGGGGACGGCGGCGAGCCAGGCTTTAACCGTGCGGTGCTGCGCGTCGGACATCACCCGGGCGAGCGTGCGCCCGGAGCGGTGGTCCATGACGAGGAACGGAAATCGGCGAAGTCGAAACCGAGGGCGAAGTGGCCCTCGTGGGGCCCGAGCGTGAGTTGCGCAGAGTCGAGGAGGGAGCGGTTGGCGGCGGTGCGGGATATCGCGCGGTAGAGCGGGGTGTTTTGCGGGACGTCGTCGTGAGAGCCCCAGCCGTCCACGATGTCGTGGTCGTCCCACATTATCACGCTGGGGATGGAGGCGAGCATGAGGGCGGTGTCGGGCTGGGACCAGCGTTCGCGGTAAAGTTCGTCGTAGAAGCAGTCGAGGCGGGCGATGAGTTGCGCGGAAGGCTTACAGGCCAGCATCGCGGCGTGGGATTTCTCGGTCCACTCGCGCACGCCGGGGAGGCCGAGAACGGCATCGGCGTAGAGTTGGTCGCCGCCCATGCGCAGGAGAGCAAACGGCGCGGCGGCGTGCTCGGCGGCGAGTTTCCGCCAGAGAGCGTAGGGGTCCGCGGTGGCGGCGGCGACGGCTTGGGAAGAAAAGCCTGTGCAGGCGGCGTAGGCGAGGCGGGCGGATTCGCCGGCGGCGGGGAGGTGGAACGACCATTTGAAGCGGCCGGCGCGGTCGGCGAGCGGCACGGCTCCGAGGGTGATGCGGTAGGTGACCATCTGGGCGGCGGGGCCGGGCGGGAGGATGGCCTCGGCCCGCCAGAAGCGGCCGGAAGGGGTCTCGTCCACGGCGGTAAACGAGACGAGGGTGCCGGAGGAGAGTTCGAGGACCGGGGCGGCGATGAGGCCCACATCGGCGAGGAGGCACACGGTGTAGCAGTCGCCGTGTTCGTAGCCGAGGAGGAAGGAACTGGACATGGGCGGGCGAAAAAGGCGGGGACGCGGGAGAGTGAAAAGGTGGACCGCCGAAGGTTAGCACGGGACGCGGGCGCGGCGCCCGGGAAGATGGCGAAGCGGGGCGGGAAATTTTCCGATTTCCTTTCCATTCGTCCCGGGCGTGCTGCGAGCCGTCTGCGGTAAATTTCACCATGTCCGAAAAACCTCCCGCGCGCGTCGTGCTCATCGAAGACCACACCATGGTGCGGCAACTGCTCGTGCATCTGGTGCGCGACGAACTCCGGCTGAACCTCGTCGCGGACTGCGCCGACGGCACGGTGGCCGTGCCACGGGAAAACCCGGATCTCGTGGTCGCGGACTCGATGTTGCCGGACGGGCGGGGCTTCGACGTGCTGCGCGCGACCGCGGCGCAACCGCCGCGCACGCGATGGATGTTTATGTCGTCGAACGAGCAGGGGCATCTCGTGCGCCAGGCGGTGTCGCTAGGCGCGCCCGGCTTCGTGATGAAGCGGGCGGACTTTGGATCGTTTCGCACGGCGATCGCGCGGGTGCTGGCGGGGGAAAAATACTACTGTGCGGAAAGCTCGCGGCTGCTGGTCGACCGGTTAGCGGACGAGAGCCCGGCGGTGGGCGTGAATCATTCCATGCGCGAACGCGAGGTGTTGCGGGGCTTCGCCCGGGGGAGAATCCGAAGGCGTTGGCGGAGCGGATCGGCGTGAGTCCCAAGACGGTGCTCAACCATCTCGCGA
Organism: Opitutaceae bacterium; assembly: GCA_014376585.1. Classification (GTDB taxonomy): domain Bacteria; phylum Verrucomicrobiota; class Verrucomicrobiia; order Opitutales; family Opitutaceae; genus Tous-C4FEB. The sequence continues at coordinate 24,793 of JACMRG010000255.1, read as the reverse complement.
TGCTGCGCGAAAAACTGGGCGCCCACGAGCCGGCGGATCTCGTGCGCTCCGCGATCAAGCACGGCTAAATCGAGTCGCCCTGAACGCCGACGGGGGCGTCCGGATCAGCGTGCGGCCGGGGCCGAATGGGCGGGCGGTGGGCAGACGGTGATCCGGCGCAGGGCGGGCAGGAGCTGCCTAAGGCCGGTCGCGGGCACGGTCGTGATCCCGGCAAAAATGTGACGGAGATCTTCAACGCTCGTGCCGGTGGTGAGCACGATGATGCGCAGCTGGGAATGCGTGAGATAGAAATGCCGGCAGAGCGGGCCGAGGCCGTGGGTCTCGAAGTTGGCATCGAGAATGAGGATATCCGGTCGGAGCGCGCCGACCATAATACGCAAATTCTCGGCGGAGTAAGCGACGCCGCAGATGAAAAGACCGGGTTTCGGGCCGAGCCATTCGCCGATGAGATCGGTCATCGGGGGGTGCCGGTGAGCACTAAGCACGCGGTGGACGCCGGTGGTTTCCATAGAGCCGTATCGTAGCCCATGGCGGGACCGGAAACCCGGGAAGAATTGAAATAAACCCGGGAAGATTTCCCGGTTGCCACCAGGATATTCCCCGAAGCCCCAAGTCGCGCCTCCGGGGCGACGACGCAGGGCCTTTGCGCGATAAGCGGGAAAAATCAGGCCGGGGGCCGGCGACGCGCGCGGTGGACGGTGCTCGCCACCAGGAAACCCGCGAGGTGGGCGAGCGGAACGGTGCGGATGCCGGATACGGAGAAGCGGGCGAAGAGCGGTTGTTCGGCGGCGAACTCGGCGGCGATTTTCAGGAGAATGAGGGCGAGCACGCCACGCCAGAACCAGCGGTCGGACGGGCGGGCGGGGATGGTGACAGGGGGGCCGGCGAGGGCGGGAGGCGTGAGCTGGGTGAAGGCGAGGAACGCGAGCGCAGCGGCGACGACACCGGAGAGTCCGGCATAGGTTTGGAGGGCGGGATCGAGGGCGAGAAGCGCGAGGCCGATCACACCGGGGGCGACCGCGAGAAGGATGCGGGTGCGCACGGGTGCGAGGCGCTCGGCCCAGACGGCCGCAAGTGCGAAAATGAGGAGATTCCAAACGAGGTGGCTCGGGCCGAAGTGGACGAGGTGGCCGGTCCAGAGGCGCCAGTATTCGCCGCGGAGGATGCCGGTGCGTTCGTAGAGGAGCGCGGGGGCGAGCGCGGGTTGGGAGGCGACGATGAGGGCGAGCGCGAGCACGATCCCACTAGCTACGGGCAGGGGCGCGCGGGGTGGCGGAGCGGGAGTGACCGCGGATCGGGCCGACTGATCGGTGCGAGATGGGGAGGAGCGGGACAAGGGAGACGAGGGCGGATGAGAGACGGATGAATTGTAGTCCCGACCGGTGGTCGGCCTTTTTGAGGAAACCGGCCAACGGTCGGTTCTACAGCGGATTTGACGACGAACAGCGGCGGATGAGGGCGCGGGCGAGGAGCAGAAGACCTAGGACGGCGGCGGAGATGGCGTCGAAGCTGCCGCCCCCGGTGTAGCCGGGCTTGTGCTCGATCTTCACCTCGCCGGGAGATTTTTTCACGCGTTCGCGGAAGGACTCAAGCTGGAGCTTCAGGTTGGCGATGAGTTCGGTGGTCGCGGCATCGAAGCCGGCGGCGCTGTCGGCGCGGAGGCGTTGTTGGACGTAAACGGCGGCGGCGCCGGCTTCGACGCGGCTCGCGCCGGGCGCGCGGAAAAGCAGGTGACGGCTCGCGATGTCGTAAACGGCGGACTCCATGAGGGTCTGGGTGTCGTTCTGGTTGCCGTGGAAAATGTAGGCGCCGACGATGGTCCAGTAGGAGAGCGAGAGGATGTTATTGTTGGTAAACTGGACCTGGTCGTAAGCGACGAGGGCGATGACATCGACGCCGATGAGCGAGCGGACTTGGTTGAGATTATCGAAGCCGCCGCCGGCGCGGAGATAGGTCGAGGGGACGAGCTCGATGCTCTGGATGTAGTCGCGGTTTTTGAATTCGGCGGCGACGCGCTCAAGGAGGACGGACTTCTGCTGCTCGGAGACGCCCTTATCGGCGGCGTAGTAGCCGCCGGATTTGGCGTTGCCGGTGGGGACGAAGGCGATGCCGACGCGAAGGGGCAGGCGAAGGACGGGGATCGAGGTGGGCGGGAGCGGATTGGTCTGGTTGGGGTAGAGGTAGGCGACGACGCTGCTGGAGCGCTCGGTCTTCCGCGGGCCCCCCATGGAGAAACAACCGCCGGTGAGGAGCGCGGCGAGGCCGATTAAGAGCAGCATGACGGGGCGGAAAGGGTTGGGCGACATGGGCGGAGCGTCCGGGGCAGGCGGCGGCGAGACAACGCGAATTAAGGCGAAGCGGGCAACGGTTGAGAGGACAATGATTCCACCGTCGATGGGAGGAATTTCGGGGAATGAGGCGCCGGTGGAGACGGGCGGAGGGAGACCAAAAAAGTAGGGCGGACTTTAGTCCGCTCGATGCGCGGGAAAAGGCGGACTGAAGTCCGCCCTACTTCGCCAAGCCGCGTCCGTTTGATTGGCTGAGGCGCATTTCATTAGCGTCGATTAGCGACGGCCAACGGTTACGTGTCGTCGGTATCAAACCATGGATCACCTCACGGTCGGAGATTGTTGGAACGGCAATGCCGAGGCTTGGACGAAACTCGCGCGCGCGGGCTACGACACCTACCGCGATCATCTGAACACGCCGGCGTTCTTGGCGATGTTGCCGCCGGTGGAGGGATTGGCGGGGCTCGATATCGGCTGCGGCGAGGGGCACAACACGCGGCTGATCGCGCAGCGCGGCGCGCAGATGACGGGCATGGATATCGCGGAAATTTTTATCCGTCACGCACGCGAGGAAGAGCAACGCGCGCCGCTCGGAATCACCTATCACCACGCGAGCGCGGTGGAGTTGCCTTATAAGGCGGCGTCTTTCGATTTCGCGGTGGGCTGCATGAGCCTGATGGACATTCCGGAGACGGTGCAGGTGGTGGAAGAAGCGTTCCGTGTGCTCAGGCCGGGCGGATTTTTGCAGTTTTCGATTTTGCATCCGTGCTTCAATCCGCCGCACCGGCGCAACTGCCGCGACGAGCGGAAGCTCACGTATGCGGTGGAGGTCGGGGATTATTTTTCGGAGACGCGCGGGCAGATCGATGAGTGGATTTTTGGGACGGCGCCGCTGGCGCTGCGTCAGCGGTTACCGATGTTTAAAGTGCCCCGCTTCCATCGTCCGCTGGGGCAATGGATCAATCTGCTGATTGCGGCGGGTTTTGTGATCGAGCGCGTGGAAGAGCCGAAACCGAGCGATGCGACGGTGCTGGCGAACCCGAGCTTACAAGACGCGCAGGTGGTCGCGTATTTTCTGCACGTGCGGGTGAGGAAGGCGGGGTAAGAATCGTTGGGCGGACGAACACGCTCAGGGCGCACTCTCATCCCCATGCGCATCATGTATCGGAAATGATCCAAATTTTCCCGTTTCTCGGTAATTCGTAGGCCAGTCTTTAGCGGCGTCGTTAGTATCTTTTTTGCCCAAATGCTGCATGGAAGAACTTCGTGTCACGGATTCCTGAACAAATCCCCCCTGATAATTTTGGGGTCCACCACGCTTGCCTTTTTTCTCCTACGGTGACCGCCTTCCTTGGGAGCAATCACTTTAGCCACAACTTCGGTGCCTCCGTTAGTTAGGATATACGATCTCGATGGCTTCCCAAAAAGACTCGGGATCACTGCGGTCATCTTTATCGGTTTTTTCCTGAGGGCCATAAGTCGCTTCTCAACCTCAGCTCGGCTGACAGCGATAGGGGTAACAGATTTTTTAATCGGCGTAGATGCTGGTAATCGCCGCGTTTTTCAGTCAATGACCTCAAAGGCCGGTTAATTACGCTACAAGAGAGGCGGCGATGGGATTGTGGTTTCGAGTTTTCTGACGAGAGGATTTCTGATTGGCGAGCCGGCGCCGGAGGCGCTGCGCGCGCTGTTGGCTGAGACGGCGGGCGACGATTTTTCCGCGGAGGGCGGTATGAGCCTGGACCGGAGTGACGTAATCGATGCCGGAGTGGTAGTGCTCGTGGTTATACCAGTCAAAGTATTTGGCGAAGTAAGCGACGGCCTGGCCGTCGTCGAGGAACTGGCCCGGGTAGTCCGGCGTGCGCTTGACGGTGGAGAAGGCTGACTCGATGAAGGGATTGTCGTTGGGCGTGCGCGGGCGGGCGAACAGGTGCGGCATATGGTGATCTTCGCAGAGCTGGCGGATCGGTTTGGCTTTCATTTGCCGGCCGCGGTCGTTGATCAGTTCGGGCCGCCGGTCTTCCGGCAGGTCGAGGATATTTTCCTTTTCCAACCCGTCCTCGAGCAGCAGGCCGGCCTCTGCTGCGGTCTGGTTCCAGGCAATCCGCCAAGCGACGACTTTGCGGGAAAACTCATCGAGGAGCAGGTAGAGGTAAAGGTAGACGCCTTTCTCCATCGTCGACAGGTAAGAGATATCCCAACACCAACGTTGATTGGGTCCGGTCAGCGCTTTGCGAACCGGCACCAAGGAATGGCCATTGTGGTGGCCGCCGGGGCCGCGGGCCGTCATCAGGCCCTGGGCCAGCAACACCCGATAGACGGTGGAGAAGGATGCGAAGAACAGTCCCTTCTCCCCGGCGGTCACCGCCAAGATTCGGTGGGACAGATCCACATACGCCGCGCTCGTGGCCATCGCCACGATGCACTCAATTTCGACCGGCAGTAACCGGTGCATTGCTTCCTGGGGACCGGGGGTGCCATCGGCCAAACCCAAGCCCTGGCGCTCCTGCGCCTGCCAGCGCATCACCCGGCGATGCGAGATCGCCAAAATGGTGCAGCTGCGCCGGGCGGAAACGCCCTGGACTTGGGCAGTGGCAATCACGAGCAGGATGGCTTGTTTGGTCTCCGCAGGCAGCCAGAGGTCCGCTATCGGTCCCACGAAACCCCACTCGTTTTTTTTCGCAGGATGGTCAATTCGACCGCCTGGTCGGCGAGCGCCCGCTCCTTTTCCAGCAAGTCCGCCTTCAGCTGCTCGTGAACTTCGGCGCTGACCATTTCGGCTTTCCGTCCCGGCTTGGCGCCCAAGCGCTCCAAGGCACCTTCCCGGACCTGCTGGCGAATGCGGGCCAGATCGGTCGAGAACATGCCTTCTCGCCGCAAGACTTCTCCCACCGGCTGGTCGGGACGCTGCGTCTCCAGATAAATTTGGAATTTCTTCTCGGCGCTGAGATACCGCCGCTTTTTCTTTTCGTCGGTCGTGGCCGATCCGGTCGAAGCTGCTTTCTTGCTCTTCATTTTGTTCTTTCGCTGGGGAATTTCCGCCAGAGGCGGCGGACCCGACTTCGGTCGCCCTGCTGGGCTCCCTCCGTCGGGTCCGCCGCCTCTGCCCCTGTAGCGTATTAGAACCTTACCTTGAGGTCACGAACTCAGAAACGGCAAGTAATTGAGGTTTCTTGGAAATCGTTACGCTCGATTTGTGAGGCCCGGCTATCGGAATATTTTTATTCCGCCGACGTGATCTGGTCTTACCACTTAACCCCATGAGTTCATTCACTTCGCTTTTTAATAGCACTTCTCCGGTCGCACTTATCAAAAGCTTAGGGCGATATACTGAGTTCCTGCTCATCCGAACAGAAAATGAACCGGGCATAGGGTTTCAATTTTATTAACATCTCGTGATTTCACCCACTTCTAAGACCTCTCTCCTGAAAAACCCCGAGAGGGCGTCTAAAAAGGGTTCGAAGGGTAGGGACCCTCTCCGAGGCGTCCGGGTTTTTCAGGGGCATCACTCAGACAACAGGCTTTAAAAACGGACGGCTGCGGAGAGCCGTCCCTACCTTTTGGACGCCCTCTAAGATTTTTTCTGGGAATCTATGTTTGCAACTCGCGCATTCAACCATGCGGCAACTTCTCGCAACTGCTCAGGAGTGAGTTTTTCCAAAGCGGCCTTAATTTCGCTCACGGTGCTCATGCCGAAAAGCGTGGAGATGATCGATTGCAGGGCAAGGCTGCGGACGGGGCATAGCCGAAACGGCAGAGTGGTTTGGGGTGGGCCGGGCGCGGCCGGTGGCGAAACACGGGGCGGTAAGCGCGTGCGTGCGTGAGCGTGGGTGGCTACGGCTACGGACGAGTCCAAAGACTGCTTCGGCCGCGCGGCCCACCTCGGAACTAACTTCTGTTCGGCGCGGGAATATTCTCCGGGGTCATGCCGCCGCGGACGGCGACGAGGGCGCAGACTTTCGGGACGTAGAGGCGGGTCTCGGCGGGGAGCGCGGCGGCGATGCCGGCGTAGGTTTTCGTGGAGGTTTTTTCGAGGAGGCGGGTGACGCGGCCAGCACCGGCGTTGTAGGCGGCGAGCGCGAGGGGCCAGGAGCCGAACTTTTCGTAGTTGGCGCGGAGCAGGCGGGCGGCGGCGCGGGCGGATTTTTCGGGATCGGTGCGGTCGTCGGGGAGAAAGGTGCTGAGGCCGAGTTCCTTGGCGGTGTCGGGCATGAGTTGGTAGAGGCCGCGGGCGCCGACGGGACTGCGGGCCGAGGGATTGAAGGTAGATTCGGCTTCGGCGAGCCAGACGAGTTCGGGCGGGATGCCCTCGGCGATGAAGGCGGCGCGGAGGAGCGGGAGCAGCGCCGCGGCCCGGCTGGGCGCGGCGGAGGCACGGGCCCGGGCGAGGAAGAGATCGTAGTGAGGAAGGGAGTTTTCGATTTTTGATGCTGAACTGTCGCTTCGCTCGGTAACTCGATTTTCGATTGGGACGGAGGATTTTTGAGCGGATGGGGCGGTGGGGGTGGACGGAGGTTTGGGCGTGGGCGGCGTGGGTTTCGGAGCGACGATCTGCTCGGCGGCTTCGAGTTCGTCGAGGCGGGTCTTTAACCAATCGGCGTAGTCGCTGTATTCCGGAAAAAGTTGGAGCGCAGGGAGCGCGAGGCGGGCTTGGGGGGCATACTCGGCGAGGGCGCGGAGGTCGTCGCTCTCGAAGGCTTTTTGAAGGCGGGCGGCGAATTCGTCCCATCGTTGTTTGGAAGGGAAGTCATACTGGGCCTTGATTTCGGGCGGGGCGAGTTGGTCGAAAAGTTGTTGGCCGAGTTGAAAAAGATCGTCGGTGGCGGCGGGCGCGGGCTGGGCGGGAGGTGGGGTCGCAGGCGTGGCCGGAGTCGCGGCGGGCTGCGCGGCGAGGAACGCGGGCGCGAGGGTGAGGAGCAGGAGTGGGGGGAGCGGGCGCATGACTGGGAGAGCGACAGGTGCGGCGGAGGAAAGTGCGGTGGGGATTTGTGCAGGGCACACGGGCTGGAGACGAAGTCACGGCCGCAAAAAGGCGCACGGGGCGGGCTAGCTGCGGCGGAGGGTGCGTGGCGCCTATGGGCGCGAGGGGGATTCGGGACGGAGCCGAGGGGGAATTTTTGTGCTTTTGGTGGCTAAAATTTCGGAGGGTTTAGAGCGGGCGGAGAATGCACGAAACGCTGACGCATTTTGCGATGGGGGGAATCGGCGGGGGAACTGCGGCAGGATGCCGCAGCCACTTTAGGGGCCGGGGCGGAGGGCGGCGGTGACGAGGGCTTTGAGGTGGAGCGTGGGGTGCTCGGTGAACGCAAGGGTGTCGGAGCCGAAGTAGGTGCGGGCGTTTTTGGCGGCCCAGTCGGTGGTGGCGAGGCGGTAGCGGCGGGCGGGGTCGAAGGGCCCGCTGGGGCCGACGGCGACGAGGTTTTCGCCGCGGCGGGCGGCGAGCGGGGTGGCGGGGTCTTGGTTTGATTTGTCGAGGACCGCCGCGAGTTCAGTGCCGGTGATTTCGGCGATGAAAATGGTGCCGTCGAAGCGCACGCAGGCGTCGAGGGCGAAGCGGGTTACGTCGCCGCCGGGGAGGCCGGCGCCAAAGGTGGTGGCGCCGATCACGGCGGCGTCGGCGAGGGCGGCGTGGCCGAGGGCAGCGACGACGAAGCGGGCGGCGTCGGCGGGCGCAAGGGCGGCGGGAGTGGGATTGCGGCCGAGGACGGCGAGGTCTGAGGGCGTGAGGTGTTGCGCGGAGGTTTTGGTGATGAGGGCGGCGAGTTCAGGGTCGGCGGGATCGGCGGCGGCGAGGGGGAATTGTTCGACGGTCCACTGAGGTTTGCCGGCGGGGTCGATGCGAAGAGCGGCGAGGGAGTAGCCGTCGTTCCACGAGCCGGAGTGGAAATAGACGGTGCGGCCGGCTTGGTGGGCGAAGCGGAGGTGGTCGTGCGCGCCGGCGAAGAGAGTGCCGTCTGGAATGAGTTCGAGGAGGGCGCGGTCGGCGGTGATGCCGGTGTGGGTGAGGAGGATCGGCAGCGGGGTGGGACCTGAAGTGGGCGGAGCGAAAAGCGCGAGAAGGTTGGCTTTGGCCCACACGACGGGGTCGGCGAGGTCGAGCGAGGGGCGGATGGCGGCGCGGTAGGTGGAGAGTTTGTCGGTGGCGAGGCCGACGACGGTGGCTTCGCGGGCGCCGAGACGGAGGCGGGTCGAGGCGGGGGCGAAGGGTTTTTGGGTGGCGCGGTTGAGGAGGTTACTGATGACGGTGACGCCGGTGGCCTGGATGCGGGCGACGGTGTCGTCCACGGCGTAGAACTCGGGCTCGTGGTTGCCGAGGTTGAGGATGGTGGGGACGCGGCGGGCGAGCGCGGCAAACATCGCGAAGTCGATGGCGCCGGCGCTGCGGCGGGCGACGACGTTGCCGTATTCGAGGGAGTCGCCGTTGATGAGAATGGCGAACGGCACGCCGGGGTGGGCGGAGCGGAGGCGGTCCACGTGGGCGACGAGTTGGGCGGTGCGTTCGTAGGCGGAGTGTTGGTCGCCGACCACGAGGAGGAGAGCTTCGGGCGCGGAGGGGGTGGAGGTGGGTTCAGCGGCGTGGATGCCGGCAAGGAGAAACGGAACGAGCGCGAGGGTGCGGAAAAGGCGGCGCATGGCGGTGAAAACGTGGTTGGGCGGGGCGTTTTACGCGAGGAGGTAGCGGCCGTTTTTGCGGGTGCCGACGCGTTTGATGAGTTCGGTTTTTAACAGTGGAGCGAGGATGTGGGCGGCGCCTTGCTTGGTGACGGCGAGGGCCGTCCAGATCTCCGCGGGGGCGAGGCCGGCGTGGTGGTCGCGGAGGAGTCGGAGAAGCTTTTCCTGGCTGGGGCGAAGGACGGTTTTCTTCGGGCCGGATTTGGCGGCGAGCTGTTGCACGCGCAGCCAGACGCGCTCGAGGGTCGTGCGCACGCCCTCGGTGGTATATTCGAGCCACGCGGTGAGATCGCCGCCGGAGCCGGGCACGGCGGCGAGGCCGGCGTAGTAGCGCGGGCGGTCTTCGCCGTAGAATTCGTCGATGGAGAAGATGTGGTGGGTGTCGAAGCCGCGGCGGTAGAGTTCCCAGAGCGCGAGCATCCGGCCGGCGCGGCCGTTGCCGTCGGCGAAGGGGTGGATGGCCTCGAACTGATAGTGAAGGATCGCGGAAGTGAGCACGGGCGACCACTCGGCGCTGGGGCCGTTCCACCAGGCGAGGAGTTCGCGCATGAGGCCGGAGACCATGTCGGGCGCGGGCGGCAGGTGTTTGCCGACGCGCACGGCGATGGTGCGGTAGAGGCCGGTCTCGCCCTGGTCCATGACGCCGCCGGCGAGTAACTGGTGCAGGCGGAAGATGTCCTCGTGAGTGATGGGCTTGGGCTGCTTGGCGCGTTTCTCGACCCAACGGAGGCTGGCGAAGTAGTTGAGGACTTCGCGCTGGGCACGCTCGGTGTGGTCGGGCAGCGGGGCGCCGCCCTCCAGCGCGCGGACTTCGGCCAGCGTGAGGGGGTTGCCCTCGATGGCGGTGGAGGCGTGGGCGCCGCGCTGGCGGCTGTCCTGTTGGAGGCGGGGCGTCCAGGTGACCTGGATGGCGGCGGAGGCGATCTTGGCCCTGAGGTCGGCAATGGTCTCCAGCTCCCGCAGGAGGCGGGCGGTGACGGTGAACTGGGGAGCGAAGGCCATGGCGGAGTAAGGCAAGTATGAGTCCAGTGATAGGTCAAGAACTTCGTAGAGATAAGTCCAGCGTGAGTCTAGCGATGAGACCAGTGAGGAACCTAGAGTTTCCGTAGGGTAACTCAGCTCGCTGGCGGCGTATTCGAAATGGCCGCGGCCACCGAGATGGGACCGTGCGGACGGTTTCCCGTTTGACCCTCGGGGAAGGGCGTTTACTTAAAGCCCTCCCACGGATGAATCGGGTCCACATCAAAACCTACGGGTGCCAGATGAACGAGCGCGACAGCGAGGCGGTTGCGGCGATGTTGCGTGCGCGGGGCTACCGGATCGTGGCGAGCGAGGACGATTGCGACGTGTTGCTGCTCAACACCTGCAGCGTGCGTGACGCAGCGGAGCAGAAGGCGATCGGCAAGGCGGCGAACATTGCGCATCGCAAACGCAAGCAGCCGGACTTTGTGTTGGGGATCCTGGGTTGCATGGCGCAGAACCGCGGGGCCGAGCTGCTGGATAAGTTGCCGGACGTGGACCTGATCGTGGGCACGCAAAAATTTCACCAGGTGCCGGATTACTTGGACAACATCCGCGCGGCGCGGGCGGCGGGAGTGCCCATCGCGAGCAGCATTGTGGATATCGCCGAAGAAGTGGGTTCACAAAATACGATTCGCGACCACGTGCTGACCCAGGATGCAGCCGCGGCGGCGGCGGGCGCGGACGGAGACGTTGCCATGGACGCGGACGTGCCGCCGCAGATCAGCGCTTTCGTTTCCATTCAACAGGGGTGCAACATGGATTGCGCGTTCTGCATCGTGCCGAAAACCCGCGGCGATGAACGCTCGCGGCCGATGAACGACATCGTCGCCGAGTGCCGGGCGCTGGCGGACCGCGGTGTGCGCGAAGTGACGTTGCTCGGGCAGATCGTGACGAGCTACGGGCGGCGCGACTACGTGCACACGGAGGGGATTTCGCCGTTCGTGCAGCTGCTCGACCGCGTGCATGCCATCGAGGGGATCGAGCGGATTCGGTTCACGTCGCCTCACCCGCGCGGGTTTAAGCAGGATCTCGTCGAGGCCTATGGGCGGATGCCGAAATTGTGCGGCTACGTGCATCTGCCGATGCAGTCGGGCAGCAACCGCATCCTGCGCGCGATGAACCGGCCGTATACGCGCGAGCGTTATTTCGAGATTGTCGAGGCGTTGCGCGCCGTGCGGCCGGACATGTATTTCTCGACGGATATCATCGTGGGTTTCCCGGGTGAGACGGACGAGGAGTTCGAGCAGACGCGCGATCTTTTTGAACGGGCCAACTACGACATGGCCTACGTCTTCAAATACTCGATTCGCAGCGGCACGCCGGCGGCGGTGATGGGCGACCAGATTTCCGACGACGTAAAGGAGGCGCGCAACGCCACCCTGCTCGGGCTGCTCCAAAAAAATTCTGTGCGCCGTAACGCCACCTTGGTTGGCAAGGTCGAGGAAGTGCTCGTCGAGGGGCCGGATAAGACGGGCAAGAAATTCACCGGCCGCACGCGCGGCAACCGGGTGTGCATCTTTGATGCGAATCCGCGCCTGATTGGCCAGCTCGTGCCACTGCTCATCGAGCGTGCGAGCGTCAGCACGCTCTACGGCGAGCTGGTCTTGTGCGGCGTCGAAGCGTAAGCGCACCGCACCATCCTCCCTCAAATCCCTATTTTCACGATGTCACTCACTGTCGCCACTCTCATTCCCGGCCTCATCTTGCTCGTGCTGGGCGTGCCGCTTCTGCTCGGCAACTCGATGGTCGGTGCGGCGCTGAAATCGTTGCCGCGCTCCACGGCGGCGACCTACGTTTTCTTCGGCACGGGCGCGGCTTGGTTTTTGTTTAATATCTGGAATCTCTCGATGGCTGACATGGGCGAGTATCGGAAACTGCTCTTCGTGGGCTTTCTGATCGTGGCGGTGCTGGCATTTAAGTGCGTGCCGGATTTCCTATCGGTGCGCGGGCTGTGTGCGATCATTTTGCTGGGCGCGACGCCGCTCCTCGAACCGGCCTACATGGAGTGGGCCAAGCCGCAGCGGCTGCTCATGGTGAGCCTCGTTTATGTCGCGATCGCGGCGGCGATCTGGCTCGGTGCGCAACCCTGGCGCATGCGCGACTGGTTGAACTGGCTCTTCGTGGTGCCGGGCCGAGCTAAGATCGCGGGCGGCGTGGCGGCGGGCTACGGACTGCTATTGTGCATCGTGGCGTTCACCTACTGAGCGACGGCGCGGAGCGATTCGGAACGCAGACTTTTAATTTTCGCATGTCGGTCCCCTCTTCTACTTCCACCAACAACGCGCCGGCGCTCCTCGTCCTCGCGGGCCCGGCGGGCTCGGGCAAGAGCACGCTGTGCGACCGGGTCGTGCACGAGGTGCCGGGTTTTGAGCGCGTCATCACGACGACTACGCGCGCGCCGCGGCCGGGCGAGGTGAACGGCGTGCATTATCATTTTCTCACGCCGGCGCAGTTTGATGCGAAGATCGCAGCGGGTGAGTTCCTCGAGTGGGCGTGGGTCCACGGCGAACGGCGCTATGGCACGCTGAAAGCCAGCGTGATCGAGCCGCTTTCACGCGGGCAGAGTCTCGCAATCAATCTCGACGTGCAGGGCGTGGACAGCCTGCGTCGCGCGGCGGAACAGTCCCCCGCCCTCAAACGCGCGATGGCGGCGATTTTTATTCTCCTCGATCACGAACAACTCGTGGCGCGCATCCGCGGACGAGGTCAGGACGACGATGCGGAAATCGCGCGTCGGATGGCCACGGCCGAGGCCGAGCTGCTGGAAGCGCCGAAGTTCGAGTTCGTGATCCACAGCGCCTCGCGCAACGAAGATTTCGCCGCGCTGCTGAAGATTTTGGCCATCGCGCGGGCGCGGGCGGCTTAAAGTCGATCGAGCGGGTAGTGCTGGTCGATGAAACGATAGTCGCGGTCGTTTTCCAGTAGGTGAACGCCATGCTGAATCACGACGGCGGCGATAAGGCAGTCGATGGAGTTTCGGATGGAGACACCCTTGCGACGTAGTTCGCGATAGATCGTGGCGCCCAATTCAAACGTGGAGCGGTCGGCCTCCAGATAAACCAGGGTTTCAAATTGGCGCTTGGTGGCGACGTATTCGGATTCGGTGCGGACGCCCTGCAAGACTTCCGCCAGGACAAAGCCACAGCAACAGAGGTCGTCGCGGCTGTGCAGGCATTGCTCCAGTCTCGCCGTCTGCGATGTCGCGCGGCCGCGCAGGAAATCAATCCAGACGGTCGAATCGACCAACACCTTCATGCGAAGCGTTTGGCCCGCATCCGACCGAGGTCACCGGACCACCCCACTTTGCCTTTGAGCGCGAGAAAACCGAGCTGTTGTTCACGCCGCACCAGTTCGGTCAGTGCGTGATGAACCAAGGCGCGCCGGGTTTTCAGGCCGGTGTGTTTCAAGCCTTGGCGCACGAGAGTCTGGTCGAGGACAATGTTGGTGCGTTTCATGGCTACACACAAAATGCGGCTCCGAGGTGTGGGCAAGTCGCGGATTTGGTCTCAACCGCCGATATAGCTCATCACGATCTTCGCGCGGAATTCGCCGGCGGCGAGGAGGCCGGCGCGTTCGTCGCTGTAGCGGTCTTCGCGGCCACGCCAGATGCGGGCGAGGTAGGCGGCGAGTTCGCTGTCGTCGGCGCCGGCGCGGAGGCAGCCGAGCACATCCCAACCGAGCGAGGCAAAGAGGCAGGTGAAGAGTTTGCCGTCGGCGGAGAGACGCGCGCGGTGGCAGTCGCGGCAGAATGGCTCGGTGACGGAGCTGATCAGACCGATTTCGCCGCGACCGTCGGTGTAGCGGTAGCGCGAGGCGACCTCGCCGCGATAGGCGGGGCCGACGGGTTCGAGCGACCATTTTTCGCCGATGCGGGCGACGAGTTCACGGGCGGGCACGACGCGCTCGGCGCTCCAGCGGTTGGTGTTGCCGACATCCATGAACTCGATGAAGCGGAGCGCGTGGCCACGGGCGCGGAAGTAGTCGCAGAGTTCGAGGAGTTCGCCGTCGTTCACGCCGCGCTGGATCACGCAGTTGATTTTCACGGGCAGGCCGAGCGCGGCGGCGGCATCGATGCCGCGGAGGACGCGGGCGACGCTAAAGCCGAGGCCGTTGAGTTTGCCGGCGGTGATGTCGTCGAGGGAATCGACGGAGACGTTGACGCGGTCGAGGCCGGCGACGCGGAGGGCGGGCGCGAGTTTTTCGAGGAGCCAACCGTTGGTGGTGAGGGCGACGTCGCGCAGGCCGAGGTCGTGTTTGAGCGCGGCGACGAGATCGGGAACGTCGGGGCGCAGAAGCGGTTCTCCGCCCGTAAGGCGGATTTTTTCGACGCCAAGAGTGGTGAACGCCTTCGCGGTGCGGGTGAGTTCGCCGAGCGACATCAGTTGCGGATCGCGCAGGAAGGCGTGGCCGGGGCCGAAGACCTCTTTCGGCATGCAGTAGGGGCAGCGGAAATTGCAGCGATCCGTGACCGAGATGCGGAGATCACGGAGCGGACGCTGAAATTGATCACGGGGGCCGGGCATGGGAGAGCAACGAATGTGACGAAGACGAGGAAGCAAAGGAAACGACGAATTTTCGTTCGCCCCGACGCGGGCGCTCGGAAACAAACGGTGAAGCGAACATCGCCACCACCCCATGCTCACCCCCAGCGAAGCCGAACGGCTGATCCGCGAGAACATTCCCCTGTTTCACCGGGAGGACTGCCCGCTCGCGACGGTGACCGGGCGGGTGTTGCGCGCGGACCTGCGCGCGGACCGCGACCTGCCGCCGTTTGATCGCGTGACGATGGACGGCTACGCGTTGCGCGCGGCGGCGCTGGCGGCGGGCACGCGGACGTTTCGTATCGAGGGCGTGCAAGCGGCGGGCATGGTGCCGCGGACGCTCGGCGCGGCAGCAGAAGCGTGCGTGGAGATCATGACAGGCGCGGTGTTGCCGACAGGCGCGGATTGCGTCGTGCCTTACGAGGAAACCACGAAGGTAACGGCCGGTGGCGCGATGAAGGTGAGCAGCGATTCGGCGGGCGAATTTCCGGCGGGCAACGCCCTCCATCGACGCGGCAGCGATCATCGCGCCGGCACCGTGATCGTGCGCGCCGGCACGCGATTGACGGGCCGCGAAATCGCGGTGGCCGCGGCGTGCGGCTATGCGACGCTCACGGTCGCGCACTCGCCGAGGATCGCGATCGTGACGACCGGCGATGAGTTGGTGGAGGTCGAGGCGGCCGTGGCACCGCACCAGATCCGGCGGAGCAACGATCAGGCGTTGCGCGCGGCGCTCACGCTGGCGGGTTATCCGCGCGTGGAGCGATTTCACGTGCGCGATGTGCGGCACGAGGTCGAGCACCTGTTGTGGCACCTGCTCGCCGAATACGACGTGCTGCTGATCACGGGCGGCATCTCGAAGGGGAAATTCGATTTTTTACCCGAGGAACTCACGCGCCAAGGCGTGAAGAAAATCTTTCACGGCGTGGCGCAGCGACCGGGCAAACCGTTTTGGTTTGGGCTGAGCGCACGCGCGACGCCGATCTTCGCGCTGCCGGGCAATCCCGTTTCGAGTTACACCTGCCTGCATCGTTACGTGCTGCCGGCGCTGGCACATGCGAGCGGTGCGACCCTGACCGCAACGCGCATGGCGGCGCTGGCGGCGCCGGTGATTTTCAAGCCGAAGCTCGCGAGCCTGATGCCCGTGACGCTGAGTAGTGGACCGCGCGCGGAACTGCTGGCCTCGCCGGAAACGGTGAACACCTCGGGAGATTTCGCGGGGCTCGTCGGCACGGATGGCTTTGTCGAATTACCCGCGGAGCAGGATGAGTTCCCGGCGGGCACGGTGGTGCCGTTTACGCCATGGGTGTGAGATCGGTTTCTGGTAGACGTTGAAAGTTGAACGTTGAGCGTTCGGCGTTCGTGCATGAAATGCACGCGATGCTCTCCCACCTCGACGCCAAAGGCCAGCCCGCGATGGTCAACGCCGGCGCCAAAGCCGCGACCCATCGGGTCGCGCGCGCCGTCGCCATCGTAGTGCTGCCGCCCGCACTCGCGACGCTGCTGCGCGACGGCGACATCGCGACAAAGAAAGGGCCGGTCTTCCAGACCGCGATCCTCGCCGGCATCATGGGCGCAAAGAAGACGAGCGAGCTCATCCCGCTCTGCCACCCATTGCCGCTCGACGATTGCAAAATCCAAATCGAGAGCCGCCCGCCCGCCGCCGACGGCTCGACCGAGGTCGTCATCACGTGCAGCGCAGAGACGCACGCGAAGACCGGCGTCGAGATGGAAGCGCTCACCGGCGCAACGGTCGCCGCGCTCACGCTCTACGACATGGGCAAGGCGGTGAGCCACGACATCGTCATCAAAGACGTGCGCCTGCTTGAAAAAACCGGCGGCAAGAGCGACATCCGCGCAACGCCCCACGCGTAAGGACGGAAGCACCGATGATCACGGTTAACATCCAATATTTCGCCATCCTCCGCGAGCAACGCGGCCTCGCCCGCGAGACCCTTGCCACGCCGGCGCAGACCGCCGCCGCGCTTTACGAAGAGCTGCGGGCACGACATGGTTTCACGTTGCCGACAGATCGTGTGAGGGCGGCGATCAACGAAGAGTTTGTCGCGTGGGAAACGCCGCTACGCGAGGGACAAACCGTGGTGTTTATCCCGCCGGTCGCGGGGGGTTGAACGCACGTTTTTGGAAATTCCCACCCCTCTGACCCTTCGCTACCCTCCTCTCTCGCCCCTCCCCCCTCCCCCGCATGTTTCACATCTCCTGCGAGCCCATCGATCCCGCCGCGCTCCAACGCACGTTGGCCGATGCGCACTCGGGCGCTTGCGTCACCTTCGAGGGCTGGGTGCGCGACCACAACGACGGCCATCCCGTGCTCGCGCTCGACTACGAAGCCTACGCACCGCTCGCGGAAAAGGAAGGCGGGCGCATCCTTGAAGAGGCGCGCGCGAAGTTCGCCATTCGCGGCGCGATTTGCGTGCACCGCGCGGGCGCGCTGAAGATCGGCGATCTTGCGGTGTGGGTGGGCGTGACCGCCACGCACCGCGGCGCGGCGTTCGACGCCTGCCGCTACCTCATCGACGAGACCAAGGCCCGCGTGCCGGTCTGGAAAAAAGAGCATTACGCCGACGGCGCCACGGCGTGGATCAATTGCGCGACCCGCGGCGAACACACGGCAGCCGTGAAAATTTAAGCAAATTTGCGCACCCTCCGCTTTCACCCTCGTGTCATCGGACGGGCATCTTTTCCATCACAACATGTTTCTGTTCGCAGTCACCGCAGCTGAAAAGCTGCAGAAGATCCCCACCGCCTTCTGGATCAACGTCGGCATCGCCGTGTTGATCATCGTCGGCGTGGTTATCGTGCTGCGCAAACTGGCCGGCACCAACAAAGTCGTGCTCGCGGTCGTGTCGGCGCTCATCATTTCCGTGGTCGGTTTCAACTGGGTTTACGAGCGCAACGAGCCGAAATTTCTGACGCCCTTCGTGGACAAATTGGCCGGTTTCTTCCCCACCAAGGCCGGCTACAACGCGAAGCAGCAGACCGCCCCCAAGTCCTGATCGCACCGGACAGCGGCGAACCGTCGGACGGGCGCTCCCATCGGCCGGGCGGAAAAAATCTGTCATGCCTGCAAAAACGGGTTGGTTTCAGCGCCGAAGCCAAATAATCCTATTCTCCTCTCTATGGCCAAAACGCACTCCGACATCGGACTCATCGGCCTAGCCGTGATGGGTCAGAACCTCGCCCTCAATATCGCCGACCACGGATTCCAGATCTCGGTTTACAACCGCACGACCGAGAAGACCGACAAGTTCGTCGCGGAAAACCCCAACACCCCCGGCGGCGTTGTCGGCTCCAAGACCCTCGAGGAGTTCGCCCAGTCCCTCTCCAAGCCCCGCAAGGCCATCATCCTCGTGCAGGCCGGCAAGGCCACCGATGCCGTGATCGACGGTCTCACCGCCGTGTTTGAGCCCGGCGACATCATCATCGATGGCGGCAACGCCCTCTGGACCGACACCATCCGCCGCGAAAAAGCCCTCAAGGAAAAGGGCTTCCTGTTCATCGGCTCCGGCGTGTCCGGCGGCGAAGAAGGTGCGCGCTTCGGCCCGTCTCTCATGCCCGGTGGCGACAAGGAAGCGTTCAAACACCTTGAGCCGATCTGGAAGGCCATCGCCGCGAAGGTCGATAAGAAGACCGGCAAGCCCATCATGGGCGCCACCCCCGGCAAGCCCGTAAAGGGCGGCGTCCCCTGCACCGTTTACATCGGTGAAAACGGCGCCGGCCACTACGTGAAAATGGTCCACAACGGCATCGAGTATGGCGACATGCAGATGATCTGTGAGGCCTACTCCCTCATGCAGGGCCTCCTCGGCCTCAAGCCCGCAGAGATGGGCGAGATTTTCACCACTTGGAACAAAGGCGCGCTCGACAGCTTCCTGATCGAGATCACCGCCGACATCCTCAAGCAGAAGGACCCGATGACGAAGAAGCCCTTCGTGGACATCGTCCTCGATACCGCCGGCCAAAAAGGCACCGGCAAATGGACCTCCGTCAACGCCCTCGACATGGGCGTGCCGGCTCCGACCGTCGCCGAATCCGTCTTCGCCCGCTGCCTCTCCGCCATCAAGGACGAGCGCGTGGCCGCCTCCAAAGTTCTCAAAGGCCCGAAGATCAAAAAAGTCTCTCCCGCCAAGAAGAAGGAACTCATCGCCGCCATCCACGACGCGCTCTACTGCTCGAAGATCTGCTCCTACGCGCAGGGCTTCCAGCTCATGCGCACCGCGCAGGGCGAATACGGTTGGAAACTCAATTTCGGCCAGATCGCGCAGATCTTCCGCGGCGGTTGCATCATCCGCGCCGCGTTCCTCCAAAAGATCACCGAGGCCTACGCCCGTAACCCGAAGCTCGCGAACCTCCTCCTCGACGGCTACTTCAACAAGACGATCCAGAAGGCGCAGACCAACTGGCGCAAAGTGATCAGCCTCGCGGTCGAGAGCGGCATCAGCATCCCGACGTTCTCCTCGGCCCTCAGCTACTACGACGGCTACCGCTCGGCCCGCCTGCCGGCCAACCTGCTCCAAGCCCAGCGCGACTACTTCGGCGCCCACACCTACGAGCGCACCGACAAACCTCGCGGCAAGTTCTTCCACATCGACTGGCCCGAAAAGAACCGCCCGCAGTTGGAGGCGTAAGCCATCGTCTGCGCGTGTTGACCGATAATAACTCCGGCACTTTTCGGAAATAGGCCGGCATATTCGGAAATAGGCCGGTAAAATTGACCCCTCCTAAAAATAACCGGAGAGGTAATTTTAAATTTTAAGGGCACCCTAATCGCCGGGGGCAGTGTTGGTATGGTCCTGACGAGATCGGGCTTTAAAACCGACTGCTCGTCGTGTTCGCTCTTCGCGCATTTCTCATGAAAATTTCGCCGAAAGAAGCGGTTCGTTCTTCACGCGCATATTTCATAAAATCTTTTGCGGTTCCTCGCTGTTTTCAGTGGGTAGAGGGCAATTCGAGGTGCCCGGCGGTGAAGTAAAGCATGGTGCTGAGGTTTTCCGGTTGAGGGGAAGCCGCGGACCCCACGCTTGACGGCGGAGAAGACGCAGTCGAAGCCCTCGAGGAAGGCGTTGCTCGTGCGGCGGAGCCAGTGCGCCATGACGCCCTCGAGGTGTCGCTCGATCATCTTGGCGGTTTTCACCATCGCCGCGAACAACGCGGGCGCGTGCTGGCCCGCGGTCCAGCGCCTCCAGCGGCATCAGGCGCGCAGTTTGCGCCGGGCCGGCGTGGCGTCCGGAATCGCGTGGATGGCCTGCAGGATCAGCCGCATCGGGTGCGCCTTCACGCTCGCCAGATTGCTCTTCAACAGCCCGGCCTAACGTTCGGCCTGTTTGGCCGTGTGGTTCGCGGGGTTTTTGAACAAGATCCAGCGCGTCTGTTTGAGCCGTTCGCGGGCGGAGCCCTCCGCTTGCGCGCACTCGGCCCGGCGGGTTTCGTCCACCCCGAAGTTGGCGTGCATGATAACGTGGAACTTGTCGAACACGCCGACCGCCTGGTCGCCGAGGTTCCCGCGCACGCCGGCGATGTAGGCGGGGCTCATGTCGATCGAGACCTCCGTGATCGCCCGGGGATGGCCGTTGTGCGCGCCCAGGGCCTCGACAAACCCCGCCCAAGTGGCCGCGTCCTTGCCCGGCGTGGGGAAGCGCACGCGTTTGCCGATCAGATCGCAAAACACGCTCACGTGGTGGGGCCCCTTGCGCACGCTCAGCTCGTCGCAGCCCACGCAGACCGCTCCGCTCCAATCCACCTTGGGCCCCGCCGCCGCGACGTGCGCGTGCCCTCGCCCGTGCGTTGCCCGCGCGGCAGGCGGCACCGGATCTCGTAACGATGCTCGAACCCTTCGAGGTGCCGCCAGGCCAGCTCTTCGCCGACATGGTCGTAACCACGGACTGCCTCGCCGGCCGCGCTGCTCTCGTAGGTCCACAGCTCGGCCGTCTCCTCGATCCACAGCCACACCACGCCGTCCAGCTCGCCGCGCGCGGTGCCGTCTTTCGGCGCATACTCGCAACGCGTCACCCGCCACTGCCGGCCCAGCCCTAAAAGTTCTTGAAATAATTGCTCGGGACTCACTCCCCCCGCCTACCACGCTTCCTGCTTCCACCCACTGCAAACTGCGAGGAACCATTCTTGTTTTCCTGCGCGCCAAAACCGCCGCGATAATACATCTGAAATTTTTTTCCGTCGGAAATTATGGTGACGTAGGCGCCCCCTGCCTTCCCAAGGCTCATCAAATTTCAGCGCCGTGCCTGCGGGGAGGGGCACGCCCTGCCGATATTCCGGCAGGGCTTTTTCCTAAACCAGAAAATTATCGACGAACAGTTCCCGCCGATTCTTCAGAACCACCGGCCCCTCCGTTGAGCCGGAAGCGCTTATCGCGCAAACCGCGGACATCATCACCAAGAAAGACAACCTGGCTTTCATAAATAAATTTCTGCGGAATCTTAGCCTCGGTCTCGGAGCGAGGAAGTGCTTCATCGTTCGACAATTTTCACCCGCGCGAGATAGATCGCCGACTTGCCCTCGTGGCTTGAATAGTAGCTTACCCACAGCACGCTGTCGTGCCATACCATGCCGGGATAACTCGTGTCGCCTTCGCTCGGAAATGTGGCAAGGGTCGCGAGCCGCCCGTCGTTCTCCAGTCGTGCGAGGATCGTGCGCCAGCCGGCGGTAGAGCCGGGTTTCGCGAGCGTGTAGTCGCGGGTGCCAACGAGCCACTCGCCGCTCGGAAGGCGAACTGCGTTCTGCCCGCCGAAACGGTAGTTGCTCGTCTGCCACGCCCACTTTTGGTAGGGCGGGAGCGCCCGGCCGATACGGCCCATGCGGTCGTCACCCTCGCAGCGCACGAGCGCGAGCATTTCGCCGTTGGGCTCGAAGCCCAGCGTCGTTTCATTGGGACGGCCCGTGACTTCCATTTTCTTCAACAACTCCCACGACACCCCGTCGGTGCTGCGATAAATCGAGAGGGACCACTCGGGGCCGGACGGGGCGGAACTCGCGGTCTTCGCACTGTAAGCCGCGCCGTAAGCGACGCCGTCGTGCCATGTCACGCGCCAAAGCCATTCGCCTTCGGTGAGGACGCGCTGCGGCGCGGTCCATGTGCGGCCGTCGTCGGAGAACATCACGCGCGACTGTTTGCCCCTGAGCGTGCGGCCTTCATAGACGGAACCGCCGCAGTTGAGCATGAGCTTGCCCGAGGGCATCACGGTCAGTTTCGGATCGCGCAAGTCGATGCCTTTTTCGGTGAGGCGCGCAACCGACTTCCATTTCGCACCGTCGGCCGACACGAGGATGCGGATCGCCCCGTCGCCACCGACGTGCGCCTCGGACTCACGAAACGTGCACCACCACCGGCCGTCCCAGCGGATGAGATCGGTGAACGCGTTGTGGGCGCCTTCGCTCCAGATTTTGCGCACTTCGAGCACCTCGGCCGTCGGGGCGGCGTGCGACGCAAGAGGCAGGAGGATCGCAAGGGTGACGGCGAAAAGGGTGAGTCGTTTCATGATGGGGTTGAAAGGAGGGGTCGCGTTCAGAATATCCGGCTGACGCGCAGGCGATACTGCCGCTCCGGGCCCTGCCAGATTTGATCCTTCGAAGTGCTACGGATGAGATACCACTCGTCGGTCACGTTGGCGACGTTTACCTGGAAGCGGTATTTTTTCCACGGGTAACTCACCCAGAGGGAACCGTAGTCGTATGCGGGCAGGTAGTAGCGTGCGACGCGGTCAGTGGTCGCGGGTGTCTCGACGTTGAATTTGCCCTTGTAAATCCATCCGCCGCCTAATCCCAGACCCTTGAGCGCACCGTCGGAGAAGCGGTAGCTCGTGGCGACATTGGCCGACACCTTTGCGGAGCCGCGCGGAAAGATACCGTTGAGCGTGGTCACATCGACCTTCGATCCGCCGACGTTGAACTGCCAGCCGCGCGTGACCGTCACGAACACATCGGCCTCGTAACCTTTGGTCTCCTGCTTGCCGCTGTCGATGCGGTAGCCCGCGGCCGCACGCAGGGGATCAGGATCGTTGAGAATGATGTGCTCAAGCTTTAGGTTATAGGCCGAAATCGTGCCGGCCAACCGGCCCTCGAGAAACGCCAGCTTGATTCCAGCCTCGTCCACCGAACCGACTTGCGGCTGAAAGGTCCGGCCGTCGGGGTTCACATTCGTGTTCGGCGTGTAGGTTTCGGAATGCCCGTAAAAAAACGAGTAGGCCTTCGTCGGTTTGAAGATTGCACCGTAGTTGTAAGTCCACTTTTGGCCCTTCACCTGCCGACCCGCCACGCCACTGATCTGGTTGTCCGTGCGCGTGCGGAACCAGTCGAAGCGGGGGCCGCCCGCGAGCTGGAGTTTATCGTCGAGGAACTTCACGTGATCCTTGAACCCGAACGCGTAATTCGGCGCGCGGCCGATTTGCCGATTAGTGCGCACCATATCGAACGGATCGTAGCCAAGATAGACTGGGTTATAGAGGTCGAGGTTTTGGATCTGACGCGCCGGGTTGTTCTGGTAGATTTCTTGACGTAGACGACGGAACTGAAACTGGTTCACGGCAAAAAGCCGGTGCTGGCCGCCCAAAAGCTTAAAGGAATACGTCGAATCCAACGCGACGATCGCATACTGATCGACATTCTTGATCGTGCGCCACAGGCGCGTCATTTCATGGTTGTTGCCCGCCATGCCAACGGGGATCACGTCTTGCACGAAGTGATCCCAGAAACTGTAAGTGCCGCCAGCGCGCACGAGCCAGTCGTCGCCCAGCTTCGCCTCGTAGAACACGCCCGCGGCCTGCTTCATGTTTTTCGCGGTGCCCTGTTTCTCACCGAAGGTAAAATTCCGCGGCAGCAGCCCCCACGTCGTGATTCCACCCTGCGCCTGCGGCACGCCAAAAGTCGTCTCCAGATCGCCGAGCCGGAGAAAATTAGCCGGCGCTGAGACCGTGCGCTGCGTCGGCACGGTCACGCTCGTGAACATCCCCACCTCGCCCCAATGCTTGTAGGCGCGCTCAGTGAGAAACTCACCGAAGACGCGCAGCTGACTTTTCGGTGTGAGCTTGAACGTGACACTCGGGTTAACGTTCCAGCGGTTGGAAAACGCGAACTTCGTCTTTACACCGTTGACCATGTCCTGATTGAGGAAGGTCGCAACGAGGCGATACGCCACCCGCTTGTTCAGCGGAGCAGTATAGTCGAACTCGGTTTTAGTCTGGTTGTTCGTGCCGACGGTGAATGCGATTTCCCCGCGTGTTTTCCACTGCGGCGCCTTGCGCACGCGATTGGTAAGGCCGCCAATCGCGGTCGATCCGTAGACAAGTCCGGCCGGTCCTTTCAGCACTTCGATACGTTCGTATTGAAACGGTTCCGCGCCCATCTGGCTTTGGTTTTGGTTGTCGACCATCCCGTCGGTAAACTGATCGCGCACCGTGTAGCCGCGGATCATCGCGCTATCCCCGACGTTCGACTCAATGGTCACTCCCGCGACAAACTGAAGCACGTCGCCCAGTTCGATCGGCGCGAAATCTTGGAGAAACTGTTGGTTGATCACGTTGATCGTCTGCGGGGTGTCGATCAGCGCCTCCGCTGTGCGCGTGACGCCGATCGCGTTGGCCGTCGAGTAGCCGAGATCTCCGCTGTCGGTGACCAGGAATTCCTTGAGAATGACGGTCTCATCCGTAGGTAAGGCAGTGACCTTGGCAATGGGAGCGGACGTCGGCACCGGGTAAATGGACTGCGCAGCGAGGAATGAAGGCAAAACCAACACCGCCGCGATTTGCCAGACCACCAAAGCGTGAAATTTCATAGTGTTTATGATATGGCCAAAATAATGTATACATGACGATAACAAATTAACGCTTTCGTCAACGACTCCTTTTGGGCGAAAGTTATGGCTTAGTCCGCGCGATGACACTCTGCTGAAAGCCACGACGGCGGAGGGGGAGGGGGGGGGGAAGAGCCCGGTGACCTCCAGGTTTCGAAGGGCGTCACGAATCGGCGTGCGGTTCACGCCGATTTCAGCTCCTATTAGATCGTTCGACTGAAAGGTGAACAATTAAGGCACGGGGTCGAGGACCGTGCAATTACTCCAGCGATGGACGACGGGAGCGGCGTTAATCTCAGCGATGCCCAGGAGGATGCGGGCGCGAAGTTCCGCCCAGCTTTTGACGCGGATGCCGCGCAGGAAGGTGCGGGCCATTTTTCCGAAGAGGGTCTCGACCAGATTGAGCCAAGAGCCGTGTTTTGGGGTGTGGACGAAGATGAAGCGGT